>NZ_JBNWDR010000004.1:0-482287 GCF_053521785.1 Agrobacterium sp. A3-95 | reverse complement strand
GCCGATTACCAGGCTGGAGCAGTTGCTTCCGTGGAATTGGACGCCGCCGACCGTCAACGCTCAAGCGGCCTGACCTGCGGCCTTCACCGGAGGCTTACGACAGTGAAACGCTTCACCGATGAGATGCGAGCCCGCCTCGACCGCCTGGACGAGATGGTCGGCGGCTAAGCCACTATCCGCTTCTTTCTCGAGGGCGCCGGGTTCGGCCCTCTTTTGTTGATCCGGACAGGCCCATTTACGAAATCCTCGAGCGCCGGCACGCCTTCCAGCACCAGATCGGCGTAGATCTGCGCCCGATACTTTCGGCGCTCGATGTGAAGCGCACAATTGTAGGCCGCTTCGACCTTGTCTTTCGATGTGTGGGCCAGCATCAAATCGATGACATAGCGGTCTTGCGGGTACCGTTCCTTCATGCTTGACGAGAACGACGCGCGAAAGCCATGTGGCACATGCTTTTCGTAATAATCTTCCCGGTTCAGGAAGTAGCCCATGGCATTTAAGGACATCGGTTGCGTCGGCCGCCGCAGATTCGTAAAGACAAATTCGCCCCTACCCGTCAGCTTTCGCAACAGAGAGATAATCTCCATCGCCTGCCGAGGTAGTGGCACAATGTGATCGTAAAATCGTCTTATTTCCGATCCAGCTTGAGCTTCATACGTGACGCGAGGATGCGCCAAACCGGATTGTCCTCGTCCAAATCGTCCCATTCAGCCCAAGGCGTAGCTGCCTGGCGCCCAAACAGTGCTGGCAAGGTCGAACCACTCCTTTGCCACAACTTCAAATGTCGCTACCGCGTCAGAGCGCTGGATCGCCTTTTCAAGCTTTTTCTGTGCGGACGGGTCTTTGCCAGATTTGAAGAGTTGCCGCGCTTCATCCCTCGCCCGCTGTGCATCGAGCAAACTCATCTTAGGATAATCACCTATGACGAGCGTCTTTTCCTTGCCGAGATACTCGTAGCGGTACCGAAAAATTTTGCTGCCGGCTTTCGTGACGTAGACGTGCGGCCCGTCAGTGTCAGAAAGACTATAGGGCTTGTCTGCGCCTTAGCTTTTCGAATCGTCGTGTCGGTAAGCGCAACCACTCCATCGATCCCCGGTTTGGTACCCGGAAATGATCGGGATAGTACGAAACGTTATGGGAACCATTGGGAATAAATGCGAAACAAAAGTGGCAGATGGGGTGGGATTCGAACCCACGGTACGCTCTCACGCACGCCGGTTTTCAAGACCGGTTCCTTAAACCACTCGGACACCCATCCATCGGTGGTGAGGCTTTATAGCGTTTTGAAAAAGGCCGTCAATCCCGATGGCGCACGCGCGCACAGCCTCTTCGCATCCGTCAGCACCTCATTGTCCTTGTGTCGTTGCCGGCGGCAGCAGAGACCCCTCGCCCGAAGGAAGTGCCGGACTTTGCTGAGGCGAGTGGAATAGCGCCAGACTCAGCACGATTGCCACAAGCACCAATAAAAGCGCCACGAAGAAGATTCCGGATTTATCCATGCGTCTGCTCATGTCCCGTTATGTTAGGCGCGAATATGTGCAATTCGAGGCAATCGAAGAATAAAACGACCTCCTGTCAAGTTGCCTGACAGATTTGTCCAGTTGATATTCCTAAATTCTTCCTGCTTGAGCAAATTTTATGCGTCGGCGTACTGTTTGGGACGGAAGTGGCCTATCGCGTCAGTAATATTGTCATTTATATAGCCGCATCGCTCCCGGGCATTGCCCAACTTTCCCCGAGCGATCAACCTGCCCCGCCCGTTTGCGGGGCTTTTTTCTTTTATACTACCGAAAAACTGCGACCGTCGGATAAAGGCTGGGTGTGCGTTACCTGCTTTATGGTTCAGACACCGATGCTCGGTCCGCCATCGCCGTGCCGAAAACCGCCCCGGAAAATATCCTCGAGAAGGTTCAGCAGCGCCGGCGGTAACGTGTCGGACAGCTCTAGTATGATCTCGTTGGAGCGATTGTAGGAATAGATGGCGCAAAGTGTCAGCACCAGCAGCACGATCCACGGCCAGATTGGCTTGCGCCTAGGCGGCACCCCATTGGGTTGTTGCGGTACAGTCATCCCGGTACCTTCCGTTCAGGCCTTGACGCGCGGTTCGCCTCCCGGCGCATAGGCGGTTTTTTGCAGGAAACGGAATATGTTACCGCACTGACCGCAGCGGATCATGAATTCCGTTGGATCGACCGAGGCACGCTCGGTGCGGAAGCCACGCGGCATTTCATCAACGCGAAAATCGAGGTTACGGCGGTCTTTCTCATCCGATTCCGACACCTCGGCAAAACCCTGATGACCGCATTTGGAACATTCGAGTTTCCGGGAATATCTGTCGCGCGCTGCCATATGCCGTCCTTTGCTTGCACCCTATCAGGTAGCAGCGGCAAAACAGCATTTCAATGGCGATCGCCGCAGGTTAAAGCTTTGACCGTCTGTTTTCAGTGTGGAAAACGCGTCCAGTGGCAAGAACAAGTCGGAAGCTCATGCACAACGAAGCCCCCCTGCTTTCATCCTCCCTGATACGGCGCGCAATCATCATTGCCGTCATTATTATATGCTTTGTTGCTGCCCTCAATATCGGCGTTAAATGGTACGGAGAGCGAATCCTTCAGGCGGGCCATACGACAGCAACCGACGAGGTGGAGATCACAATCGGAAATGACCGGCTGAAACTTGCGAAAAACACGCTGCGTGTACCTTCCGACCGCTATGACGGAGAGCGAGAGCGGGCCGATCTTTATCTCACCTGGCCGGATCTCAAGGGATATGAAGACTCCAATCGCGCTGTTTTCGATGATCCGGTGCAGGCAGCAGGGCTTATTTTCATCCAGCTATCGCAAAGCACGATGTCTGAGGACATGTCCGGCCGTTTCGGGCCGATCTATGCCCGGTTGACGGAAGGAGAGCCTGTGCCGCTGAAACACGGCCTCACACTGCACCGCCTGCGCGCCGACGCAGGTTACGGCAAGGAAGTCATATTGACCGGGCAGCGAGAGGGCGAAAGCGACTATGTCGTGCGCTGCCTTCTGCCGCAAACCCAGCAGGAGTCGGCGGGCAGCGACTGCCAGAGGGATATCCACGCCGGCCAGGACCTCAGCCTGTTCTACCGATTCTCCGCAACCTTGCTCCCGCAATGGAAAGAACTCGACGCAGGCGTGAAACGCTACATCGAGCAGCGCCTCGTAAAAGACTGAAATCCGTGAAAAGGCGTGAGACAGATTGCGCCCGAAAAGTCGCATTTTATGGAGCGTGGATACCTTTCA
The DNA here is from genome assembly GCF_053521785.1 of Agrobacterium sp. A3-95. Lineage (NCBI taxonomy): Bacteria > Pseudomonadati > Pseudomonadota > Alphaproteobacteria > Hyphomicrobiales > Rhizobiaceae > Agrobacterium > Agrobacterium sp. A3-95. The sequence goes on along the minus strand of NZ_JBNWDR010000004.1, from coordinate 479,021 downwards.
TAAACCACTTGGTAACGCCATCCCGATAAAGTTTCTTCCCGGAGCACTCGGGCGGGGCGCGTCCGAGCGGAACAGAAATATGCGATTGAAGAGTTCAGCAGTGTTGAAAAGTCTATTTGGGGCAGATTCGCGCAAAGCGGGTGCGACGTCTTTGGTAAGGTTCGTTGCGTTGACCCTTGCTGCGGCGTTCATAACCGCAACATCCGTTGGCACCGCACAGGCGGACCCGAAATATGCGGGCATCGTCATTGATGCCAAGACCGGCAAGGTTCTCTATGGCGAGGATCCGGATGGCCTGCGCTATCCTGCCTCGCTGACGAAGATGATGACGCTTTATCTTACGTTCGAGGCGCTTAATTCCGGACGCATTTCGCTCGATTCCAAGGTGCCGGTTTCGGCCAATGCCGCCAAGGAGCCTCCTTCCAAGCTCGGCGTGCGCGCCGGTGGCAGCATCACGGTCGAGCAGGCAATTCTTGCGCTCGTCACCCGTTCCGCCAACGACATGGCCACCGCACTCGGTGAATATATCGGCGGCTCCGAAGACCGTTTTGCCAGAATGATGACCGCCAAGGCCCGTGCGCTCGGCATGACGCGCACGACCTATCGTAACGCCAACGGCCTGCCTAACACGGCGCAGATGACGACGGCGCGTGACCAGGCCCGCCTCGGCATCGCCCTTCGCCAGCATTTCCCGCAATATTACGGCTACTTCTCCACGCGCACCTTCAATTTCGGCAAGCAGGTCATCGGCAACCACAATCGTCTCGTGGGAACCGTGCGCGGCGTAGACGGCATCAAGACAGGTTATACCCGTGCCGCCGGAAGCAATCTTGCAACATCGGCACAGCTAGACGGTCGCTCCATCGTCGCCGTCGTTCTTGGCGGCCGCTCGAGCGCTGCCCGTGACGCCACCATGCGCAAGCTTGTTGCGACCTACCTGCCGCAGGCCTCCCGCAGCGGCAACAGCAACCTGATTGCGCAGACGAGATCGGCACCTGTCGAAGAGCCAGTCGCTGTGGCTGTTGCTGCTCCACCTGTGGCAGTCGCGGCTCCGTCCGCAGCTGTCGCTGCGACAGATTCCGGCCTGCCCCATGCCGGCCCCGTACCGCAGACCCGTTACGAGGACGCGCCGGTTACTGCCTTTGCAGGCTCCTCGTCCAATGCGGCCGTAAAGGCCATGGAAGCCGCCACCTGGCAGAAGGGCAAGGATCCTATTTCTCAGGTAGCCGTCGCGCCTGACCGCAAGTTGATTACCAACTCGACCAAGGTGGACAATATCGTCACCGCGTCCACACCGGCATCTGTGCCCTCCACCCCTTCCGTTTCGGCAAAGGCTGAAGCTCCGCAGGGCGGCTGGGTGATCCAGATTGGCGCATCGCCGGATGAAAACTCGGCACGTGGCCTGTTGCAGAATGCGCAGGAAAAAGGCGGCGCCGCCCTTCGGTCCGCAAAACCCTTCACGGTGGCCTTCAGCAGAGAAGGCTCCCAGGTATACCGCGCCCGCTTCGGCGGCTTCGACGGCCAGGCCGCCGCGGTAAATGCATGCAATGCATTGAAAAAGAAAGGCGTCAGCTGCTGGGCGTCACTCCAGTAATCGACGTTCGCGCAGGCGGTGGCTTATTTGTTGAAACATCGCCTGTCTCCTCGAATTGTGTAATGTGTAGCGAGGCTTTCCAAGATGGCAGTTAACGAGAACTATTCGGACATTGCGTCTGGCAACGGGCAAGGCAGTCTGTCGGTTCTGCATCCCATTCACGAGGCGGCAATGCGCATTGCCGATCTCGGTCTTAACCGCTCCAAGGCAAAGACGCGTGATCTCGTCAGCCTGCTTCTGTCGCACGGCGCCCGCGCCTGGCGTGCCAATCAGCCGGAAGCCAATATCCACCTTCATGTCGGCCGCCGCTCCGGGCGTGCACCGGTCCATATCCGGATCCGCTGAGAAACCGAACATAACCGGACGAGACAAAGAAAAACCCCGCGGAGCCTGTGCACCGCGGGGTTTTTGTTGATTGACAATGAAGAAACGAGACGGCTTACGCCTCGCTCTCCGGTGCCTCTGGCGTATCCGGCAGAGTGTCTGCCACATCTTCGCCATTGCCGTTTTCCGCCTCTTCGTCGCCTTCAGGCTCGTTGATACGTTCCACGGAAACCACCTTCTCATCCTTGGCGGTGGAGAAGATCGTCACGCCCTTGGTGGCGCGGCTTGCGATACGGATGCCGTTTACCGGCACGCGGATCAGCTGGCCGCCATCGGAAACCAGCATGATCTGGTCGCCTTCGTCCACCGGGAAGGCCGCAACGAGTTCGCCGATTTCCGTCGTCTTCGAGGTATCGGTGGCGCGAATGCCCTTGCCGCCACGACCCGATGTGCGGAAGTCGTAAGACGAAGAACGCTTGCCGTAGCCTTTTTCAGAGACGGTCAGCACGAATTCTTCGCGTGCCTTCAGTTCCTGATAACGCTCTTCGCTGAGTTCGCCTTCTTCCGCGACTTCCTCGCCAACCAGTGCGATATCTTCCTCATCGACCCCGGCGGCACGCCGCTCGGTGGCCGAACGCTTGAGGTAGGCCGCACGCTCCCACGGTTCAGCTTCCACATGGCCCACAATGGTCATGGAGATAATGCGGTCGCCATCGGCCATGTTGATGCCGCGCACGCCAACCGAGTTGCGGCCGGCAAAGACGCGGACATCGTCCACCGGGAAGCGGATGCACTGGCCGAGTGCCGTCGTCAGCAATACGTCATCCTGGTCGGTACAGGTTTCGACGGAGAGGATTTCATCGCCCTCCTCCTCCAGCTTCATGGCGATCTTGCCGTTGCGGTTGACCTGCACGAAATCGCCGAGCTTGTTGCGGCGAACCGTGCCGCGCGTCGTCGAGAACATCACATCGAGCGTTTCCCAGGTCGTTTCGTCCTCGGGCAACGGCATGATGGTGGTGATGCGCTCGCCGGGTTCCAGCGGCAGCATGTTGATGAGGGCCTTGCCCTTCGACTGCGGCGTACCGATCGGAAGGCGCCAGACCTTTTCCTTGTACACGATGCCGCGCGAGGAGAAGAACAGCACCGGCGTATGGGTATTGGCGACAAAGAGACGGTTGACGAAATCTTCGTCGCGCGTCGCCATGCCGGAACGGCCCTTGCCGCCGCGACGCTGTGCCCGGTAGGTGGTCAGCGGCACGCGCTTGATGTAGCCGAGATGCGAAACGGTGACGACCATATCTTCGCGGGAGATGAGGTCTTCATCATCCATGTCAGGACCGCCTTCGACGATCTCGGATCGGCGTGGCGTGCCGAACTCGTCGCGAATGGCAATAAGCTCATCCTTGACGATCTGCATGATGCGCAGCCGTGAAGACAGGATTTCGAGATATTCGCTGATTTCCGCACCGATCTTGTTCAGCTCGTCGCCGATTTCGTCGCGGCCAAGCGCCGTCAGGCGGGCAAGGCGCAATTCGAGAATGGCGCGTGCCTGCTCTTCGGAGAGATTGTAGGTGCCGTCTTCATTGATGCGGTGGCGCGGATCGTCGATGAGACGGATCAAGCTTTCCACATCCTGCGCCGGCCAGCGCCGCGTCATCAGCTCCTCACGGGCCGAAGCCGGATCGGGAGCATGACGAATGACGCGGATGACTTCGTCGATATTGGCAACCGAGATCGCCAGACCGACCAACACATGCGCGCGGTCGCGCGCCTTGCGCAGCAGATACTTCGTGCGGCGGCTGACGACATCCTCACGGAAGGACACGAAGGCGCGCAGCATGTCCAGCAGCGTCATCTGTTCCGGCTTGCCGCCGTTCAGCGCCACCATGTTGCAGCCGAAGGAGGTCTGCAGCGGCGTGTAGCGATAGATCTGGTTCAGGATGACTTCGGCATTGGCGTCGCGCTTCAGCTCGACGACGACGCGATAACCCTGGCGGTCGGACTCGTCGCGCAGATCGGAAATACCCTCGATGCGCTTTTCCTTGACCAGTTCGGCCATCTTCTCGATCATCGTCGCCTTGTTCACCTGATAGGGAACCTCGGTGATGATGATCTGCTCGCGGTCGCCGCGCATCGGCTCGATGGTCGCACGGCCACGCATGATGACCGATCCGCGACCCGTCTCATAGGCAGAGCGAATGCCGGAACGGCCCATGATGAGCGCGCCGGTCGGAAAGTCCGGGCCGGGAATGATCTGCATCAGTTCAAGCAGCTCGATCGCCGGATTGTCGATGAGGGCGATACAGCCGTCGATGACTTCGGAAAGATTGTGCGGCGGAATATTCGTCGCCATGCCGACGGCGATGCCGCCTGCCCCGTTGACCAGAAGGTTCGGGAATTTCGCGGGAATGACGACCGGCTCATGCAAGGTGCCGTCATAGTTGTCGCGGAAATCCACCGTTTCCTTGTCGAGATCGTCGAGAAGCGAATGCGCTGCCTTTTCGAGACGGCACTCGGTGTAACGTTCGGCCGCCGGCGGATCGCCGTCGATGGAGCCGAAGTTGCCCTGTCCGTCGATCAGCGGCAGGCGCAGAGACCAGTCCTGCGCCATGCGCGCCAGCGCATCGTAAATCGCCGCATTGCCGTGCGGATGGAATTTACCCATCACGTCACCGGTGACGCGGGCGCATTTGACGTATTTCTTGTTCCAGTCGATGCCGAGTTCGGACATGCCGTAAAGAATACGGCGATGAACCGGCTTCAGACCGTCACGGACATCGGGAAGCGCGCGGGAAACGATAACGCTCATGGCGTAATCGAGATAGGACCGCTGCATTTCCTCAATGATGGAAATCGGTTCAATGCCTGGCGGAAGTTTTCCGCCGCCGGGGGGGCTCTGGTCAGTCAAAACGGATCACATTCTCTGTTAAGAATCGGATGGATTTTTATAGCGGAAACAGCCACGTTAAGCCAATTTCCAGGCGAGTTTTGAACAGTCTTTTGCGTCATTTGCAAGACATACCCCGCTTTTCGCCATTTAGGTTGGCAAAAGCGACGCCGCTCCCTTTCAAAGCGAGTACGACTTGCGTAGGCTCCGGCCTAAAAACAGAACAGGTGGGGAAAGAATGGCCAGCAGCGAAACGCTCATCAACGCGCTTACAACACTTCTGGTCACGCTCGATCCGCCCGGTCTCGCGCCCGTATTTCTCGCACTCACGGTTGGAATGACGCGCGACCAGCGCGCCCAGGTGGCCCTGCGCGGTTCGATCATCGCCTTCGGCATTCTCGCCATCTTCGCCCTGTTCGGTCTCACCATCCTCAACCTTCTCGGCATTTCGCTGGGTGCCTTTCGCATCGCCGGTGGCCTGCTGCTGTTCTGGATTTCCTTCGAGATGATTTTCGAGAAACGCCAGGAGCGCAAGGAAAAGACCTCGGAGATCGCCATCACAAAGGACCATCTGCATAATCTGGCGGTCTTTCCGCTCGCCTTGCCGTTGATCGCCGGGCCTGGCGCCATTTCCGCGACCGTGCTCCTGGCGGGAACAATGAAGACGACGCTCGAAATGGTCGTGCTTATTCTCATCCTCGCCTTCGCCATGGCCCTCGTCTACGCCACCCTGATCGTCTCGGAACGCATGGACCGTTTTCTCGGCAATACCGGCCGCGCGATCCTGACAAGGCTGCTCGGCGTCCTTCTTGCCGCGCTTTCCGTGCAGTTCGTAGTGGACGGCATAAAATCGGCCTTCGCATTCTGACGACCATCGGTTCACAACAAAATGCCGCAACCGGCCGGATTTGCGAAAAATCCGCCCTTTGAATACGGCTCCTGCCTCGGGTAAAAGACGCGCATCTTTTTTCCGCATCAGAAAGCTCTCTCCATGCGATCCACGCTGCGCCGCCTCATCCCGGATGCCGCTCCCGTCAGTAACCGGGAAAGGCTGCGCGCTGCGGCGGGCGCCTTCGTCGGCATTTCGCTGACGGGACTTCTGGGCAGCCTTGCTTTCCGCCTAGACCCTACCCTGCCAGCCATGATCGCGCCGATGGGCGCCTCGGCGGTGCTTTTATTCGCCGTGCCATCCAGCCCCCTTGCGCAGCCCTGGTCGATCCTCTGCGGCAACATCGTGTCGGCTTTCGTGGGCGTGACGGTGGCTTTACTCGTTCCGGATATTTTTCTTGCCAGCGCGCTTGCCATAAGCCTTGCCATTGCTGTCATGATGGCGCTGCGCTGCCTGCACCCGCCAAGCGGCGCGGTGGCGCTGACGGCCGTTCTCGGCGGTCCCGCCGTGCATAGTCTCGGCTATGGATTTATTCTCTGGCCGGTCGCCGGAAACTCGCTCATCCTTCTCATCCTCGCGCTCGTTTATAACAATGCCACCGGCCGCGCCTATCCGCACGGCCTGAGGTTGGGAAAGGCCAGCCACGGCACGGCAGACCCGACGCCGATACAGAAAATCGGCTTTTCCTCAGCCGATCTGGACGAGGTGCTGAAGGAATATGACGAGGTTCTCGATATTGATCGCGATGTGCTGGAGATGATTTTGCGCAAGACGGAATTGCGCTCCTGGCGCCGCCGCGCCCTCCACCTCGATTGCGCCAGCGTCATGTCGCGCGATGTGGTCGGCGTCGCCCCGGATGATAGCCTGCGCCACGCCCATTCACTGATGCGCAACCACCATTTCAAGGCTCTGCCAGTGACCAACGACAGGGCCGAAATCGTCGGCATCGTCACTCAGACAGATTTTCTTGAAAAGGCTAGCTGGAGAAACGGCCGCCCTTCCATCGGTTTGCTGCAGCGCCTGCGCCTTATCCTCTCAGGCACAAGCGCACCTAACGATACCGTAAAGGATATCATGACATCGCCGGTTAGAACCGTGCAGCCGGAAACGGCGATCGAGGAAGCAATCATCCGCTTTGCGGAGGAAGGGCTGCATTACCTGCCGGTGATCGACGCCAACGGCAAGATGGTGGGTATTCTTTCGCAGTCCGATGTCATGGTTGCGATGCTGGCGGACAAAGCCGCGGCGTAGGTCGTCGCGACCTTGAAGCGGGCAACCGGTTTCGATCGGCCTCCGCTCCGTCAATCACGGTCCCGATCAGAACGGGATATCGTCGTCCATGTCACTGGAGAAGCCGCCGGAAGGCTGGCTGCCGCCACGCGAGGCACCGCCGCGGGCCGCCGGCTGCTGGTCGTAACCGCCACCGTAGTTACCGCCGCCGCTGCCATAATCTCCACCGCCGATGTCGCCACCGCTGCGGCTGCCGCCGCCACCTTCGCCGCGACCGTCGAGCATCGTCAGCGTCGAGTTGAAGCCCTGCAGTACCACTTCGGTGGAGTAACGGTCGTTACCGGTCTGGTCTTGCCACTTGCGCGTCTGCAGCTGGCCTTCAATATAGAGCTTGGCGCCCTTTTTCACATATTGTTCGACAACCTTGCACAGGCCTTCGTTGAAAACGACGACCGTGTGCCATTCTGTCTTTTCCTTGCGCTCGCCGCTGTTGCGGTCCCGCCACGTCTCTGAGGTGGCGATACGCAGATTGGCGATCGGACGGCCGTCCTGCGTCCGGCGAATTTCGGGATCGGCGCCAACGTTCCCAATCAGAATTACCTTGTTTACGCTACCAGCCATCTCGTCATCCTGTCCGCCAGCCATCGTGACCGGCAATTGTATTTCAAAAAATCCCGCACACAATAACCATCGCCGCCCGCAAAGGGCACCGCAACGGGGAACAATCCACAGCGAATAATCCCGACTTTTTCTGAGAGTATATTCGCACTTGCAATTTGTTCCTTTTTTGTTCTATTAAATCACGAAATTCGAGTCAAGTGAGCCGAAAAGCCATCGATCGATAGGGAATAAACCTCGACACGTCCGGTTGCGTCACTACATAAGGACGCGCCGCCATCAGGCCTGTTAATTTTGTCCGAGCTTTATCATGAGTGAACTGAAGACGATTTCCATCCGTGGTGCCCGTGAGCATAACCTCAAGGGTATCGATCTGGATCTACCGCGCAATAAGCTGATCGTCATGACCGGGCTCTCCGGCTCGGGCAAGTCGTCGCTCGCCTTCGACACAATCTATGCCGAGGGCCAGCGCCGTTATGTCGAGAGCCTCTCGGCCTATGCGCGCCAGTTCCTCGAAATGATGCAGAAGCCGGATGTAGACCGCATCGAGGGGCTTTCTCCGGCGATTTCCATCGAGCAGAAAACCACCTCGAAGAACCCGCGCTCTACGGTCGGCACGGTCACGGAAATCTACGACTATATGCGCCTGCTGTTTGCGCGTGTCGGTGTGCCCTACTCGCCGGCGACGGGCCTGCCGATCGAGAGCCAGACGGTCAGCCAGATGGTCGACCGTATCCTTGCCTTCGAGGAAGGCACGCGCCTTTATATTCTCGCGCCGATCGTGCGCGGCCGCAAAGGCGAATATAAAAAGGAACTCGCCGAGCTGATGAAGAAGGGCTTCCAGCGCGTCAAGGTGGATGGCCAGTTCTACGAGATCGCTGACGTTCCCGTCCTCGACAAGAAGTACAAACACGATATCGATGTGGTGGTGGACCGCGCCGTCGTGCGCCCGGATATGGCAGCACGCCTTGCCGACAGTCTCGAGACCTGCCTCAAGCTCGCCGACGGGTTGGCAGTGGCCGAATTTGCCGACAAGCCCCTGCCGCCGGAAGAAACCTCGGCTGGCGGCTCCGCAAACAAATCGCTCAATGAGACCCACGAGCGTATGCTGTTTTCGGAAAAATTCGCCTGCCCGGTCTCCGGCTTCACCATCCCGGAAATCGAGCCCCGGCTTTTCTCCTTCAACAATCCCTTCGGCGCCTGCCCCACCTGTGACGGTCTCGGCTCGCAGCAGAAGGTGGACGAAAACCTGATCGTGCCCGAACCTGCACGCACCCTGCGGGATGGCGCGATCGCCCCCTGGGCCAAGTCGTCTTCCCCCTATTACAACCAGACGCTGGAGGCGCTGGGCAAGGCCTTCGGTTTTAAGCTGTCGAGCAAATGGACGGACCTTTCGAAAGAGGCGCAGCACGCCATTCTCCAGGGCACTGACGACAAGATCGAGTTCAACTATCAGGACGGCGCGCGCTCCTACAAGACGGTGAAGAATTTCGAAGGCATCGTTCCCAATCTGGAGCGTCGCTGGAAAGAAACCGACAGCGCCTGGGCGCGCGAGGAAATCGAGCGTTATATGTCGGCGGCCCCCTGCCCGGCCTGCGCCGGCTATCGCCTGAAGCCGGAAGCGCTCGCCGTCAAGATCAACAGAATGCACATCGGCGAAGTCACCCAGATGTCGATCCGTATGGCACGCGACTGGTTCGAGACGCTGCCGGAAAATCTGAACGCGAAACAGAACGAGATCGCGGTTCGCATTCTCAAGGAAATCCGCGAACGTCTGCGATTTCTCAACGATGTCGGGCTGGATTATCTCAGCCTGTCACGCAATTCCGGCACGCTTTCCGGCGGAGAAAGCCAGCGCATCCGGCTTGCTTCGCAGATCGGCTCCGGCCTCACCGGCGTTCTCTATGTTCTGGATGAGCCGTCCATCGGCCTGCATCAGCGTGACAATGCCCGCCTGCTCGATACGCTGAAACATCTGCGTGATATCGGCAATACGGTAATTGTGGTCGAACACGACGAGGATGCCATTCTGACGGCGGATTATGTTGTTGATATCGGCCCGGCCGCCGGCATTCACGGCGGTCAGGTGATCGCCGAAGGCACGCCGCAGGAGGTCATGGCCAATCCGAAATCGCTGACCGGCAAATATCTATCCGGCGAACTTGGCGTCGCCGTGCCGGCAGAACGCCGCAAGCCGAAAAAGGGCCGCGAAATCAAGGTTTTTGGCGCACGCGGCAACAACCTGAAGAATGTGACTGCGGCCGTTCCCCTTGGCGTTTTCACCGCCGTTACCGGCGTGTCGGGTGGTGGCAAATCCACATTCCTGATCGAGACGCTCTATAAGTCGGCAGCACGCCGCGTGATGGGCGCGCGCGAAATTCCGGCCGAGCATGACCGCATCGATGGCTTCGAATTCATCGACAAGGTGATCGATATCGACCAGTCGCCAATTGGCCGCACACCACGATCAAACCCCGCCACCTACACCGGCGCATTTACGCCGATCCGTGACTGGTTCGCCGGTCTGCCGGAGGCAAAGGCGCGCGGTTATGCACCTGGCCGTTTCTCCTTCAACGTCAAGGGCGGCCGCTGCGAAGCCTGCCAGGGCGACGGCGTCATCAAGATCGAGATGCACTTCCTGCCAGATGTTTATGTCACCTGCGACGTTTGCCACGGCAAGCGTTATAATCGCGAGACGCTGGATGTGACCTTCAAGGGCAAGTCCATTGCCGACGTGCTTGATATGACGGTGGAAGAAGGCGTTGAATTCTTCGCCGCCGTTCCGGCCGTGCGTGACAAGCTGCAAGCGCTGTTCGATGTCGGCCTCGGTTACATCAAGGTCGGCCAGCAGGCCAATACGCTCTCCGGCGGCGAGGCGCAGCGCGTCAAGCTCGCCAAGGAACTGTCGAAACGCTCCACCGGCCGCACGCTCTACATTCTCGATGAGCCGACGACGGGTCTCCATTTCCACGACGTCAACAAGCTTCTGGAAATGCTGCAGGCGCTGGTGGATCAGGGCAATTCCGTCGTGGTAATCGAGCACAATCTCGAAGTCATCAAGACGGCCGACTGGATCATCGATATTGGCCCCGAAGGCGGCACGGGCGGCGGCGAAGTGGTGGCAACCGGCACGCCGGAAGACATCGTCAAGAACGAGCGATCCTATACCGGCCATTTCCTGAAGGAACTTCTGGAACGCCGGCCGGCCGGAAAACGCGAGGCTGCGGAGTAATCCGCACCTTTCGCAGCAAGGGTACGTAAGGCCGATAGCCCGAGGAGGAATAGTATATGTCGACATCAGGCACGATCCGCACCGGTATCGGCGGCTGGACTTTCGAGCCGTGGGAAGGCACGTTTTATCCGGAAAAACTGCCGAAGAAACGCCAGCTGGAACATGCCAGCCGGCAATTGACGGCGATCGAGGTGAACGGCACCTATTATAGCAGCCAGAAACCCGAGACCTTCGCCAAATGGGCGGCGGACGTGCCTGAGGATTTCGTTTTCTCCCTGAAGGCAAGCCGCTTCGTCACCAACCGCAAGGTCCTGGCCGAGGCGGGTGAATCCATGACGAAGTTCCTGACGCAGGGATTGACGGAACTCGGCCACCATCTCGGTCCGATCCTGTGGCAATTCGCGCCGACTAAAAAATTCGACGCCGAGGATTTCGGCGCGTTTCTGGCATTGCTGCCCGAAAAACAGGACGGCATCAGCCTTCGCCACGTGGTCGAAGTGCGAAACCCGACATTTCAGGTGCCGGAATTCATCGATCTTCTCGCCAAACACAAAGTCGCGGTCGTCTGCGCCGACCATCACGATTATCCGATGCTGCCTGACGTAACTGCCGATTTCGTCTATTGCCGCCTGCAAAAGGGAGAAGACGATATCGAGACCTGTTATCCGAAGGCCGAGATTGACCATTGGGCAAAACGGGTCAAGACCTATGCGGTGGGCGGTGTTCCGGATGACCTGCCGCTGATCGCTCCCGATAGAAAAGTCGAGAAGACCCCTCGCGATGTCTTCGCTTTCTTCATCACCGGCGGCAAGGTCAATGCACCAAACGGCGCACAGGTATTGCAGAAATTGGTCTGACTGGCTCAGCCAGCCATTTCTTTCGCCGGGTTGAAATCGACTGCCGCGAACGCCGCCTCGATCACCTCGGTTCCAGCGCCCGGCCGTGTGGCGTCGCTGGAAAGGATTTGCCGGAAACGGCGCGCGCCGGGCATGCCCTGAAACAGGCCGACCATGTGGCGGGTGACGTGATTGAGGCGCCCGCCGGCGGCGATATAGTCGGCTGCGTAGGCTATCATCGCATCACGCAGCCCCATCCAGTCAGCTTGCCGGGCCTCTTCGCCATAAATGCGATGGTCGACATCAGCAAGGATGGACGTATTGTGATAGGCCGCACGGCCAAGCATCACGCCGTCCATATGCTGCAGATGGAGGCTTGCCTGATCGAGATCGGAGATACCGCCGTTGATACCGATGAAGATGTCAGGATTTTCCCGCTTCATGCGATAGACGAGATCATAATCGAGCGGCGGCACTTCACGGTTTTCCTTCGGTGAAAGACCTTGCAACCAAGCCTTGCGCGCATGGATCCAGACCGCATCCGCGCCCGCCGCCACAACCCGCGAAAGAAAATCCGGCAGCACGGCTTCCGGCTCCTGATCGTCCACGCCGATGCGGCATTTGACCGTGACAGGCACCTTCGCAACGGCCTTCATCGCCGTCACGCATTGCGCGACAATCTCGGGTTCGCGCATCAGACATGCGCCGAAAGTGCCGGATTGCACCCGGTCCGAAGGACAGCCGACATTGAGGTTGATCTCGTCATAGCCATAATCGCCGGCGATCCGCACCGCCTCCGAAAGCTTTACCGGATCCGACCCACCGAGTTGCAGTGCAACCGGATGTTCCTGAGTATGATAGTTGAGCAACCTGTCGCGCTGGCCATGGATGATGGCGTCGGCAACGATCATTTCGGTATAAAGCAGCGCACGCTTCGACAATTGCCGATGCAGAAATCTGCACCTTGTGTCTGTCCAATCGATCATCGGGGCCACGGCAAAGATGCGAGACCCTGATGTCACCGCTTTTTTGTAGAAATTCAACTATTTACGCTCGCTTACTAGGGTAAAATTCTGTGATAGTTTTTCATCGAGCAGCACCAATGTTCATGACTCTCGGTCACTATCACGGCGAGAAGATAATAGACGTCTCGATTGATTATACCGCGCAGATCCTTTGAAAAAAAGGTGAGCGTGTAGTTTTTAACAAGGCGAAGAAATTCGACCACAACCCTAACGCTGAAGCATACACGGTTTCTCTAGACCGAAATCGATGAGGCTGGTGGGCTTGAACGGTTGAATTCGGATCACTTAACACTATCCGATGCGAGCGACCGCTAGGTCAAAAATTGTGGGCGATGGTGCCGCTCGTGACGAGCCTCAACTCGTTCTGGGAACAATTCCCAAGGTCGCGCATTAGTGGTCGTAGACGGCACTAAACACGTACCAATACGCCAAGCAGCGCGGGCGTCGTCCAATTCTTAATGCAGATTACTTTTCGGGCTCATAGAGTCGGACCGAAGTTCGGTTCCGAAATGAGAAATTATATAATCGCCTGACCAGTATTCTCTGATCGACGTAATATTAATTTTTGTGGGGCGCGGATGAGTTTTGGTTCGAAATTTTTGAAAAGTTTGTTTCAAAGTTCTCGTGAGGCGGAGCTTGAAAAATCATGGCCGACTGATTTTTACTCAACTGTTCCACATCGCTATTCCGTAAATCTTCACAGGTACAAAAAGATAGAGGATCAGCTCGATCCCAAAGCATTGTCGAGCGGCTTTACTCACAATGAAGAGCATCATAAACGTGACATGAACCGCTTCTTCACGTTTTGCCTCATATATGATCAAATTAAAAAAGAAAATATATCGGGTGATATCGCTGAACTTGGAGTATATAAGGGAAACACATCTTATATATTGGCGAACTTCGCAAGGGCGCTGGGGCGTACGGCGTATCTGTTTGATACGTTCGAAGGCTTCGATCCGAAAGATATCCAGGGCATTGATTCATCGATCCCTTTGCAGTTTTCCGATACCAGTCTTGAAACGGTGCGGGAATTTGTAGGCGAGGACAATGTTGTCTACGTAAAAGGGTATTTTCCAGAGTCGGCTACGCAAATTCCGGACAACCTAACGTTTTCCGTCGTTCATCTTGATTGCGACCTTTACAATCCGATGATGAGTGCGCTGAACTATTTCTACCCAAGAATGGTCGAAGGTGGTTTTATCGTTGTCCATGATTATTCGAGCTTGCACTGGGATGGCGCCGAGAATGCAGCTGACGAGTTCTTTTCAGACAAGCCTGAATGTTTGATACCATTAGCGGACAGCGGCGGCAGTGCGATAGTGCGAAAGGCACGGGCATCCTCCGATAAATTCAACAATTGGCGAATTAAGCGACTTCATGATTTGTCGGTAGGAGCCTGGGTTCCCCCCCGACTTTTAAAAACTTATTTGAAAGACGGATGGGCGGAAGTTGAAGACTGGGGTGTCTGGGGCCTGGGCGATCGCCATACGATGTCCTTGATAATTCCATTCGTACCGGAAACAGCCATTAGACTGATATTTGATGTCGATGCTCTCTTACTTGGTAGACAGACGGAGCAGACTGTTGCCGTTCTGGTCGATGGTACCAATGTTGCCGAGTGGAAATTTACATCCAAAAATAAACGTGGCGATCGGGAATTGATCATTCCTTTACACTTGCTGCGAAGGGACCAGAATGATGAATCTCCCCCGACAATCTTCTTCGAATTTAGAGCCGAGTTTTTTACATCTCCACATTCCCTGAAGCCATCTAGTGAGGATACGCGTCCACTTGGACTTGCGATTCACAAATTGAAGATAGAGGTCGAGTAGAGAAACTGGCCATTGCCCCATTTCGAGAAGGTCTCGGGTCTTTTTTTGCCGCTGGCTTTTCTGAAGGGGTACGCTACCGGCAAGCAAGGATCAACGATTGAGTTTTCCGAGGCATCGTCTTGCAAACTCGCACATATATCAGGGCGGAGAACTCGGCCTCTGAACGATCGTCTGGTCGCTGGCGGCACCCACCTGCTCCTGCCGCAAAAGAAGATTAAGTTCGGTCGGCCAGCCGGGAATTCGTCTAACAAGGAGGTCGGGCGCGAATATGTGATTGTCTTTGTGTTTCGGCTACCAGGTGGTGACGGGAAGGGAACTAAGCCCGCAGCTGCGCATTTTCTAAATGGTAGTCAACAAACCGGAGGAATCCCATGAAAACACTTGCGGACATTTTCGAGCACACATTGCAGGACGTCTACTACGCGGAGAACGCAATAACGAAAGCGTTGCCCAAAGTCGCGAAGGCAGCCAAAAGTGCCGAACTAAAGAAGGCCGCCGAGGATCACCTTGCAGAGACCAGGGATCAGATCAAGAAGCTTGACCAGGTCTTTAAATCCATTGGCAAGAAAGCCTCCGGGGAAAAGTGCGACGCCATTGAGGGCTTGATCAAGGAGGCCGAAGGTCTCATGGAGGAGGCAGAAGGAACTGCGCTCGACGCTGGCCTCTTGGCGGCCTGCCAGGCAGTCGAGCACTACGAGATCGCTCGCTACGGTTCGCTCCGCGAATGGGCGAAGGATCTCGGCCACGATGAAGCCCACAAAATTCTGAGCGAAATCCTTGACCAGGAGAAAGCAACCAACAACAAGCTGACTAACCTTGCGGTGACGGCCATCAATAAGACGTCCGCCGCCAAGAAAGCTGCGTAACTCGCGTTTGCGAAGGTCTCCCCAATTTGGGAGACCTTACTTTTTTGAACACTTAAAACGCGAGCCCTACCCCTCCTTCAAGTCTCATCTTGAGCCCACCTTACTGCAGCCTCGACGCGAGCCTAAATTTCACACCTCGTAACCGCCGAATCGAGAGACCTGTAAGAGCTGCTATTTTCACTGACCAAATTCGATCATCGGGTGCCAAGGCTAAGATTTTTTCGCCGTTTGCAAGCGCTTGTCTGTACCGGAACTACCTCTTTACGGCTGCGGTCATTTTGAACTGGAAATCGCCCAGGAATCGCGGGAAAAGACTTGCAGTTCTAAAAAAGACGACAGGAAATCCCATGGCCGCCACCGTCATTCCAGTTCCAGAACCCGTTCTTCTGCCTGTAGAGGGCACAAACGAGATGTTCCCCGTGCGGCGGGTCTATTGTGTCGGCCGCAATTATGCCGATCACGCCATCGAGATGGGCCACGATCCTTCAAGGGAACCGCCGTTTTATTTCCAGAAAAATCCGGACAACCTTCTGCCTGCGGGTCGGGATTTTCCCTACCCTTCGCTTTCGTCGAACGTGCATTACGAAGTCGAATGCGTCGTGGTGTTGAAAAGCGGCGGTGCGGATATTCTGGCAAGCGATGCGCTGGGCCACGTCTGGGGTTACGCGGTTGGCATCGATATGACACGCCGCGACCTTCAGGATGGTTTGAAGAAGATGGGACGCTCGTGGGAGGGCGCAAAAGCGTTCGAATATTCCGCGCCGGTCTCCGCCATCGTTCCCGCAGACAAGATCGGCCATCCGTCGACCGGTGCGATCTGGCTCGATGTCAATGGTGAGCGCAAGCAGACAGGCGATCTGGCGCAGATGATCTGGAAAGTGCCGGAAGTGATTGCCGAGCTTTCCAAGCTGTTCACGCTTGCCGCTGGCGATGTCATCATGACCGGCACGCCCGCGGGCGTCGGCCCTATCGTGCGCGGCGATCGGATCGAGTGTGGTGTAGACGGTGTCGGCACTCTGTCCGTAACGGTCGCCTGATCGCTATCGGCGCATAATCCAAAGGGAGAGAACCGCCATGCCGCTTTATCGCCTCGCAGATCGGGTGCCGCAGACCCCCGCCACGGATCGCTACTGGGTCGCACCCGATGCGAATGTCATTGGCTCGGTGATACTTGCCGAGGATGTCGGCATCTGGTTCGGCGCGACGCTGCGCGGCGATAATGATCCAATCAGCATCGGTCGCGGCACCAATATTCAGGACGGCGTGATGGTGCACAGCGATCTCGGTTTTGCCGCCACGATCGGCGAAATGTGCACTATCGGCCACCACGCCATCATCCACGGCTGCACCATCGGCGACAATTCGCTCGTCGGCATGGGCGCAACGATCCTGAACGGCGCAAAGATCGGCCGCAACTGCCTGGTCGGCGCCAATGCGCTGGTGACGGAGGGCAAGGAGTTTCCCGACAATTCCCTGATCGTCGGATCGCCGGCGCGTGCCGTCCGAACGCTGGATGACGAGGCCGTCGCCAGCATCCGCCGCTCGGCGGAAAATTACATCGAAAACTGGAAGCGTTTTTCGAAGGATCTGGAAGTCATCGAAGAATGACGGATGGCGGGCAAGAACGCCCGCTGTCGCCAAACGGAGTTACCCCGCGCAGGCGGCACACAGACCACGAATTTCGATAGTGGTCTTTTCCGCTTTGAACCTGCTGTCCTTGACCCAGCGCTCGAGGCGATGGTCGATCTCGTGATCGTGGAACTCGTTCACCTGGCCGCAGGATTCGCAAATGGCAAAGGCGACGGTGCCATGGTGATGCGAGCAGCATTCGGCTTGCGTATGGGTGCAGGCAACAAAGGCGTTGAGACTTTCAAGCCGGTGCACGAGACCATATTCCACCAGCTTTTCCAACGCCCGGTAGACCTGCAGCGGCGCGCGAAAACCATCGTCGCGCAGCTTGTCGAGGATCACATAGGCGCTGAGCGGCGCATGCGCATTCGACAGGGCATTCATGACCAGCGACTGGTTTTTGGTAAGGTTCTGCGCATTCATGACTTGCCTCCTTCATCTGCGGAGCGGGAAAAACCCGGTGCCGGCAACAGGCTTATAACGAACAGGATCACGGCGGCAACCACGATGGACGGCCCTGATGGCGTGTCGTAACTCAGCGATCCGAACAGGCCGCCAACGACGGCAACCGCTCCGATCAGAGACGCGACCACAGCCATCACCTCAGGCGTGGAAGAAAAACGTCTGGCTGTCGCCGCCGGTATGATGAGCAGCGATGTGATCAACATGATGCCGACCACCTTCATGGCGATGGCAATCACCAGCGCCATCAACAGCGTGAAGATGAGCTTGGCGCGTTCCGGGTTCAACCCCTCGGCCTCGGCCAACTCGGTATTGACTGTGGAGGCCAGCAGAGATCGCCACAGGAACACCATGGAAACCAGCACCACCAGCCCGCCGCCCCAAATCAGCGCGATATCGCTGCGGGTAACGGCCAGAATATCCCCGAACAGGAAGGAGACGAGATCGATGCGCACCCAGCTCATGAAGGCAACTATGACGAGACCGATCGCCAGCGCCGAATGAGAGAGTATGCCGAGGAGCGCATCGGCGGAAAGCGCCTGCCGCCGTTGCAAAAAAATCAGCAGGATCGAAACCGCCGAGGCTACAAGAAAGACGCTGACGATGAGGTTGATCTGCAACAGCAGCGACAGCGCAACGCCAAGCAGTGCCGAATGGGCCATCGTATCGCCGAAATAGGCCATGCGCCGCCACACAACGAAGCAGCCAAGAGGACCGGCGGTGAGCGCAACACCGATGCCGGCGATCATGGCGCGAACGAAGAAATCGTCAAACATGCCGCTCTCCCTGCTGGTGGCTTGAAGTGGCATGTCCGTCATGCTCGTGGCCGCAGCCGCAGTCCCCATGGTCATGATTATGGTCGTGATGCTGCTCATGCGCATCATGATGGCCATCGTCGGGGTGGCAATGTTCGGTCACCGAACCATCCGCGTGCTGCACCCGGCCATCGGGCAGATGGGTGTGGTCGTGATGGTGGCTGTAAACGGCAAGCGCCTTGGTGGCCGACCCACCGAAAAGTCGCATATATTCCGGGCTCTGGCTTACCGCCTGCGGCGTTCCCCGGCAGCAGACATGGCCGTTCAGGCATATTACGGTATCGGTTTCCGCCATGACCACATGCAGGTCATGCGAGATTAACAGAATTCCGCAATTGTTTGAATTCCTGATATTTTTTATCAAATCATAAAGCGCGATCTCCCCGGAGAAATCAACGCCCTGCACAGGCTCGTCGAGAACCAGCAGATCGGGCTTGCGCGCAATGGCGCGGGCAAGCAGCGCCCGCTGGAACTCTCCGCCAGAAAGATGCTGCACCTCCGCGTTTGCCAGATGCGCGATACCCGTGGCGTTCAGCGCGGCGTCGATTTCGCGCGCGGGAAGAGGCCCGGTCAGCGTCATCAACCGGCGCACAGAAAGCGGCATGGTCCAGTCGACAGAGAGCTTCTGCGGCACATACCCGACCCTCAGACCGGCAATGCGCGATACCGCGCCCTCGCTCGGCTTCAAGACACCGATCGCCATTTTCGCGCTGGTTGATTTGCCCGAACCGTTCGGCCCGATCAACGTGACGATCTCACCCTTGCTGACGGAAAACTCCACGCCGCGCACGAGCCAGCGACCGTTGCGCTGCACGCCGGCATTGGAAAGTGACACCAGTATCTTTTTGCCCTCATGGGCGGAATGAAGCATGGGATTGTCCGATCGGCGATGTTGCTTACCGCTATCGCATACGTTATAGAGTTACGCAATAAATGTAATAACATAACTATACTTCTTCAAGTGGAGTGCATTTCATGAGATCGTTCGTGATCCCGCTCATGGCATCGGTAGCAATAGCGGCGGCCGCCTCCGGCGCCACCGCCGCCCCAAATGTCGTGGTCTCGATCAAGCCTGTCCATTCCCTCGTCGCGGCAATCATGCGTGGCGTGGGCGAACCGCAACTCATTGTCGACGGCGCAGCCTCGCCGCATACCTATAATCTGCGGCCTTCCAATGCCCGCACGCTGGAAAAGGCCGATCTGGTCTTCTGGGTCGGGCCTGGACTGGAGGCATTTCTGCAAAAGCCGCTGGAGGCGTTGACCAGCAAGGCAACAGTGGTCGAACTGGAAGACGCCAAGGGGCTGGAAAAGCTTCCCTTCCGCGAAGGCGGCCCTTTCGAGGCGCATGACGATGGCGAAGAGGCCCATGGAGAACATGCCGGCCATTCGGAAAGCGAAGACGCTCATGCTCATGATCACGCGCACGATGACGGCGACCATGAACACGGCGCGTACGACACTCATCTGTGGCTCGATCCGGCCAATGCCAAGGCCATGGCCCAGACGATAGAAACCGCACTGATTGCCGCCGATGCCGGCAACGCGGAAACCTATCAGGCCAATACGAAAAAACTGATCGACGATCTCGATGCGCTCGACAGCGAAATTGCGGAAACGGTCAAGCCTGTGAAGGACAAGCCCTTCATCGTCTTCCACGATGCCTATCAATATTTCGAGCATCGCTACGGCGTAAAAACGGCGGGATCGATCATCGTTAGCCCCGAAACCCTGCCCGGTGCCGATCGCGTCAGGGAGATGCAGGAAAAGGTTCGCCAACTTGGCGCGACCTGCGTTTTTGCCGAACCGCAATTCGAGCCGAAACTGATCTCCGTCATAACCGAAGGCACGGCGGCAAAGTCTGCAACGCTCGATCCCGAAGCGGCCACGCTTGAACCGGGTCCCGATCTCTACTTCAAGATGATGCGCGGCATCGCCGGCTCGCTGAAGGATTGCCTGTCCTGATCCGGACAGGCGTTCCTTCCATCAAGGCTTCGGCGCCATTGAGGACCAGACCGGGCGGCTGATGCTTTGCAGCGTTTCTGGCGGCGCACCGTTGATGCGTGCCAGCAGAGCCTTGGCAAGCTCCATGCCCGCAAGCTTGATGTCCTCGTTGACTGTGTGGATTTGCGGCTGGATCCAGTTCAGGAATTCTGCGGACTGTTTCGACACGATATCGATATCCTTGCCGATCCTGACACCGGCTGCCTCAAACCCCGCCACGAGCGCAATAGTGCTGCTGCCGCTGATGGAGACAATGCCGTCGGGGCGATCGTCTGATTGCATCAGGCGCTTGCCGAAATCGCGGATCTTGTCGAGCGGCGTCTCGATGGTGATGGCATCCAACGGGAATTCGGAAACGCCGAAATCCCTGATACCGCGGGTGAACCCCTTGCGGGCGTGGTCGTGGAACGCAAACCGCGATGGCGGCACGATGATGGCGATCCTCTTTCGCCCACATTGCGCCAGCCGCTCCACGGCCTCATAGGCATAAGCCTCGTTATCGAAATCGTGATAGGCGTGCTCAATGCCCATGTCGGACCGCCCATGGGTAACGAAGGGCATTTTGCGCTCCGTCATGAAACGGACGCGCGGATCGTTCGGCTCGATTTTGGAGATAATGACCCCGTCCGCCGAACCGGTTTCGAGAATGTAGCGGATCGGCACCATGGAATCCTTGGCGTGGGTGTGAGGGGTAACGACGAGGTGATATTGCGTCGTCGCAAGAACCTCGGTGATGCCGAATACCATCTGGCTGGTGAAGCCCATCAATTCCTCGTCGACGCTCAGCACCAGCGCGATCACATTGGTCTTGCCGGTGCGAAGGCGCACACCAGCTCGGTTCGGCTGGTAACCGATCTGCTGGGCAATCAGCCGCACGCGCTCCTTGGTTTCCGCGCCGATGTCAGGCGCATCCTTCAGCGCGCGCGACACGGTGGTGATGCCAAGACCCGTCATGTAGGCGATGGTCTTCAAGGTCGGGCGCTCGCCCGTTGTCGCCTTCGCTTCGTCCCTGCCTGAATTACCAGTATCGTTCATGTCATTTCGCCACGCTTTGCAGAACAATAATCATAGATAGCTTTTCGTTTCTTGCAAAGGCAAACGTCGCCGGTCGCCGTCGCACCCGATCCGGTCTTCGGGCCTTTGGCTATAACGATGTAGGTCGTGAAAAATATCGAACGGGCGTATTCCTGATTACCGACCTTACGCGCTCGCGAAACTTCCGCTCAAGAGAGAAACAACGCCAAGAAACTAGATTAAATAGTATCAATAATTAATTGATATTAATAAATAAAAGTCAATAGATATCAAGGCATCCGTACCCGTGGTTTTCCAATAGTACCAACGGGCATTTTTCGCGCATGAAGTTTCACTCCGAAGACATGACGGAACGATTGTTTTACGGTAACGTTGCCGGAGGGAGGAGATTGCCGAGCTGAGCGAGCTGGATAACGGCTGGCTGGCGGGCATGCATCTTCCCCAGATTCCGACACAAGCCTGCGTCATAATGGCCAGCTTATCCTATTTGAATTCGTCCATGCAGGGTCCCATCATGATTTCTTCCTCCACGCCCGAAACCGTCATCGATCTGGCCGGGCTCTGGCGCCTGACCTCGCTGGAAGGAGACTACACGACCGACCTTACCGTGCCGGGAGACGTTCACAGCGCACTCAAAAACGCGGGCATCATTCCAGACCCTTATCACGGTGCCAATGAAAATGCGGTGCAATGGGTCGCGCATCGGGACTGGATCATAGAGCGGACCTTCATCCTCGATGACGCCGATGCCAGCTGGTATCTCGATATCGATTATCTCGACACCGTCGCGATCGTCTTCGTCAACGATGTCCCGGTCTTGAGTTCGGACAATTGCTTCCGACGTTACCGTCCCGATGTGTCTCGCGCCGTGCGGCCCGGTGAAAACACCATTCGTATCCATTTCCACTCCAACATCGCAGCCGGGGCGGAACGGCAGGCGCGACAACCTTTTTACATTCCCTATCATGAGGGCAACTCGCCGATTGCCAACGGCAACATGTTGCGCAAGCCACAGTGCCATTTCGGCTGGGACTGGAATATCGCGATTGCTCCGCTCGGCCTTTACGGCAAAATCCTGCTGAAGCGCCTCGATACGGCACGGGTCGAACACGTCGTCACCTCACAACATCATGTCGAGGGCGGCGTCGAGCTGCATGTGGCAATCACGCTGTTTGCCGAAGGTCCGGCGAGCCTTCCGCTCTATCTTTCCCTCAACGATGAAAGGCTGCGGCTTGATTGCGGCGTGGGTGCGGGTGAGACGGTGGTGCGCCACGTCTTCTTCGTGGAAGACCCCGCGCTCTGGTGGCCGGCGGGCAGCGGCGAACAGACGCTCTACACGTTGGCGGTGGAGTTACCGGATGAAACCGTCACCCGCAGGATCGGCTTCAGGACCATTGAACTTCTGACGGACAAGGATGAGGCAGGTAGCCGATTTGCCTTCCGCATCAACGGCCGGGAAATCTTCTGCCGTGGCGCGAACTGGATTCCATCCGATGCACTTTATTCGCTGACCAGCCGCGAAAAAACCGAAGACCTTCTATGTTCGGCCGTCGAGGCCAATATGAACATGATCCGCGTCTGGGGCGGCGGGTTTTACGAGGAAGACTGGTTCTACGATCTCTGTGACCGTCTCGGTCTTCTGGTCTGGCAGGATTTCATGTTCGCCTGCAACCTTTACCCCTGCAGCGAAGACTTTCTCGACAATGTCGAACACGAGGTCGACTATCAGGTAAAACGCCTGTCCTCCCATCCGTCCATCGCGCTCTGGTGCGGCGACAACGAATTGGTGGGTGCCCTCACCTGGTTCGAGGAGCCCCGCAACAACCGCGACCGTTATCTCGTGGCTTACGACCGCCTCAACCGCACCATCGAAAAGGCGCTGAAAAAAGCCGCCCCCAAAGCACTCTGGTGGCCCTCCAGCCCGGCTTCAGGCTACCTCGATTATGGTGATGCCTGGCATGCGGATGGTTCCGGCGACATGCATTACTGGTCCGTCTGGCACGAAAACAAATCGTTCGACAATTACCGCTCGGTCAAGCCGCGCTTCTGCTCCGAATTCGGTTTTCAGTCCTACACTTCCATGCCTGTCATCCGCACCTATGCGGAAGAGAAAGACATGAACATCGCCTCCCCGGTGATCGAACTGCACCAGAAGAATGTCAGCGGCAATGAGCGCATCGCTGGCACCATGTTCCGCTATTTCCGCTTTCCGAAGGATTTCGAAAATTTCGTGTATCTGAGCCAGGTGCAGCAGGCGCTGGCCATCCGAACCGCGGTCGACTACTGGCGCTCGCTGAAACCCCATTGCATGGGAACGCTCTACTGGCAGCTCAACGACACCTGGCCGGTTGCCTCATGGTCGAGCCTGGATTACGGCGGCGGCTGGAAGGCGCTGCATTATGCTGCCCGCCGTTTCTTCCAACCGGTCTCGGTTTCCGCCATTCCCTCGGAAGACGGGCGCCGGTTAAGTTTCTCCATGGTCAACGACACGGCGGAAGATGTCGAGATCGACATGAATATTGTCGCCCTCACCATGGAGGGTAACCGCGTGCCGCTGAAATCTGCCAACGGCACGTGCGGTACGGACAAGGCGGCGACGCTGACAGAAATCAACATGGACAGCCTGCCTGATGGCTCCATTCTTGCCTGGAACTTCATAGCATCCAACGGCATGACAGGCGAAGGCCATCATGTGCGCGACACCTACAAGTCTCTGGAGCTCCAGCCCGCTGGACTGACGTTCTCCACCGGCACATTGAAAAACGGCCAGCTCGAAATCGATGTCACCGCAGCCGGTCTTGCCCTCTTCGTCATGCTGGAGGCCGATCAGCCCGGGCGTTATTCCGACAATCTGTTCGATCTCGCAGCGGGCGAAACACGCCGGATCATCTTCACCCCGAAGGCGGGCAGCGGGCAGCCGCAGTTCCGTATCTTCGATCTTTATACCTGCCAATCCTCGCATTGAAACCACGCGGCGAAAGGCTTAACCATCCTTAGCGGAACGGCAGGCAACGTTGCGCCTGCCCTCATCTTTCAAAGGTTTGCCGGCTTCTCCGGCAACCATTCATCAGCAAGTGGAGGAAGACCCATGGTTTGGCAACCGGCCGAAAACCGATATACATCCATGAAATACAATCATTGCGGAAAGACTGGCCTGAAGCTGCCGGCGATCTCGCTCGGGCTGTGGCACAATTTCGGCAACGACACACCGCACCAGACCAAACAAGCCATTTGCCGCCGCGCCTTCGACCTCGGCATTACCCATTTCGATCTGGCCAATAATTACGGCCCACCACCCGGCAGCGCCGAAACTGCCTTCGGCGAAATCCTGAAGACGGATTTTAGAGGCTACCGCGATGAAATGATCATCTCGTCCAAGGCGGGCTACAACATGTGGCCCGGTCCCTACGGTGAGTGGGGCAGCCGCAAATATCTGATATCGTCCTGCGACCAGAGCCTGAAGCGCATGGGGCTGGACTACGTTGATATCTTCTACTCCCACCGTTTCGATCCCAACACGCCGCTTGAGGAAACCTGCGGCGCACTGGACCAGATCGTGCGCTCGGGCAAGGCGCTCTATGTCGGCATCTCGTCATACAACTCGAAACGCACCCGTGAGGCCGCCGCGATCCTGAAAGATCTCGGCACGCCCTGCATCATCCATCAGCCGAGCTACTCCATGATCAATCGCTGGATCGAGGAAGACGGTCTGGTCGATACGCTGGAAGATCTTGGCATTGGCTCCATCGTCTTTTCGCCGCTGGCGCAGGGCATGCTGACGACGAAATATCTGGGTGGCGTTCCTGAAGGCAGCCGTGCATCGCAGAGCAAGTCACTCAACCCTGCCTTCCTCAACGAGCGCAATGTCGAAAACATCCGCGCGCTCAATCGCATTGCCGAGCGGCGTGGCCAAACGCTCGCGCAGATGGCTATCGCCTGGGTGCTGCGCGGTGGTCGCATCACGTCGGCGCTCATCGGTGCGAGCCGTGTCGAACAGGTCGAGGATTGCGTGAAGGCACTCGACAATGCCGATTTCTCCACAGAGGAGCTTGCGGAAATCGACGGTTACGCGAAGGACGCGGATATCAACCTCTGGGCAAAATCCGCTGAACGCGTTTAATACTTGAAACAGGCTGCCCGGTTTCCAACGGGCAGCCTGATCGACGCAAAAACTGTACTGAAATCTCCAACAGAAAGATTAACGTCCCCGTCTAACCATTAACAACCATTACATAAATGTAATTTTAAATTCAGTTTCCGTTCATTCGTTTATTCGTAAGTTCTCCTTATCGAAACACGAGAGGAAACATTCATGAAAAAGTTCGTCACCATTCTTCTGGCTGCAACTGTTCTTGCTGCTCCAATGGCCCAGGCACAAAGCCGCCACGACGATCGTCATCGCGGTGTAACCGTCGAGCGTCACACGACCACCAAAAAGGTCATCGTCAAGAAGCACCGTTGGGATCGCGGTCAGCGCCTCTCGCCAGCAGAGCGTCGTCATTTCGTCGACCGTCGCGACTATCGCCGTTACCGCCTGGCAGAGCCGCGTCGCGACCAGCGCTGGGTACGCGTCGACAACCAGTTCCTGCTCATCAACGCCGTCACCGGCCTGATCGTTGGCCTTTCTGCGGCACGCTGAGTAAATCGACGGATGATATGAAAAAGGCCCGCTTGCGCGGGCCTTTTGTCGTTTATCGTTATAGCCGATCAGAAAATGTCGGCGCCGCTGCCCCACGGGCCATGCGGCTTGTCGACACCGTCGGTGCGTTCGAAGCCATGCGCCCCGAAGAAATCGCGCTGCGCCTGAATAAGGTTCGCGCTGCCGCGGGCGCGACGATAGGCGTCGAAGTAACCAAGCGCGGAAGCGAGCGCCGAAACCGGAAGACCGGAGAGAACCGCGTAGGAAACGACACGGCGCAGGGCGGCGTCGGTGTCCTTGACGATGCCGGAGAAGGCAGGCGTCACGATGAGGTTGGCCACATGCGGATCCTTGGTGAAGGCCGAGGTGATCTCATCGAGGAATTCCGAGCGGATGATGCAGCCGGCGCGCCAGATGCGGGCGATCGTCGGCATCGGCAGGTTCCAGTTGAACTCCTTCGATGCGGCCGACATGACGGCAAAGCCCTGTGCGTAAGCACCGACCTTGGCGGCCAGAAGCGCGCTTTCCAGATCGGCGATAAAGGCCTTTTTGTCAGCCGGTGCAGCTGCAACGGTCGGCAGGCCGAAGATCTTCTCGGCAGCTTCGCGCTCGTCCTTCTGCGACGACAGGATACGGGCAGCCACGGCGGCCTCAATGGCAGTTGCGGCGACGCCCATGTTCTGCGCCTCGATAACCGACCACTTGCCTGTGCCCTTCTGGCCGGCCTTGTCGAGGATCAGATCGACCATCGGCTTGCCGGTGATCGGATCGGCAGCGCGCAGAACCTTCTCGGTGATTTCGATCAGGTAGGAGTTGAGACGGCCCTTGTTCCATTCACCGAATACATCGGCGATTTCAGACGCACTCATCTTCAGGCCGTCACGCAGGATGCCGTAGATTTCGGCGATCATCTGCATGTCGGCATATTCGATGCCGTTATGGATCGTCTTGACGAAATGACCGGCACCGTCGTTGCCGAGCCATGCCACGCACGGATCGTCATTATATTTGGCGGAGATGGAGGTCAGAACCTTCTCGACGCGCTTCCAGCTATCTTCGGTACCGCCGACCATGATCGACGGTCCGTGACGCGCACCTTCTTCACCGCCGGAAACGCCCATACCGATAAAGGTCAGACCGCTATCCTTCAGATTGTCGAAACGGCGGATCGTATCGCGGAAATTCGCATTGCCGGCGTCGATCATGATGTCGCCGTTCGAGAGATGCGGCTTCAGGATTTCCATCTGCTGGTCAACCGGATCGCCGGCCTTGATCATGATGATGATCGGGCGCGGAGGACGAATGGCGGCGACGAATTCCTCGATGGTTTCGCAAGGGATCAACTGCCCCTGCAAGTCCCCAGCCTCGGCGTAGAATTTTTTCGTCGCTTCAGGGGTTCGGTTGAATACGGCAATCTTGTTGCCCTTTTCCGCGATGTTCAACGCCAGGTTCGAGCCCATGACGCCGAGACCGATCAAACCGATTTCTGCCTGTTCCACGGATGTGCCTCCATCTTGCTTTTAGGTGGTCGTGTTGTGGCACTGTAATGAACAAACGGCAAGGCTAGGGGCGACTGAAACGATTAAATTTTGATGACGCAAATCAGCTTTGCATATTTGCGACAGGTCGGGGGAAGGTCGTAACCAATGCGCCTCCCCTAGGAAGGTCGTGGCCGGTCGTCGCCATCGTCCAGCGCTCGCCAGGCAGCGCCGTCCATATCCTCATATTGCCCTGATCGCACCGACCAGAGGAAGGCGAAAAGCCCGAGCGCTCCGAGAAACAGGGCGACGGGGATGAGATAGATCAACATGTTCATGCCGGTTGCGCCCCCTCGCCCGCAAATCCGGTCGGCACGCTCTGTTGCGCAGAAGCGGCTTCAGGCGTTCCGGCAAGACGCAGCGCATTTGCAACAACGATGAGCGACGATGTCGACATGGCGATGGCCGCGATCATCGGCGTCGCATAACCAGCAATCGCAATCGGCACGGCAATGACATTGTAGCCGATGGCAAGCGCGAAGTTCTGCCGGATAAGCCGTCCGGCCCGCCGCGATGTCTCGATGGCGACAGGAACGGCATCCAGATTCTCGTGCATGAACACGAAGTCGGCGGCCTGCCGGCCGATATCGGCAGCGGTTGCCGGTGCCATGGAAACATGTGCTGCAGCCAGCGCCGGCGCATCATTGATACCGTCGCCCACCATCAGAACCTTGCGTCCCTCGCCTGCCAGTGCCCCACAGCGCCCCGCCTTGTCTTTCGGCGACAGGTCCGCGTTCCATTTCGCAATGCCCAGACGCTGCGCCATGGCCTTCACGGCCGGGACCCGGTCACCGGACACGATTTCCAGCACCAGTCCTCGCGTAGAAAGGCTGCGCAGTGCCTGTACGGCGCCAGGACGCGGATTGTCCTCGAAACCGAAACTCGCCAGATACCCGCCGTCAAGCGAAAGCACCACTTCCGATCGCGCGTCGCCGTTTTCCATTTGCGATTCATCCGGGCAGGCAAAACGGCGGTTGCCAAGCCGGTAGGTTCCCGCCGGCGTGAGAGCCTCAACACCGGAGCCGGGAATTTCACGCACCGCTTCGTAGACCGATAAAATTCCGCCATAGGCTGCATGCAGGGCTTTGGACAGCGGATGGCGTGAATGGGCGGCAAGGCCAGCCGCAATCGCCATCGTGGCGGGGTTCACATCGCCGGTTTCCACCAGTCGCGGCTTCCCGACCGTCAGGGTACCTGTCTTGTCGAACAACACGGTGTCGATTTCGGCCAGTCGCTCCATCGCCGAGCCTTCCTTGACCATGATGCCATGCCGAAAGAGCCGGCCTGCCGCCACAACCTGCACCACCGGAACAGCAAGGCCAAGCGCACATGGGCAGGTGATGATGAGAACCGCAATCGCGATCAGCATCGCCTGCTTCCAGTCACCGCCCAAAACGCCCCAACCGAGAAAGGTCATGAGAGCAAGAAGATGTACGACGGGCGAATAATAGCTCGCGGCACGGTCGGCAATCCGCCGATAGCGCGCACGCCCCCCTTCCGCCGCCTCCATCAGCCCGATCACTTCCGCGAGAAACGAATCCTTTGCCGATGCGGTCACCCGCGCGGCGAGCGAACCGGTGAGATTGAGCGTGCCTGCCTGAAGCAGATCACCCGCCTCCACCCGACGCGGCGCGCTTTCGCCGTTGACAATGGACATGTCGAGATCGCTGCTTCCGCTAATGACCATCGCATCTACCGCCACGCGGTCACCGGCAGCAATCGCAATCGTCATGCCGGGTAGCACATCGCCAAGCGGGCGATATTCCCGCGTTCCGTCCTCACCGATAACGGTTGCGCCGCGTGGTGAAAGCCGGGCCAGGCCCGCAATGGCCGAGCGCGCCCTGTCACGCATGATATGGTCAAGCGTGCGGCCGATCAGCAGGAAGAACAACAGCGACACGGTCGCGTCAAACCACGCATGTTCGCCATGATGAATCGTCTCCCACAGCGAGATTGCGTAGGATAGCGTGATGGCGAGCGCGATCGGCACATCCATATTGGTGCGCCCGTGCTTCAGCGCATTCCAGGCCGACTGATAGAAGAACCGGCCGCCATAGATCAGTGCCGGCGCGGCAATCATCGCCGAAATCCAGTGGAACATGTCACGCGTCGCGGCATCGGCCCCGGACCAGACGGACACGGACAGCAGCATGATATTGGCGGAAGCAAAACCGCACAGCGCCACCGCCCTGATCAGTTGCGAGCGCAACACGTCCGAAGCATCCTGTCCGCTCGCGAAAAGATGCGTCCGGTATCCGGTTGCAAGGATTGCGCGGGCAAGTTCGGCGGGATCTGTCCTGATGCCATCGACATACTCTTTCCAGACAATCGCCACCCGTTTTGAGGACAGGTTCACGCGCGCCTGCTCCACCTGGCGGAGACGGCGCAGCGCCGTTTCGATGGTGGTGATGCAGGCGCCGCAATAAACGCCGGGCACGCTGAGATCTGTCTGGCGCAGCCCCTGCCCCAGATCGCGGCTTGCCAGCATCAGCTCCTCTGATGATGGTGGGTTGACCGGTTCTCCGAGTTGAAGCGATCCTTCCGTTCCCGGTGCACAGCAGCTCATTGACGCCCCCTGATCACCGCGATCCGCGTGCCTTCATGCACGATGATCCTGCCGTCTTTTACGGCAGTGACCTCGACGATCCATTGGCCGGGCAGCATGTCATGCGGGCCGGTGAAGACCCCGGTAGACACCGGGATCAGCTCCATGTCGAAATTCTGGTGCTCGCCGACCGGCCGGCGAAAACGCGCCGTTACGGTATCCGTATCCACAGGGCCGGTATCTGGATGAAACACCTCGTAGCGCACGGTCTTTTCATTCACCACCAGCCTGCCCTTGATACCGGTCGCGGCCCTTGCCTTGGCGGCCTCGGCCTTGGCGTTGAACTGCTGGCTGGCAACATAGGTATTGGGCACCACCAGCCCGCTCCAGCTGGTGACAGCGTTCCAGGCCATCACCATGTTGACTGTGATGACGATGCCAAAAAACATCACCATAACACCCAGCATATGCCAGCCGGTGAAAATGAAACCGGACGTCTGGCGATTGGTCGTTGTCATTTTTTCACTCCCGGAGCGTTGAAGACGGCGTCGTAACGGGCCGTCTCATGGCCGCCCGTATCGCTGACGATGAATTCGAAATTTTCAGCAGCCCGCGCGACGTGACTGCCCGGCAGGGTGACGAACACCTTCAGCGTTGTCGCCTCGTCCGGTTCCACCATCACCTCGAAGCTGCGAGAGGCTGCATCCGGCATGCCGTTTATCTTCATCACCGCACTTGGAATGCCCTCTATCGTCAGGCTCATTAGGCGCGGTTGCGGCACCATGTTGAGGATGCGAACGGTATAGCCGTTGCGGATCGAGCCATTCGATTCCAGCACATATTGCGGGTTGCGGTCGTGCAGCACGTTCAGAGCCAGCCGCTCGCGCGTCACCAGAGCCACCAGCAAGCCGATGCCGACTGCAGCCCATATTGCTGTGTAAAGAAGCGTGCGCGGGCGAAAGACGATGCGCCAGTCGAAATGGCGAATGCTGTTTTTGAACCCGCCGTCCTCGTTGCGCACATTCGCAGGCCGGATTGCGTGCTGGCCGTTGCCGGTCGCAAGCGCCATGTTGGACTGGTATTCGGACAGCGTCGCATAGGCGATCAGCCCGCGTGGCTTACCAATCTTGTCCATCACCCCATCGCAGGCATCGATACAGAGCGCGCAGGTGATACATTCCAGCTGCTGCCCGTCCCTGATGTCGATGCCCATGGGACAGACTGCGACACAAGCATTGCAATCGACGCAATCGCCGACGCTCTCCCCTGTGGCCGCAGCCTTTTTGGCGTGCCTCGTGCGAGGTTCACCGCGCCAGTCATTATAGGTCACGACCAGCGAGTTCTCATCCAGCATCGCCGCCTGAATGCGCGGCCAGGGACACATATAGGTACAGACCTGCTCCCGCATCAGCCCGCCGAAAACATAGGTCGTGGCGGTGAGTATCGCGACGGTCGTATAGGCGATCATCGGTGCCTGCCCCGTCAAGAACTCCCTCGCCAGCGTCGGTGCATCGGCAAAATAGAAGATCCATGCGCCGCCGGTCAGAACGCCGATCACCAGCCAGATTGCGTGTTTCATCACCCGCTTGCGCAGCTTGCCGAACGTGAAAGGTGCTGCATCGAGCTTCATGCGGGCATTCCTGTCGCCCTCGATCGCCCGCTCGACGACCAGAAACAGGTCCACCCAGACGGTCTGCGGACAGGTATAACCACACCACGCGCGTCCCACGGCGGAGGTTATGAGAAACAACCCCAGACCCGCCATGACCAGCAATCCCGCGACGAAAAAGAACTCCTGCGGCCAGATTTCGATGAAGAAGAAATAAAAGCGCCGGTTGGCAATATCGATCAGCACCGCCTGGTCGGGCGCATAGGGACCGCGATCCCAGCGCAGAAACGGCGTCAGATAATAAATGCCGAGCGTGACCAGCATAACCAGCCACTTGAACCGCCGGAACCGGCCCTCCGCGCGCTTCGGGAAAATTTTCTTGCGCGCTTCATAAAGGGGTTTACGCGTTTTTGCGGAATTGACAGCCTCCGCTTCCAGCCTTTCGACGGGCTGTTGCGGGCGGTCCTGTCCGACGGGATAGATGTTCATGATTGCAGTCCGTTTTTATCTCCTTGCTTTCTCCCATCTCACCGGCGAAACATCCTTGACTTACATCAAGCGCGGACAAAGTGGCGCAGCCTGCGGCCTGCATTAAAACAGGGAGGATGAGATGCCAGTCATGCAGTCAAAAATCATTCATCTGTCGGTGGAAAAACCATGGAGCCATGTCTTTGATTTCGCCTCCGACCCGCAAAACATGCCGCACTGGGCCGCCGGTCTAGCAGGCGGTCTGAAACCAGACGGCGAGGACTGGATCGCCGATGGCGGCCCGCTGGGTGAGGTCCGCGTCAATTTCGCGCCCTTAAACGAATTCGGCGTGATAGACCACGTCGTGACATTGCCGGATGGCATGAAGGTGTATAACGCGCTGCGGGTAACACCGAATGGCAGCGGTGCCGAAGTCAGCTTTACCCTGCTTCGCCTGCCGGACATGACGGACGAGGATTTCGAACGGGATGCGGAGATGGTCCGGGTCGATCTGGAGAAACTGAAGTCGCTGCTCGAAACGGATTGAAGGATAAAACGATGACCACGAATACGAATGACCGGCGCATCGACTATGTCGAATTCAACGTCGCCGATATCGAGCGCAGCAAGGAATTTTACGGCGGCGCTTTCGGCTGGTCCTTTAAGGATTACGGCCCGCAATATTGCGAGTTTTCCGACGGCCGGCTGACCGGCGGGTTCACCACCACGGCACCTGTGTCAGCCAAGGGTGGACCGCTTGTCATTCTTTACGCCGCCGATATCGAGAATGCGCACCGGCGTGTCGAGGCAGCCGGTGGGCAGATCAGCGTCGCCATATTCGCCTTTCCCGGCGGACGCCGTTTTCATTTCACCGATCCGGATGGATACGAACTGGCCGTCTGGTCTGATCGCTAAGAAAAAGGGCCGCATCGAGCGGCCCTTTCCATTTGTTGGCTGTGACGTTCACTCGCCACCGCCCAGCGAGTGCACGAAGATCGCAAGCTGCTTGACCGTGGTATCACCAAGCCGTTCACCCCAGGCGGGCATGACCCCGTGTTTTGGCGACCGTATCTGTGCAACGATCCCCTGCTCGCCACTGGCCTTCAGCCAGATCGCGTCGGCCAGGTTGGGCGCGCCGAACTCGCGGTTGCCCTTGGCGTTCTCACCGTGGCACGAGGCGCAATTGTCGGCGAAAATCTGTTTACCGGGTTCTACGAGTGCCGGGTTGGAAGGCGTTCCTGTCAGGCTGACGACATAGGCGGCGACCTCGCGGATTTCCTCGGACTTGAGGATATCGCCGAAGGCCGGCATTTCCGACAGGCGCGTATCGGGATCGTCGGCAAAACGAATGCCGTGCTTTACCGTCGTATAGATATCCTCGACGCTGCCTCCCCACATCCAGTCATCGTCGTTGAGGTTGGGGTATCCCTGCCCGCCTTCCGCACCTGAACCGTGACACTGGATGCAATTGACCTTGAAGGCGGCGGCACCGCCGGAAAGGGCAAATTGCCTTAGCGTCGGATCGGCCTCAATCTCGGCGAGCGAGGAACTGGCGATTCTGTCGGAATAGACGCTCTGCGCCTGTCTGGCGTCCGCCATATCGGCGGCGATCTCGGAACGGCTGCTCCAGCCGAGCAACCCTTGCGTTGCGCCATTGATTAGCGGCCATGCCGGATAGGCGATGGTGTAGCCGATGGCCCAGAGGATCGTGAAGTAGAAGGTCCAGACCCACCAGCGCGGCATCGGATTGTTAAGCTCGCGAATACCGTCCCATTCATGGCCGGTGGTTTCGACGCCGCTGATGTCATCAATGTGTTTTTCGGACATATCCTAGTCCTCCTTAAGCGGAATGCTGGCGGCGTCGTCCGCAGCTTTTTTCGATCCGGGACGAAGGGTGAAAACGACGACGCCGGCGAAGAACAGGGTCATGGCAAGCAGGCCCCAGCTATCGGCGAAGTGGCGCATGGCCGTGTAGGTTTCCATCGTGTCGCCTCCTCACCGATATCCGGCGGCATCGTCATAGGTCGAGAAATCGACCAGCGTGCCGAGCATCTGCAGATAGGCAACCAGCGCATCCATTTCGGTAAGCTTGGCTGGATCGCCATCGAAATCGCCGACTTTCGCTTTCGGGTAACGCGCCAGAAGCTCGGTCGTATCGGCGTTCGGATCGGCCTGCGCGTGAAGATCAGCCGCTGATTTCTCGATCATCTCGTCGCTATAGGGCACGCCAACGGCGCGGTTAGCCTTCAGCTCCATCGAGATATCCGTAATCTTCAACGGCGTGGTTTTAAGGAACGCGTAGGACGGCATGATCGATTCCGGCACGACGGAGCGCGGATCGGCCAGATGCTGCACGTGCCATTCATTCGAATAGCGGTCGCCTACGCGCG
This sequence comes from Agrobacterium sp. A3-95, assembly GCF_053521785.1. Taxonomy (NCBI): domain Bacteria; kingdom Pseudomonadati; phylum Pseudomonadota; class Alphaproteobacteria; order Hyphomicrobiales; family Rhizobiaceae; genus Agrobacterium; species Agrobacterium sp. A3-95. Next base: position 444,554 of record NZ_JBNWDR010000004.1, on the reverse strand, counting down.
CGAGGTCCGGCCCCGTGCGCTTGGAACCCCACTGGAACGGGTGGTCGTACATGGATTCCGCCGCCAGGCTGTAATGCCCGTAACGCTCCACCTCGTCGCGGAACGGCCGGATCATCTGGCTGTGGCAGACATAACATCCCTCGCGGATGTAGATGTTGCGTCCGGCCAGTTCCAGCGGCGAGTAGGGCCGCATGCCCTCCACCTTCTCGATAGTGTTTTCGAGATAGAAAAGCGGCGCGATTTCCACGATACCGCCGATTGAGACGACGAGCAGCGAACCGACCAGAAGCAGAGTGGCGTTGCGTTCGATGACGCCGTGTTTGTCGAGTATGGACATCGGCCCCTCCTTATTCAGCGGGCTGCAGCGAAGGTGCGGCGTCATTTCGGACGCCCTCCTCGCGTTGACGACCGAGGATGGTCATGGTGACGTTGTAGGCCATGATCAGCGCGCCACTGAGGAACATCAGGCCACCCAGCGCACGCATCACGTAATAGGGGAACAGCGCTGCGACCGATTCCGCGAAGGAATAGACGAGGAAGCCCTGCGTATCGTATTCGCGCCACATCAAGGCCTGCTGGATGCCGGCCACCCACATCACGGCGGCGTAGATGACGATGCCGATCGTGGCGAGCCAGAAGTGCCAGTTGACCAGTTGCAGGCTGTAGAGACGATCCCTGCCCCACAGTTTCGGCGTCAGATAATAGATGGCACCGAAGGTGATCATGCCGTTCCAGCCGAGAGCGCCGGAATGCACGTGGCCGATGGTCCAGTCGGTATAGTGGCTGAGCGAGTTGACAGCCTTGATCGACATCATCGGACCCTCGAAGGTCGCCATGCCGTAGAAGGCCACCGCCATTACCATCATACGCACGATGGGATCGGTGCGGATCTTGTCCCAGGCGCCCGATAGCGTCATCAGGCCGTTGATCATGCCACCCCAGGACGGCATCCACAGCATGATCGAGAACACCATACCGAGCGTCTGCGCCCAGTCCGGCAGCGCCGTATAGTGCAGATGGTGCGGACCGGCCCAGATATACATGAAGATCAAAGCCCAGAAGTGGATGATCGACAGGCGGTAGGAATAGACCGGGCGGTTCACCTGCTTGGGAATGAAATAATACATCATGCCGAGGAAGCCGGCGGTGAGGAAAAAGCCGACGGCGTTATGGCCGTACCACCATTGCGTCAGCGCATCCTGCACGCCCGAGAAAGCGGAGTAGCTCTTGACGCCGAGGAACGACACCGGAATGGCGAGGTTGTTGACGATATGCAGCATGGCGATCGTCACGATGAAGCTCAGATAGAACCAGTTTGCCACATAGATATGCGGCTCCTTGCGCGTCAGGATCGTGCCGAGAAATGCGAGGAGATAGGCGACCCAGACTATCGTCAGCCAGATATCGACATACCATTCCGGCTCGGCATATTCGCGGCCCTGCGTGATACCAAGCAGATAGCCAGTGGCAGCCATGACGATGAAGAGGTTGTAGCCCCAGAACACGAACCAGCCGAGATTGCCGCCGAACAGGCGTGCGCGACAGGTTCTCTGCACCACGTAAAATGACGTGGCAATCAGCGCATTTCCCCCGAAAGCGAAGATCACCGCGGAGGTGTGCAGCGGCCGCATCCGGCCGAAATTGAAATAGGGCGCGATGTTGAGATCGGGAAAGGCAAGCTGAAGCGCCACCACGACCCCGACCAGAAACCCGACCACGCCCCAGAACACGGTAGCGACGACGCCGTATTTCACGACCTCATCGAAATATTCGGATTTCAGCCGGGCGCGCGCGGCCTGATCGACAGGCGCGAAAGAAACACGGCGCAGCAGAAGCACCGTGCTGACCAGAAGCGTAAAGAACAGCACCCACATATGGGCGGCGAAAAGACTGTCGTGAGCGAAAGCAGCCCCGAGCAGCGCGAGAAAAGCCCCAAGGGCCACGATCGCGGTTTCTAACGTGTAATTCATTGTTGGTTTCCCCCAACGTGCAAGCAGACCGACGAAAGGCTTGGCGCGCGCTTTACGAAGCGGAAACGGGCCTTTGCGTCGGTTGGAGCATTGCCACCGGCGTGGGGAAGCCACCTTGATCCAGATCAAGAAAGAGAAGCTGTCGCAGCACCGGCAAAACCGAGCCGGGATTTGGCGATAAGAAGTGCATAGAAACTGAAAGAACGGACGCCGACGCGCGACACCCGCTTTATAGGGCTTGCGTCAGCCCTTCATTTTCAGTGGCAGCCCGGCTGCGACGAAATAGACTTCATCGACGATGGCCGCGACGCGCTGGTGTAACCTTCCGGCGTGATCGCGGAATTCGCGCGCCATGCGGTTTTCCGGCACGATGCCAAGGCCGACCTCGTTAGAGACGAGAATCAGTTTCGCCTTGGTGGACGCGATTGCCGCTGCCAGCGTGGCGAACGCCGTCTCGATATCGGCGTTCTCCATCATCAGATTGGTGAGCCACAATGTCAGGCAATCGATCAGGATGACATTGTCCGGCGCATCCAGCCATGCGAGCACGGCAGCGATATCAACGGGCGCCTCGTGTGTCGTCCACTCCTCGCCGCGCCGGGCCTGATGATGGTCGATGCGATCGCGCATCTCGTCATCCCATGCCCGGCCGGTGGCCAGATAATGCAGGCGCCCGTTGGCTTTGCCCGCAAGGTCCTCGGCAAAACGGGACTTGCCGGAGCGCGCGCCGCCTAGAATGAAAACGGAGCGGTTTTTATCTGTCATGAAGAACCTGGAAGAAAAGAATAAGACGGACCGGCATCATTGCGGTTTCGCAAGCCAGAGACAGCCGTACATGAAGGGAACGATTCGTAGAAAAAGGCGTCCCCCGGTTATTCACGCCGGACTGCCGATGATACCGGGTCGGAGACGACAAAACCTGTCCGCACGATGCGGGACATATGACAGCCTTGGCAACTCCGGATGCCGGAAACACCGGTCCTGACAAAAAGCTAGGTGCGAACGGTCATTCTGTCAATCGGCGAGCGGTGTCTACGAAAAATCAAGCGGAACCGGTACGCAAAACCTTGACCCGGAACCGGCAGACCTTTCCGTCCGCGACGGGATTGATAAAGCCACTTGGTTACCGGAACGTTAGCAGAAAACGAAATGACGAAGCTGCAACGCGGCGGGAGAATGTTTGCCCATGGAGGCCGCTGCCATTGCCTTGCCATGGCCTTCAAATCAATATGGCCGCGAAGATTCGCAAACAGCAAGGTGACCTGCCCGTGATGACCGTCATGGACTATATCTCGATCGTCGTTTTTATCGTGTTATGGGCCACCTATACCCACCTCACGACGGGAACGACGCTGTTTTCGCGAACCAGCCTCAATCAGGCGATGGCGGAGCGCCGGCGCGACTGGATTTACAATTCTCTCAAACGCGACTTGAAGATGATCGACACGCAGATCATGGCGGGTTTGCAGAATGGTACCGCTTTTTTCGCGTCTACCTCGATCTTTGCCATCGGCGGCTGCTTTGCTCTGCTGGGGGCGACAGATCGGGTCGAAACCGTGTTTCGCGACCTGCCCTTCGTGCAATATGCCGGGCGCACGGCCTTCGAACTGAAGGTCATGGGGCTAACCTGCCTTTTCGGCTACTCGTTTTTCAAGTTCGGCTGGTCCTACCGCCTGTTCAATTATTGCACGATCCTGTTCGGTGCCATACCAATGGTCCATGATGTCAACGCGGATCGCGACGCTGCCGAGCGTGCCGCTGAAAACGTCATAAAGATGAACATCATCGCTGCTAAGAACTTCAATGATGGGCTGCGGACGATCTTCCTGTCGATCGGTTATCTCGGCTGGTTCATCAGCCCCTATGTCTTCATCGCAAGCACGGTCATCATCATAGTGGCGCTGTTGCGCCGCCAGTTCTTCTCCGAGGCACGCCGCGCCATCATGGACAGGCCCGGGCCTTGAAATAGCCTTACTTCACGGGCCAAGCCCTTGAGTAGACAACGGCTTCAGACAGCTGAAACAGCAGGAATTATGGAAACAGAAACAGCTGCAATCGACACCCGCCGCAAGGGCCGCATGGGCGGTCTCGATACACTGCGCGGGCTGGCGCTCATCGCCATGGCGTCTTACCACTTCACATGGAATCTGGAGTATTTCGGCTATCTGGAGCCGGGTACGGCAACCACCGGCCTGTGGAAGCTCTATGCGCGCGCCATTGCCAGCTCGTTCCTGTTCCTCGCCGGTTTCAGCCTGTTTCTCGCCCATGGCAAAGCCATAAACTGGCCGTCCTTCGGCAAGCGTTTTGCAATGGTGGCGGGCTCGGCGCTGCTCATCACCATCGCCACCTATGCCGCCTTTCCGGATAGTTTCATCTTTTTCGGAATCCTGCACAACATAGCCGCTGCAAGCCTTGTCGGGCTGTTGTTCCTGCGGGCACCCCCGCTGGTGACGCTGCTTTTCGCGGCTCTTGCCTTTGCGCTGCCGCAATACGTCCAGTCGGATTTTTTCAACAGCAAATGGCTGGCATGGGTCGGTTTCTCCACCATGCCGCCGCGCTCGAACGATTATGTGCCGCTGTTGCCGTGGCTTGCGCCCTTTCTTGCCGGACTTGCGGTTTCGCAATTCGTCACACCGCGCAGCTGGCTGGACCGTTTTCGCAACCCAAGCTCCCCCCGCAATCTGATAGCAACAGCGGGCCGTCACAGCCTTGCCTTTTACCTCATTCATCAGCCGGCGCTGATTGGCATCGTCTACGCGGTATCACTTGTGGCACCGCCTCCTCCTGTCGACCAGGTGGAGCTTTACAAATCGAGCTGTGAAAAAAGCTGCGTCCAGCAGGCTAACGGCCAGGAATTATGCCAACGTTTCTGCGGCTGCACGCTTGAAAAGCTGCAAGCGGAAAGCCTGTTTGACATCATGATGGAAGGCAAGCTCAGTGCGGAGCAGCAGACGAAAGTCAGCGACGTGGCGCAACAGTGCACGGTTGAGGCGCAATAAAGAACGACACACGCCCAATCTACGCTCGGCGTCATTCTCGGGCTTGACCCGAGGATCTATCCACGTCGCGTAAAATCAAAAGCATCACGGAGTGAGAGGTTTTCCTCTCCGCGGGAAATCCAGGGCCATCACGTCAAGCGCGACGGCGGGAAACCTGCATCAGGTCCCTACGCCGATTTCGGCAAGGCGCGTCAGGCAGGCCTCTTCGACATTGTCGAGTTCAGCCAGCGTCTCTTCGATATCCTTGCGCTTTTGCCTGAGATCGGCGCGCTTCTCATCGACCTTCTTCATCAGAAGCACAAGCTGGCCTGATTCGCCCGGCGGCTCCTTGTAGACGTGAATGATCTCGCGAATTTCTGCGATCGTGAAACCGATACGGCGGCCGCGCAGGATTTCCTGAATGAGACGCCGATCCGCAGACCTGAAAAGCCTCGTACGCCCGCGTCGCTCAGGGTGAATGAGGCCCTCATCCTCGTAGAATCGCAAGGTGCGGGTGGAAACACCGAATTCGCGCGTCAGTTCGGTTATGCTATAATACTTGTCCAAGGGCCTATCCGATTCATAACCGGACAATTATTATTTGACCTTCACGTAAAAGTCAATTTTTCCTGCCGCTTTCGCCTGCTCTGGCCTATCCCGAAATACCGTACCACCAGGTAGCGATGCCCAGAAACGAAAAAAAGCCGACAATGTCCGTTACCGCCGTCACGAAGACAGCAGAGGAAACGGCGGGGTCTGCCCCGAACCTGTCGAGAACCAGCGGAATGAGAATGCCTGCCAGCGCCGCCGCCAGCATGTTGAGACACATGGCGGCAGCAATGATGCCGCCGATATGGACATCCTGGAACCACACGCCTGCAACGATGCCGATGGCACAGCCGAACAACAGTCCGTTCAGGATGCCAACGCCCGCTTCACGCCTGATAATGCGGGCAGCGTTGTGAATATCTAGGCTTTTGGTAGCCAGCGCCCGCACGGACACGGTCATGGTCTGCGATCCGGCATTGCCGCCCATGCCGGCAACCGTCGGCATCAAAATCGCCAGAGCAATGATCTGCTGGATGGTCGCATCGAAAAGGCTGATGACGGAGGCAGACAGAAAGGCGGTAAGGAGGTTGACCGCAAGCCACGGCACGCGCGAGCGCGAGGTGCTGGTGATGCTGTCAGACAGTTCTTCGTCGCCCACACCGCCAAGGCGCAGCAGATCCTCTTCGGCTTCTTCCTGAATGACGTCGACCACGTCATCGATGGTGAGTACGCCAACCAGACGGCCGTTATTGTCCACCACGGCGGCGGATAGAAGGTCGTATTGTTCGAAAAGCTGCGCCGCTTCTTCCTGGTCCATTTCGGCCGGAATGGAGTGGTTGGTCTCGTGCATGATCGTTTCGATCTTCACCTGACGCTTGGCGCGCAGCACCTTGTCGAGATCGAGAGCGCCGACAAGCTTGAACGTGGGGTCGATGACGAAGATCTGCGTGAAGGAATCCGGTAACTCCTCCTCCTCACGCAGATAATCAATGGTCTGTCCCACGGTCCAGAACGGCGGCACGGCAACGAATTCCGTCTGCATGCGACGGCCGGCAGAGCTTTCCGGATAATCCAGCGCCCGCATCAGCCGAACCCGTTCGGTGAACGGGAGTTGCGAGAGGATGTCCTCGCGGTCCTCGTCGTCGAGATCCTCGAGAATGTAGACGGCGTCGTCCGAATCCAGTTCGCCGATACCGGCAGCGATCTGCTCATTCGACATCTGGTCGACGATATCGAGACGGATGCCTTCATCCACCTCGGTCAGCGCCGTCATGTCAAAATCGGAACCCAGCAACCGCACGAGCGCGTGGCGCTGCTCCGGCATGATCGACTCCAGCACGTCGCCGAGTTCAGACTCATGCAGCCGCGCCACATTCTTGCGCAGGAAAAGCAGATCGCGGTCGGCAATCGCCGCCCCCACCATCGCCAGAAAGTCGGATCGGACAGAGCCGTCCTCGGCGTAGATATCGGAGGGTGCCTCTGTCGGTTTCAACTCTTCGGGCGCGAGAAGATCGTCGTCACGGTCTGTCATCTGGCGTCCCCTTCTTTAAATGCCGCAGTGCACGAATTTGCAGGCAGAATGGCGTTAAAAAGTATATTGTCAACAACCGGATAGGTGAAAAACAACGGGCTTCGGAACTGCGACGAAAATGTCATGTACCGCCCTTTCGCAAGACCATGATCGAAGAGCGCAGCACTCCATGATGATGCAGCGACAGGCAGTGCACCTCAATCCGCACAACGTCCGGAAAGCCCTTGCCGTTCCGTCGGAACCGGTAAGATAGAGATTGACATATGTCGCCCATAGACGATTCTGAAAGAGCTTTTTTTATATATGATTGGCCGTTGCCAAACGGTAAGTATCCCTGGGCGGCCAGGAAAATTTCAGGAAAATCACGACAATGAGCAAGACAGATTTCATCGGCAAGGCTTCCGCCGCCGCAGGTGGCTGGGGCGCGCTTAAAAGCGTTGGCAAACGGCTGATGGAATCCGGCGCGCCGATTTCCGGCGCACGCACGCTGCTGAAGGCAAACCAGCCGGATGGATTCGATTGCCCGGGCTGCGCATGGGGCGATCCGGAGCATGGCTCCTCCTTCGAATTCTGCGAAAACGGCGTCAAGGCGGTCGCATGGGAAGCGACGGAAGCCCGGGTGCCGCCGGATTTTTTCGCCACCCGTACCGTCTCCGAACTGCGCGGCTGGTCTGACTACGATCTGGAAAAGCAGGGCCGCCTCACCCACCCGATGCGTTACGACCGGGCGAGCGACAAATATCTGCCGGTCTCCTGGGACGACGCCTTTGCCGAAATCGGCGGCGTTCTCAATAGCCTCGACAGCCCGGACCGGGCGGAATTCTACACATCCGGCCGCGCCTCCAACGAGGCAGCCTTCATCTATCAATTGATGGTTCGGCTTTACGGCACGAACAATTTTCCCGACTGCTCCAACATGTGCCACGAGGCAAGCGGTGTCGGCCTGAAAGCCTCGATCGGCGTCGGCAAGGGCACGGTGCTCCTGGAAGACTTCGAGCAGGCAGACGCGATCTTCGTAATCGGCCAAAATCCTGGCACGAACCACCCGCGCATGCTGGGCGACCTGCGCCGGGCAGCGCTTCGCGGCGCGAAAATCGTCGTCCTAAATCCGATCAAGGAAAAGGGGCTGGAGCGCTTCGCCGATCCGCAGGACAAGATCGAGATGATCACCGGCGGCAACACCAAGATCGCCACCAATTATTACCAGCCCCGGCAAGGCGGCGACATGGCGGTGGTGCGCGGCATGAGCAAGGCGATCTTTGCAGCCGACGACGCCGCAAGGACTGCCGGAGAATCTGCCATCATCGATTACGACTTCATCGCCGAACATGCGGTCGAGTTCGAGGCTTATCGTGATGCCGTCGAGGCGACCAGCTGGGAAAGCATTCTCGACCAGTCCGGCCTCACCCGCGCAGAAATCGAAGAAGCCGCCCGCATCTACATGAATGCCGGCTCCGTCATCGCCACCTGGGCCATGGGCGTCACCCAGCATCGCCACTCCGTCATCATGGTTCGCGAAATCACCAACTTCATGTTGCTGCGCGGCAATATCGGCCGCCCCGGTGCCGGTCTTTGCCCGGTACGCGGCCATTCCAACGTTCAGGGTGACCGCACCGTCGGTATCGATGAAAAAGCGCCGCCGGCGCTGCTAGACGCACTGGAAAAAGAACTCGGCGTCGCCATGCCGCGCAAACCCGGCCACAACACCGTGGAGGCCGTAGCCGCCATGCTGGATGGCAAGGCGCAAACCTTCATCGCGCTCGGCGGCAACTTCATGCGGGCAACGCCCGACAGTCCGCTGATCGTCAAGGCTTTTGAAAATCAGAAACTGACGGTCAATATCGCCACCAAGCTCAACCATTCGCATCTGGTGCCGGGCGAAATCTCCTTCGTGCTGCCCTGCCTTGGCCGAACGGAAATCGACCGTAATTCTGCGGGCAAGCCGCAGATCGTCACGGTCGAGGATTCCATGAGCATGGTGCATGGTTCCGGCGGCATCAATCCGCCAGCCTCGGAAGAACTACGCTCCGAAGTCGCCATCGTTGCCGGCATTGCGCAAGCGACCCTTGGCAATGCGCAGGTCGACTGGAAAGCGCTTGCCGAGGATTACGATCTCATCCGAGACATGATCGAGCGGGTCATCCCGGGTTTCGACAATTTCAACGAACGCGTCCGCGTGCCGCGCGGTTTTCGCCTGCGCAACACGGCCTCCGAACGGGAATGGAACACACCGGCAAAAAAGGCCGTCTTTTATAGCGGCCCGCTTCCCGAACAGACCGAGCATCAGCAGGCGCTCACGGGCGACAATCTTTTCGTGCTGCAGACATTCCGCAGCCACGACCAATACAACACTACGATTTACGGCATGGACGACCGTTATCGCGGTGTTTATGGCGAACGCCAGGTCATCTTCATGAATCCTGCGGATATGGAGGCGCTGGGCGCCCACTCCCGCCAGCGGGTCGATGTCATCGGCGAATATGGCGATGGCGTGGAGCGGATCGCCCAAAATTTCCGGTTGGTCCCCTACAATATTCCGCGCGGCAGTGTCGGCGGATATTATCCCGAACTGAACGTGCTGGTGCCGCTGTCAAGCTATGGCGAAGGCAGCTTCACGCCAACGTCGAAATCGGTACTCGTCTCCTTCCGCCTGCTTGCCGGTTCCGCCTCTTGAACAGGATGGCTTGATGGGTGAGGAACAATCTGCAGCGGCTTTCATGGCAGCGGTGGAGCAGATCGTGCAAGGATCGTCGCAGGCGCTTTCGGCCACGTGCGCGGCGATCCTTCTTGCCATCAATATGGATATCGCCACCGACAGCCGCAGCATCGCCAATCGGCTGGGACTTGCGCATGCCCTCGTCCTGCGCGAAATCTCCGCCCTGTCACCGCGCTTTGTGCGGGTGACGAAACGCGACGCCCGCACCCAGCGCAGTTGGCTGGAGGTCACAGCGGAAGGACAGGCGCTCGCCGCGCTATCCTCTCAAACCTGAAACGAACGGAGCATTCCTTGGCAATCAGGCCGATCCTGTCCTACCCCCATGCCGGCCTTTCCGAGATTTGCGCGCCGGTCACTGTTTTTGACGACCACCTGCAAAATCTGGTCACGGACCTGATCGACACCATGCGCGCCGCCCCCGGCGTCGGCATCACCGCGGCTCACATCGGTGTAAAACAGCGCGTCTTCGTGCTTGAGCTGACGCCGGGAACCGTGTTGACATACATCAATCCCGAAATCGTCAGTCACTCCGCGCAGACCATGCGGCATGTAGAAGGCAGCGTCTCAATGCCGGGCTTCACCGAAGAGGTGGAACGTCCGTCTGAGGTCGAGGTGAGGTTTCAGGACGTAGCGGGCGTGGAACATCGAGAAAGCGCCAAGGGATTTCACGCCATCTGCATCCAGCACGAGATCGACCAGCTGGATGGTGTGTTCTGGCTGAAGCGCCTGTCGAAGCTGAAACGCGACCGGCTGGTGAAGAAATGGGAAAAATCCCGAAAGCCGTGACGATCAGCTAGCGATCGAAAGTGCAAAGTCCGCGTCGCCCTTCAAAGTGTTGCTGACGGTGCAGATATCTTCGGCCGCATGGGCAATTGCGGCGCGCGTCGCCTCATCGAAACTCCCGGCAATCTCCATCCTGATATCGAAACGAATGATGCGATAGGGCTCCTGCGCGGATTTCTCACCGGAAACGTCAACGAGCACGCTCTCGAAGCCGTCCAGCAACCCCATGCGGCTCGCCGCAATCCGGGCGCTGAGCGCCAGGCATGCCGCAAGCGACGAATAAAGGAGGTCGATCGGATTGAAGCCCGGTTCAGAGACACCCGTCACAATTTCCAGGGCGCCGCCGGTCACTGTCGATATCAGTGGGCGCCCAAGCCGCCCGACCTTGGCGGTGGCGCCAACCGGCCTCAACTTCACCTTTCCACCATCTATCATTCAAATATTCCTAATTTAATCGCGTGCAACCAATCGCATGGAACCAAAACCTGTCTGGCGCTTTTTACTCACACAACGGTGAACGACCGTTGAACCTTTATTATACAGGGAGCTGGGACCTATGGTTACATCTACGCTCGTCAGCATTCTGATCACCTTCCTGGTGATCGTGCTCGTCTTGTGGCTCATCGCACGACTGCCCGTCGGCGGCGGCGCGAAACAGATCGCGCAAGTCATCGTCATCATCATCGGCATTATTTCGCTGCTGAAATATCTCGCCGTCTTCTGATATCACGGTAGCGTGCGAACAGAAAAAGGCGGCGAAAGCCGCCTCTTTTTTCGCCATTTTCATGACACTCGATAGCTATTGGCGTGGCTCGAACTGGTAGGTTTTTTTGAGAGTGATATCGCGAACGCTGCCGAGACCAAGAAACGGCGTATTTTCAGCATCGAAAATCGCCCTGCCCTTCGCCACGATCCAGCGGATGGAACCATCAGGCAGATGCACCTTGTAGCGCTGGTCGAAAAACACGCCGGTAGTGATGCTTTCGAAAATTGCCCGCGCCACCTGATCGCGCATTTCCACATCAATTCTTTCGAGAATATCCTCAATCGACACACCTCGCGATGCCACCGCTTCGGAAAAGCCATGACACTTCGCGGTGACGGTGTCCATGATCAACCTATTGTCGGAAATGCTCCACATATAATAGCCGAGCGCATTGTCTGAATCCGCCTTGTCCCCCTGCACGAAAACCTCCAGACCTTTTTTTCTGACAAACGCTAACATCAGACCTCTAATATTCCACCCCTTGTTTTGAGGGGGTATTTAACCGGCTACTACAACGTGTATCGATATCCACCGAAATTTATTGACGAATGATCAGTGGGCCGGTTTTGAAAGCACGATAATTTCAGGGAAACCGTCGCAAAGCCAACCGCTTGCACCTACATGAGCAAGTAATGAAATTTCGAAGGAGGCTCATATGCTGCGAACCGCTCTTACTTTTGGATTGCTGTCGGTAACTGTTTTTCTCGCCGGGTGCCAGACATGGGAAAGTCCTTATCGCGGAAGCGGATGGCGGATGGATCAAGTCATGGATGGCGATCCTTACCGGGTCGGTGACGGTAATCATCAGGACAACGGCACGGCTTCGAATATCATTCGGCGCTGAAGCAGCTCCAGCAAAATTGCATAACGGTTTCACGTGCCAAAATACGTGGAACCAGAGATCACGAGCGCGTCCAATGGTTTGTTTAAACCGGACGCGCTTCAGCTCGTCTAAAGCAATTGACGGATTTCATCGACGTCAAATATTTCAATTTTTTTGGGAGAATGCAGCGCCAAACAATTGGCAGAAAAAGAAAAAACCCGCCGAAGCGGGTTTCTTTGGTGCGGTCGAGAAGACTCGAACTTCCACGGGTTGCCCCACAGCGACCTCAACGCTGCGCGTCTACCAATTCCGCCACGACCGCATCGTGGTAGGCGTCGACTTGCGCCGACGGGGGTGCATGTAGCAAAAGGATTTTGGGTGCACAAGAGCGTCGTGACAGTTTTTTGAAATTAAAAATCGGCCCGGCCCACCCTATATGCAGGAAGCCCGGAAATGCTGGGGTTGCAGCCTTCTCATCATTTTGCGAGAAGGCTGTGGAAAGGACTTTTTCATGCTCACACGCACGGATATCGAGACAAATATGCTGCCCGTTCCCGGCTCGCCGCCTGTTCGCTGGCGAATCTCGGAAGGTCTCGTGCCTTACGAACTGGCTATAGAAGAGATGGAACGCGAAGTCGCCGCCATAGCCAATGGCGAGGCCGACGAACTCGTGTGGCTTCTGGAGCACCCGCCACTCTACACGGCAGGCACCAGTGCCGATGTTGCCGACCTCATCGAGCCGGAGCGTTTTCCGGTCTTCGCCACCGGTCGCGGTGGCGAATATACCTATCACGGGCCGGGACAGCGCGTCGTTTACGTCATGCTCGACCTGAAACGCCGGCGCCAGGATGTCCGCGCCTATGTTGCCGCGCTGGAGAATGTCATCATCCGCACGCTCGACAAGATGAATGTCCGTGGCGAACGGCGCGAAGACCGGGTTGGTGTCTGGGTCAGGCGTCCGGAAAAACCCCTGCTTCCCGATGGTAGCATGGCAGAGGACAAGATCGCCGCGCTCGGCATCCGGTTGCGCAAATGGGTGAGCTTTCACGGGCTGTCGATAAATGTCGATCCCGACCTCGCGCATTTTTCCGGCATCGTTCCCTGCGGCATCAGTGCCTATGGCGTCACCAGCCTTGTCGATCTTGGATTGCCGGTTATGATCGGCGATGTCGATGTTCTGCTGCGAGAAGCCTTTGAGGAGGTCTTTGGCCCGGCAGTGCCCGAAGCCGGCTCCGGCGGCTGAAACCCGCCGCAACTTTTTTATCGCCTGCCAGTGCATGCAATATCGATCACCACAAGAGGAGGAACGACCATGTTCACAACGTCAGCCTATGCCTGCGATGACGGTTCTTCGCCGATGAAGCTCGCGACCATCAAGCGTCGCGATCCCGGCCCGCGCGATGTCGAAATCGAAATCGAGTTCTGTGGCGTCTGCCACTCCGATATCCATACGGCCCGCAGCGAATGGCCGGGTTCTCTCTACCCCTGCGTCCCCGGCCACGAAATCATCGGCCGCGTCGGTCGGGTGGGCGCGCAGGTCACGAAATTCAAGGCGGGTGACCGCGTCGGCGTCGGCTGTATCGTCGACAGCTGCCGTGAATGCGCAAGCTGCGCCGAAGGGCTGGAGCAATATTGCGAAAACGGCATGACCGGCACCTACAACTCGCCTGACAAGGCCATGGGCGGCGGCGCACATACGCTTGGTGGTTATTCCGCCCATGTGGTCGTCGATGATCGCTATGTGCTGCGGATCCCCGAAGGCCTCGATCCAGCAGCCGCAGCACCCCTGCTCTGCGCCGGCATAACCACCTATTCGCCGCTGCGGCATTGGAATGCAGGTCCCGGCAAGCGCATCGGCGTCGTCGGTCTCGGTGGCCTCGGCCATATGGCAGTCAAGATCGCCAATGCCATGGGCGCCACGGTCGTGATGATCACCACCTCCCCCGGCAAGGCAGAAGACGCGAAAAAGCTCGGTGCCCATGAGGTGATCGTTTCACGCGATGCCGACCAGATGAAGAAAGCGGCTTCCAGCCTCGATCTTATCATCGACGCGGTTGCCGCCGACCACGACATCAACGCCTATCTTGCGTTGCTGAAGCGAGATGGCGCACTGGTGCAGGTCGGAGCGCCTGAGAAGCCGCTTTCGGTGCACGCATTCAGCCTCATCCCCGGCCGCAAGACCTTCGCCGGCTCGATGATTGGCGGCATTCCCGAAACCCAGGAAATGCTGGATTTCTGCGCCGAAAAAGGCATCGCCGCCGAAATCGAGATGATCAATATCGATCAGATCAATGAGGCTTATGAACGCATGATAAAAAGCGATGTGCGTTATCGCTTCGTCATTGATATGAAGAGCCTGCCACGCCAGAAGGCCGCCTGACCTCGTCGAGGGGGAGCGCCCTCTGGCGCTCCCGTTTCCTCGTCGGACCTTTTGGTTGAAAGCGCAGCCCTACCCATGACCAGCCAGACCGGTTTGAACGATGTCGCCAAGGGCATGATGATCATGGCGGGCTGCATGTTCGTGCTGCCCGTCATGGATGCCATCGCCAAATACATGGCGGTGAGCGGCGGAATGTCACCGGCGCAGGTCACTTTCTACCGCTTCTTTTTCCAGCTTCTGTGCACCCTGCCCCTGCTGCTGCTGGTCTCACCCAAAGCGCTGTTCAGCGCCAGACGACCGTGGATGAACTGCCTGCGCGGCGTGCTGCATGCCAGTGCCAGCCTGATGTTCTTCGCCGCCGTCAAATACATGCCACTTGCCGATGTCTTTGCCATCTATTTCGTCGAGCCATTCATGCTGACGATGATGTCGGCCCTCTTCCTTGGCGACAGGGTCGGCTGGAAACGCTGGACAGCGATTGCGGTGGGTTTCGGCGGCGCTCTGATCGTCATTCAGCCGAGTTTTGAGATTTTCGGCTGGACATCGCTCCTGCCGGTCGCCTGCGCATTTCTCTACACGCTCTACCTGTTCCTTAACCGCGCTATCGGCGATGCCGACAGTCCGCTTGTCATGCAGACCATGTCCGGCATTGCCGGCACGGTGTTCATGGCGGCAGCCCTTCTGGCCGGCGACGCCTACGGTGACAAGGATTTCGCGATCTCGCTTCCGCAATCCGGCTTCACCATTACCCTGCTCATCATGTTAGGGTCGATATCCGGCTATATGCATCTCCTGATCGTCAGGGCCTTCAGGCTGGCGCCGCTGTCGCTTCTGGCACCATTCCAGTATTTCGAAATCATCTCGGCGACGGTTCTCGGTTATGCGCTGTTTTCGGATTTTCCGACGCCATCGAAATGGCTCGGCATCCTCATCATCGTTGCATCGGGCCTTTTCATAATCTGGCGCGAGCGTGTGCAGACTGAAGCGAACCCGCCGCTCGACGGACAATGACACCCAGAACGCTTTCAGGCGCCCGAGGGCTGCGGTCCTTCGTCGTGATGGTCCTGCGCCTCCACAAGGCTACCGAGCAGCCACAGCGAAACCTCGGCGGCCTCTCCGGCGGATTTGAAGCGGTATGAGCCGCTATATTTCGGCGTATCGAAAAACGTAACGACGAAACCGTCACCGCTTTCCAGACTCTCGACCCTTATCCGCTCGGGATCGATCATCAGACACACGTAATGGGATCCCATATTGCGCATGAAGCCGGCCTTGTTGTCGTGCAGCCGCACGAAGGCTGCGCCGCCATCCACCGTCATATGCAGGCTTCTGATCGCCTCGGTGGGAAACGCGCGGGCAAAATCCATGATCGCCTGCCCCACATCGTGGTTATTGTCCTCATCCGTTGCCCGTGTCATGCGCCAGGCATAAACAGCGAAGACCGCAAGCAGCACGAAAACGATTATCCAGACCGCCATATTCATGCGGGAAGGCTCCCTCAGCACAGAAACATCGCGATTCGCGAATCGAAACGATGCGAACCCGGCTCAAGCTCTTAAACACCGAGGCTTGCGTGAAGTGTGGCTCTTCGGCCTCGACGCGAAAATTGCTCCGATCTGTCTGCGCGATGTGCAGTTCGAGCAATCAGAAACGCTTGAGGAAAGACGCCTTTGCCAGCAGCCATTGCCGGCGAAGCTGCGACAGTTGCACTTCGCCTTCAAACACGCCCGCTCCCGCCTTTCTGGCAGCGGCGATGAACGGGCCGGACAAGGCAACGGGAAGATAGGCCGCAAAGACATTCCGGGACATCTTGGCGCGTCTCGCCTTCTCGATGTGATCAAGCGCGTGCGTTGCAAAAATCTCGATGGCGATGCCGATGCGTTGTTTGTCGTCGCCTTCCAGAAACGTCTCGCGATTAAGCCCGGCAGCCGCGAGCATATCGGCGGGGATATAGACCTGCCCACGACGACGGTGCAGCGGCATCAGCATTAGAATGCCGGCCATGGCCTGCGCAACCCCCGCATGTCCCGCAGCTTCCGCACTTGCTGGAGTGTCTTCCGGCGAAAGCACAAGGCTCGCCAACTGGATCAGTGCCGAGGCGGTCTCCCCCGCATAGCCTTCGAGCGCGTTACGATCCACGAACAGATCGTCATAAAGATCGAAGATGCGCGCCTCGATCATATTGGCAAGAACCGGTCGCGGCAGGCGATGTTGCTCGATCGCCAACAAAAGAGCGGCAGCAACGGGGTGAGACTGGCTGTCCCCATGCGCATTGCCATCAAGGAGATCGCGCCACCATTGCATACGAACTTCGCCAGGCAGCGCCTCGCGCACGGAATCGCGGATTCGGGCAATTTCGGCATTGAAGGCATAAAGCGCGGCAAGTGCTGCGCGCTTGTCGGCCGGAGACAGAAGGCACGCGAGATAGCGGTCGCGATCGGTGTCGCGCAGCGTCGCGAGGCAGACGTCTAGATTCTCTGTGGGTGCCATGTTTCCCCGCGCGAAACGTCCTGTCAGCCTTCGACGGCAATCAGCGCCGCAGCCACGGCGCGCGATTCCGAAAGCATGATATTATAGGTGCGAACGGCAGCACCCGTGCTCATCGGATCGACCGAAATGCCCGCTTGCTTGAAGGCTTCGCGCAATTCCTTCGGCAAGACCCGCATGCCGTCACCCGTGCCGATCAAAAGAACTTCGATATCCTGCGCATCAGCCAGAACCTTGTCGAAATGCTCAAGCGTCAATTCTTTCACATCAACCGGGCTCCAGCCGTGAATGCCGGAAGGCAACAACAGGAGAGAGCCGCGGTGCGACATGTCTGCGAAACGGAAACCGCCATTGCCATAGGCATCGATGGGCGCCCGGCCGGGAAAATGGGCCGGGCGTATTTCAATCCCGCCGGCCATCAGACGGCAGGCTTGCCGCCGATGGCATTGCCGGACTTCTCATCCTTCTCGTCTTCCGCATCCTTGCTGTCGGGACGCAGCTTGAAGGCGATCAGCACCGGAGCCGCGATATAGACCGAGGAGAACACGCCGATACCGACGCCGAACAACATGGCGAAGGTGAAGGAACGAATGACCTCGCCACCGAACAGATACAGTGCCAGCAGTGCCAGAAGCACGGTCAGACCGGTAAGGATCGTGCGCGAAAGGGTCTGGTTCAGCGATACGTCGATGATCATCGAAAGTGGCATCTTCTTGTATCGCCGGAGGTTTTCACGGACACGGTCGTAGATGACCACCGTATCGTTCAGCGAATAACCGATGATCGTCAGGATTGCCGCGATACTGGTCAGGTTGAACTCTATACCCAGGAAGACGAACAGGCCGATGGTGAAGACCACGTCGTGCACCATCGAGATGACCGCACCCAGTGCAAACTGCCACTCGAAGCGAACCCAGATGTAGATCATGATCGCCGCCATGGCGAGCACAACGCCGATCGTGGAGGTCACGGTCAGGTCACCGGACACGGCCGGACCAACGACTTCCACGCGACGGAAATCATACTTGTCCTGCAACTCGCCGCGCACCAGGGTGATTGCCGACTGCTCGGCATTTTCGCCGCCGTCCTGCGCCTGAATGCGGATGAGAACGTCCTGCGGCGTGCCGAAATTCTGTGCCTGGATTTCACCGAGGTTCAGCTGGTTCAGACGCTCGCGAATATCTGCGAGATCGGCCTCACCCTGCTTGGCGCGCACTTCGATAACCGAGCCGCCCTGGAAATCAATGCCGAGGTTCAGGCCCTTGGCCACGAAGCCGCCGACGCAGGCGAGCATGATCACACCGGTGATCATGAAAACCACACGGCGATAACGCATGAACGGAATGTCGCGACCGTCGAACATGGCGGTGCGTACACCCTTCGGCAGATGTTTCGGACGGCTGCGGCGAACCCAGTAGCCAAACATCCAGGCCGTCAGCGTATAGGCCGTGAAGACGGTGGTGATGATACCGACCGCAAGCGTGACGGCAAAGCCCTTGACCGGACCCGTGCCCATGTAGAACAGCACGCTTGCAACGATCAGCGTCGTCAGGTTGGCGTCGATAATGGTCGCAAAGGCGCGTGTGAAACCATTATCCAGTGACTGGATCAGCGGTTTTCCGCTCTTCACCTCTTCGCGTATTCGCTCGTAGATCAGAACGTTGGAGTCCACCGCCATACCGATCGTCAAGACGATACCCGCAATACCGGGCAAGGTGAGCGTAGATCCGATCACACTGAGGACGGCGATCAGCATGACCACGTTGACGATGAGGGCGATGTTCGCAAGCAGGCCGAAGAACCCATAAAAGACGAACATGAAGATGAGAACGCCGACGGCGCCGATGGCGCTTGCCGTGAGGCCGGCGGTGATGGAGTCGTTACCAAGGCTCGGACCGACGGTGCGTTCCTCAACCACGGTCAACGTGGCCGGAAGTGCGCCCGCACGCAACAGGACTGCAAGGTCGTTGGCGCCCTGAACCGAGAAACTGCCGGAAATCTGTCCCGAACCGCCGATGATCGGCTCACGGATTACAGGTGCAGAAATGACCTGATTGTCGAGCACGATGGCGAAAGGCTTGCCGACATTCTGCTGCGTCGCCTGCGCAAAGCGCTGCGCACCGCGGCTGTCGAAACGGAAGGTGACGACGGGTTCGTTGGTCTGCTGGTTGAAGCTTGCCTGCGCATCGACGAGGTTGTCGCCGGAAACGAGCGCGCGGCGTTCCACCAGATAGGGAACCGGCGGATCGTCCTGCGAATAAAGAACCTCTGAGGTCGCGGGCGGACGGCCATTCATCGCTTCCTGCACCGGCATGGTGGTATCGACCATGCGGAAGGACAGCTTTGCCGTCTGGTTGAGAAGCGATTTCAGGCGCTGCGGATCCTGGAGGCCCGGCACCTGTACGATGATGCGGTCGGAACCCTGACGCTGGATGAGAGGTTCGGTGGTGCCGACTTCGTCAACACGGCGGCGCACGACTTCGATGGACTGCGACACGGCCGAGGACAGGCGATAATCCACGCCTTCATCGGTCAGGTTGAGCCGCAGCAGATTGTCGCCGCCGTCGTTCATCGTCACTTCTGTGATGGAACCGCCGACCAGCGTTCCGGCGGACACCGGCTGCGTCAGGTCGCGAAGCGCGGTTTTCGCCGCTTCATATTGAGCGGGATCGCTGATGCGAACCTGGATCTGCTGGCCGTTGCCCGTAAGCCCCGAATAGCGGATGTTGGCGTCGCGAAGCTGCGTGCGCACGTCACCCACGATCGTTTCAAGCCGTTCCTTGACGATGTCGGAACGCTCGATCTTGAGCATGATGTGCGAGCCGCCCTGAAGGTCGAGACCGAGCGTTACCTTGTTGTCCTTGTACCAGGCAGGCATGCCCTCCAGCTGCTTGTCCGAAAACAGGTTGGGAGATGCGATGAAGACGCTTGCCAGCACAAGCAACCAGATAAAGACTGTTTTCCAACGGGAAAAATGAAGCATTTCGATCTCGGTCAGGGTTGGGGTTGCGCGATGCGCAACCCGTCAAATTCGGAAGCGGACGTTCAATTATCCGGCAGGATCAGGAAGCGGCTTCCGTCTTGACCACTTCGCCCTTCACGCGCACTTCCGCAATGTAAGCACGAGCGGCACGGATTTTCACGCCTTCGGCGATTTCGACTTCGAGTTCATTGTCGTCGATGACCTTGGTCACCTTGCCAACGATGCCGCCACCAAGAACGACCTGATCGCCACGGCGAATATTGGTCAACGTTTCCTGACGCTTCTTCATCTGCGCGCGCTGCGGGCGAATGAGGAAAAAGTACCAGACCACCATAAGCGGTGCAAACAGGAAAAGCATCTCAAGGCCGGAACCGAATGCAGACGCGCCGCCCGCCGTGTCCTGGGCAAAAGCTTGACTAATGAACATATAAAACTCCTCAACGATTACAGCACGACCTCGTATGCCGCCCCAGCTTTCAAGCCGCCGGAATATAGTGGGGAACGCCGGGAATGCAACAGATGCAGAAGCCACGCCGTACCGATTCCGGACCTCTTAACCTTTATGGGCCTGAAACGCCATGCTAGGCCGGGTTGAAAACATCGTTATGAACATCGGATAAGCGGAAGAAACACCATGATTCGAGAAGAGACGGCCACCCTGCTTCTTGCCGAACTGCGCCGGCTTAACGTCGCCATGGAACGGTTGGCAGGCCCGGCACCTGCCGTGAACGACTGGAATGCGGCGGATTGCTTTGTCTGGACGCCGGTCAATTCCTTTCTGCAGCCGGTCTCGCGTCCGAACCGCATTGCGCTGAAACTCATTCGCGGCGTCGATCATGTGCGCGATATCCTGCACGAGAACACGCTGCGTTTTGCCGATGGTTTTCCCGCCAACAACGTGCTGCTTTGGGGCGCACGCGGCATGGGCAAATCCTCGCTGGTCAAGGCCGTTCACGAAGATGTGCGCGCCGCAAGCGGCGTTCCCTTGAAGCTGGTCGAGGTGCATCGCGAAGATATCCACACCCTGCCCGCCTTGCTGGATATATTGAAAGCTTCCGGCGAACGCGTCATCGTCTTCTGCGACGACCTCTCCTTCGATCACGACGACACGGCCTACAAGTCGCTGAAGGCAGCACTCGATGGCGGCATAGAGGGGCGTCCGGACAATGTGCTGTTCTATGCCACGTCCAACCGCCGTCATCTTCTGCCGCGCCACATGATGGAGAACGAGCAATCGACCGCCATCAACCCTTCGGAAGCTGTTGAGGAAAAGGTCTCGCTCTCGGACCGCTTCGGCCTGTGGCTCGGCTTCCACAAATGCGGCCAGGAAGACTATCTGACGATGATTGACAGCTATGCCGAACATTTCGATCTCGGCCTTGATCGCGAAACCCTGCATCACGAGGCGCTGGAATGGGCGACCACGCGCGGCGGCCGCTCCGGTCGCGTCGCCTGGCAATATATTCAGGATGCCGCCGGGCGCCTGAGAAAATCGATCGACAGATAACGCCACCGTGACATCTGGCGAGAGCCGGTGTCGTTGCGGCTATAGGCGTTGTCGT
This sequence comes from Agrobacterium sp. A3-95, assembly GCF_053521785.1. NCBI lineage: Bacteria > Pseudomonadati > Pseudomonadota > Alphaproteobacteria > Hyphomicrobiales > Rhizobiaceae > Agrobacterium > Agrobacterium sp. A3-95. The sequence continues at coordinate 423,026 of NZ_JBNWDR010000004.1, read as the reverse complement.
ATTCCCGACCGCCACATCGCCCGCCAAATGGTTTGCTGCACATATCCGGCGTAATGCCGGGTATCTGCGGCGGGCGGTGATCAAGAGGCAGGCGACGTTTGTCCAGACGCGCCGATTGTTCTTCTTTCCATCCCCTCGCCGATTGAGATTCCACGCGAGCCGCATACGGGTCCGCGCATGAGTTTTGACGATATCCTGTCCGCGGAGGAGCGGGCCGGTATTGGTGTTCAACCCAAGGAGGAGATGGATATGAGCAAAAACAGAGGCGTCGTCTATTTGCGCCCCGGCCAGGTCGAGGTCCGCGACATCGATGATCCGAAGCTGGAGGCGCCGGATGGCCGCCGTATCGAGCACGGTGTCATTCTCAAGGTTATTTCCACGAATATCTGCGGTTCGGACCAGCATATGGTGCGCGGCCGCACCTCGGCGATGCCCGGCCTCGTCCTTGGCCATGAGATCACCGGCGAAGTCATTGAAAAAGGCGTCGACGTCGAGATGCTTGATATCGGCGATATCGTCTCGGTGCCGTTCAACGTCGCCTGCGGTCGCTGCCGCTGCTGCAAGTCGCAGGATACCGGTGTGTGCCTGACGGTGAACCCCGCCCGTGCCGGCGGCGCCTACGGTTATGTTGACATGGGCGGCTGGATCGGCGGACAGGCCAGATACGTCACCATTCCCTATGCCGACTTCAACCTTCTGAAATTTCCCGACCGCGACAGGGCAATGTCCAAGATCCGCGACCTCACCATGCTCTCGGACATCCTGCCGACCGGCTTTCATGGCGCGGTGAAGGCCGGCGTCGGTGTCGGCTCCACGGTCTATGTCGCGGGCGCCGGTCCGGTCGGTCTGGCGGCTGCCGCGTCTGCCCGTATTCTCGGTGCCGCCGTCGTCATGATCGGTGATTTCAACAAGGATCGCCTTGCGCACGCCGCCAAGGTCGGCTTCGAGCCCGTCGATCTTTCCAAGGGTGATCGGTTGGGCGACATGATTGCCGAGATCGTCGGCACCAACGAGGTCGATAGCGCCATCGATGCCGTCGGTTTCGAAGCGCGTGGCCATTCGGGCGGCGAACAGCCGGCCATCGTTCTCAACCAGATGATGGAAATCACCCGTGCCGCCGGCTCGATCGGCATTCCCGGTCTTTACGTCACCGAAGACCCGGGTGCGGTCGATGCCGCAGCAAAACAGGGCAGCCTGTCGCTTCGCTTCGGCCTCGGTTGGGCCAAGGCACAATCTTTCCATACCGGCCAGACGCCGGTGCTGAAATACAATCGCCAGCTCATGCAGTCGATCCTGCACGACCGCCTGCCCATTGCCGACATCGTCAACGCCAAGATCATCGCACTCGACGACGCCGTACAGGGATATGAAAGCTTCGACCAGGGTGCCGCAACCAAGTTCGTGCTCGATCCGCACGGCGATCTGCTGAAGTCGGCCTGATACCGGCGGCTTAAGACCCGCGAGATGGGAAACGCCCGCGATAGATATTGTCGCGGGCGTTTTTGCCTGCATTCACATTGTCATCATCAGGTGAAATCATGGATCAACTTCAAGCATCGCCTCCAGCTCGGAGGTGGCCAATGGTGAGAGATAGGGTCGAAACAGGCTGGACACCTGCCGAAGTCCCCAGTCCAGTTGCTGCGGCCCGAATTCGGTGACGCCTTCCTGAAGGTTGAGATACGCCGCCCAATAGGTCGAGACGATCCAGAGATTGGTAAGAAGGGTCGCCCGCTCGGTTTCTGGAATCTCTGCAAGCCCTGCCCTCTCCATCCGGCTGACGATATCATCAACGGCAAATCGCATTGCCGCGCTTATGCCGCGAACCGGCTCCACCAGCCCAGGCGCGGAGGAAAGAAGGCCGACAAAATCGCGAAACAGAAAGCGGTAGTTCCACACCAGCGAAAACCAGAGCCGCAGAAAGCCAGCATACGTCGATGCGGCAACTTCGTCCTCTTCGTCGATCTTTGCGACAACCGCCAGTGCGTCGGTCTCGAACAGGGCAAACAGCGCCAGCACCAATGCCTCCTTGGTGCGGAAATGATAATAAAGATTACCCTCGTTGATATTCACTGCCCTTGCGATCTCGGCTGTGGTTACGTGATCAGGCCCCCTCTCGTTAAATAGTTGGAGTGCGGCAGCGATTATTCTCTGTCGTGTGGGGGAAGGACGCCCCGTCGATCGTCCGGCCTCGCTTTTCTTCATTGATATCGGACCCCGCTATTGAAACCTAAGGTGCACACCTTAAATGAATAAAATAAGGTACACACCTTAACAAATAAATTTGAGTGTTCAACGCGAATAAAGGACCTGTCGATGCCCGGAACCGACCTTCGCACCCCGCTCCCGGATACATCCGCTGCGGCACCCGTATCGAAATTCGCCACAGCACGTTTGGCCCTCTCACTCATCCGCAACCCGCTGAACGCATTGCCACCGGAGATTTTCAACGAACCGGCAGTGTTTATCCGTGTCGGCGGTACGATGCGCGTCCATCTTGCCGATCCTGTCCTTATTCATGAGGCCCTCGTCAAGAACGCCCATCTGCTCGGCAAGGGTGAGGACGTGCGCCGCGCGCTTGGCCCCGCTCTCGGACAGGGCCTTCTGACCGCCGATGGCGATCACTGGAAATGGCAACGGCAATCGGTTGCCGCCGCCTTCCGGCACGAAAAGCTGCTGGAACTGCTGCCCGTCATGATCGAGGCGGCGGAGCGAACCGGCAGGCGCTGGCGCGTATCTCCTTTCGCTGACATCGATATCGGCCATGAAATGATGCGGACCACCTTCGACATCATCGTTGAGACCATGATGTCCGGCGGCCACGGGATCGATATCGGGCGCGTGGAGCAAAGCATTACCGACTATCTGAAACCGACAGGCTGGACCTTCGCGCTCGCCATGCTGGGCGCACCGGAATGGCTCCCCCACCCCGGTCGGCGCAAGGCCCGGGCCGCTGTCGGTTATCTGCGCTCCAGCCTGTCGACGGTGATTGCGGACCGGCGGCAGAACCCTGTCGAGAGAAACGATCTGGTGTCCATGCTACTTCAGGCGAAGGACCCCGAGACGGGACGCATGATGAGCGACAAGGAAATCATCGACAATCTGCTCACCTTCATCACCGCCGGTCACGAAACGACCGCGCTCGGTCTGGCATGGACGTTCAATCTGCTGTCGCAACACAGCGACGTGGAGCGGAAAGTCGTCGAGGAAATCGCAGCCGTCACGGGTGGAAATCCCGTCGCCGCAGAGCACATCGCCCAACTGACCTATACCAGACAGGTATTTTCCGAGGCGATGCGGCTTTACCCACCTGCCCCGGTCGTTACCCGCACGGCGTTGCAGGATTTCAAGCTCGGCGACCATGATATTCCTGCCGGAACCGTTCTTTATGTGCCGATCTACGCTGTCCACCGGCACACGGCGCTGTGGGACGAACCGGAACGTTTCGACCCTTCCCGCTTCGAGCCGGAAAAGACCAAGGCGCGCCACCGTTACGCCTATATGCCCTTCGGTGCAGGTCCGCGTGTCTGCATCGGCAATGCATTTGCGATGATGGAGGCCGTGTCGATCCTGGCGGTGCTGTTGCAGAACGTCCATCTCGAAAACAGATCGGCAAGTCCGGCGGAGCCACTGATGAGGGTGACGTTGCGGCCGCAAAGCCGCTTGATGATGCGTATCACCGACCGCAAAAACAAATCGCCCGCGGCGTGAACCACCGCGGGCGACTATTAATCCGGGAAAACCACCCGTCACCGGGCAGTGACGATCAAAGATCGACGTCGAGGATTGCCATGGAGAAGTTGTACGAGCGGTCGCCGTCCTCGTCATCGATGTAGACAACGCCAAGGAACTCTTCGCCAAGATACACTTCGGCGGAATCGTCCTTACGGGGACGCGCCTTCACAACCATCTTTTCATTGAAGGTGCGCTTGAAATAGGCGTCGAGTTTTTTGATTTCGTCGGCTTTCACCACTATTCTCCTGTGCGGTTCGGGTTGCGCCGCTTTTGGCATGGGACAAAGGCGAAAGTAAAGTGAAAGCGGCACATCGCCAATGTCTTTCACAGGCCGTGTCTTTCACGCGGAGCCTTCAACACGGACGATTGAGAAAATATCGGACCCGTCAGATATCGGCTCCGATGACCTGATCCATCAGGCGCGAGGGTTCGGAACACCCTGCCTCTCCCACCACCCGCGCCGGCACACCGGCAACGGTGGTCTTCGGCGGGACCGGCTTCAGCACCACAGAACCGGCGGCGATGCGCGAGCAACTGCCGATCTCGATATTACCGAGGATTTTCGCGCCCGCTCCGATCATCACGCCATTGGCGATCTTCGGATGACGGTCCGCCCCCTCCTTGCCGGTGCCGCCAAGCGTCACGCCATGCAGGATGGAAACGTTGTCGCCGATAACGGCCGTCTCGCCGACCACAAGCCCGGTGGCATGATCGAGGAAGATACCCTTGCCGATGCGTGCTGCCGGATTGATATCCGTCTGGAAAATGCTGGACGAGCGGCTTTGCAGATAAAGCGCCAGATCCCTGCGGCCCTTTTGCAGCAGCCAATGGGCAAGGCGATGCGTCTGGATGGCCTGAAACCCCTTGAAATAAAGGAGCGGCTCCATGAAGCGCGTGCAGGCCGGATCGCGATCGTAAACCGCCTGAATATCGACGCGCAGCACGCTGCCCCATTCGGGCCAGTCATCCAGCATGTCCTGAAAGGTCTGGCGCAGAAGAACGGCCTGCATATCGGGATGATCGAGGAGTTCACAGATGCGATAAATCACGCATTCTTCCAGAGACCGGTGATTGAGGATTGTCGAATAAAGGAAAGCCGAAAGCAGCGGGTCCTGCGCCACGGCGCTTCGTGCCTCATGCAGCAGGCTGCCCCAGATCGGATCGACGATCGCCAGCTGTTCCGGCTGACGGGCCTCGGTACGTGCGACCATGAATGGTCTCCTCGTTTGCAGTAGTCGTTCTTTATACAGAAAAAGACGTGCATAAGAAATGGGATTCGAATGACGACTTTAAAGGCGGCAAGGCTTCAGTTTTTCTTCATGCAGCATGAAAAACCGTTTCTTGCCGCCACCCATCAAAGGCTGCGGTAAAATTCCAGAACCGCCGCCTTGAACACCCGGTCGCCAACGGCCAGCATGTGGTCACGGCCGGGAATGTCGATAGCGCGCGCATGCGGCATGATCGCCGCAAGTTCGGCACCCGATCCGGCGATATCGTCATTGGTTCCGACCGCGATCAGCGTCGGTGCATCGATCTTTGCGGCCTGTTCGCGGCTGACGAGGACACGCGACGTCTCGATACAGGCTGCAAGCGCCAGCCGGTCGCTTTTCGTCTGGTCGGCAAAGGCGCGGAACATACGGCCGCGCTCATGCGTGACGACATCGAGCGAGGGGGCCAGCAGCGCTTCAGCGATCGGATCCCAGTCGCCCACACCTTCCACCATGCCGATGCCAAGTCCGCCGAAAACCAGTGAGCGGACACGCTCCGGATGTGCCATCGCCAGAAAGGCCGAAATGCGTGCGCCCATGGAATAGCCCATCACATGAGCCTCCGCGATGCCGAGATGATTAAGCAGCGCCACCGCATCGCCGGCCATGACGGGCGGATAATAGGCTTGCGGATCATGCGGCTTGTCGCTTGCGCCATGGCCGCGATTGTCGATGGCAATCACCCGGTAACCGGCGTCACCAAGCGTTTTCAGCCAGCCTGGATGCACCCAGTTGACGTTGGCGCTGGAAGCAAAGCCGTGAATCAACAGAACCGGATCGCCCGCCGGATCACCTTCATCGAAATAGGCAAGGCGAAGGCCGTCATGGGAAAAATCGGAAAATTGCGGCATGTTGAGATTCATCAAGGACATCCTTTTTGCCGGACCATATGGCAGGAAATCGCAATTTTGAACATGTTTTCCTGACGATTTTTATGGAGATGCAATGCGTTTGAGGCTACATATCCGCATCAATAAGCCGATGCTCGATGACGACCTGCGGCTTAACCACGATATTGCATTTGGAGACGAACATGGCCGGGCATTCCATTCCCCACTTCCAGAACGATGGCGGACACAGCGTGATCGAGATCGGCGTCAAGGAATTCATGTGCACCGGCGCTTCGGTGCCTTTCGATCATCCCCACATCTTCATCGACATGGGCGACGAAAACGAGAAGGTCTGTTCCTATTGCTCCACCCTTTACCGCTACAATCCGTCGCTGAAGGCCGAGCAGACCAATCCTCCAGGCTGCGTCTTCCATGTGAAGGCCGCCTGACCTTCCACCTTTCCTGATCGGGGCGCGACATGCCCATCAAATCCGTAGCCATCGTCGGTGCCGGCATCGCCGGTCTCACCGCAGCGCTTTCTTTTGCCCGCCAGGGCATCAGCTCTGACATCGTTGAACAGGCCGGCGAACTGACGGAAGTCGGTGCGGGCCTGCAAGTATCGCCCAATGCCGCCCGCATCCTTGCCGAACTCGGCGTGATGACTGAGGTAGAGGCGCGTTGGACCGAGCCGGTCAGTGTCGATCTGGCCGATGGCAAATCGCTTGCCACGTTGCTGTCCTTACCCGTGGGTGCGACGGCCCGCACACGCTGGGGCGCACCTTACGGCGTGCTGCATCGCTCGACGTTGCAAAACGCGCTTCTCAATGCGGTAACGCGCAATCCGCTCTGCCGCCTGCATCTTGGCAAACGTATCGAAAACGCGACGACAGACGTCATCGCTGCAACCACGTTCCGCGATCACGACCTGATCGTCGGCGCAGACGGTGTCTGGTCCGCGGCCCGTTTCGCTGTCCCCTCCGCCCCCACGGCCACTTTCTCCGGCAATATTGCCTGGCGCTTCACGGTCGCGGCAAAAGATGTGCCGTCAGCTATCAACAAAAGCGCCGTCACCGCCTATCTCGGTTCGGGTGGCCATATCGTCGCCTACCCGCTGAAGGAAGTCGGCGGCTTCAACATTGTGGCCATCGCACTCGGCGCCGATCCCGGCGCAACATGGCGGGCGGAATCGAGCGGCCAACAGAAAGCCATGCTGCTCGCGCAGTTTCGCGGCTGGAGCCCGGATATCGTTCGGCTGCTGGCATCGTCGGAAAATCCGACCTTCTGGCCACTTTATCAGGCCGGTGCCGGACGCTGGCACAATGGTCGCGATACGGTGCTGATCGGCGACGCTGCCCACGCGATGATGCCCTTTGCCGCACAGGGGGCGGCGATGGCCATCGAGGATGCATTTGAACTGGCGGGCACATTGACCGGAACATCCCTGCCCGTACCACAGGCCCTTGCCGCCTTCGAAGCCCTGCGTCTGCCGCGCATAGAAAAGGCCCGCAAGCGGGCCTCTCTCAATCGTTTCGCCTATCACGCCACAGGCCCGGTTCGGCTTGCCCGGGACTTCGTCTTCTCGACACGTCCGAGGGAAGCCTTCCTGAAGGACTTCGACTGGCTATACGGCTACCGCGCCAAAGGCTGAGGTTAGACCGCGGCTGCCGCCGCAAACCCGGCCTCGAGATCCTTCTTGAGGTCGGCGATATCTTCAAGCCCTATCTGCAGACGGATGACCGGACCTTCCGACGGGCCTTTGGCAATCGTCCTGTCGACAAGCGACACCGACACGGCAAGCGATTCGTATCCACCCCAGGAATAGCCGAGCCCGAAGAAGGTCAGCGCATTCAGGAATGCCGCCGCAGTCTGCTTGTATTTGCCCTCTTCGGCCTTCAGCACGAAGGAAAATACGCCGCTCGCGCCCTTGAAATCGCGCTTCCAGAGTTCATGCCCGGCAAAGCTCGGCAGGGCCGGATGCAGAACGCTCACGACGTCGTCGCGGCTTTCCAGCCAGGTGGCGATGTCGAGGGCGCTTTTCTGGTGGTGCGCAAGCCGAATGCCCATGGAGCGCATGCCGCGCAGGATCTGATAGGCGTCATCAGGCGTCACGCAGATGCCAAGATTGGTGTTCGCCTGATAAAGCGTCTTCCAGTGCTTTTCATTGGCGGAAACAAAGCCCATCAGGACATCGGAATGACCTGACGGATATTTGGTGGCGGCATGGATGGAAACATCGACACCGAAATCGAGCGGCTTGAAATAAAGCGGTGTCGCCCAGGTATTGTCCATCGTCACGACGCAATCGTGCCTATGGGCAATCTCGGTGATCAGCCGAACGTCCTGAATCTCGAAGGTATTGGAACCCGGCGCTTCAAGATGCACCAGCTTGGTATTCGGGCGGATCAGCGCTTCGATACCCGTCCCGATCGCCGGGTCGTAATACTCCACCTCCACACCAAGCTTCTTCAGCATCGTGTTGCAAAAGCGGCGTGTGGGAAAATAAACCGAATCGACGATCAGCGCATGATCGCCGGCGCCAAGATAGGCGAGGAACGGCACGGTGATCGCCGCAAGGCCCGATGGCACGAGAATGGTTCCGAAAGAACCCTCCAGCTCATTGACGAGATTGCATAGCGCATCGGTCGTCGGCGTGCCGTGGGTGCCATAGGTGTATTTCTGGTTTTCGGTCGAAAGCGTCTCGGCATCGGGGAAAAGCACGGTAGAACCGCGCACGATGGGCGGATTGACGAAACCGAAACAGTCGGCGGGATCGTTGCCGCCATGGGTCAGGCGCGTATTCATACCTGCGGTGGAAAGCAGGTCATTGGTCTTGGTCATTTCAGATCAGCTTTCGAAGGGATATTGACGCGAGCGACAATGCGGAGAGCCGGAGGCAAGGTCAAGTCCCGCAGAACATTCGTAGATGAGAGGATTGATCCACCCGTCAACAGCATACAAGAAGTATACAAAATTCGTGCAAGTGTATTTTTCCGCAAAAATATGCTTATATTTTCACCCTTTGCACACTTCCAGACCAAAATTTGGAAAATTCCGTTTTATAGGCACAATTATTGTCAGCATGTCTTGACCCCGCTGCCAATTACGATTGTGATAGAAAAAGCGGATCGAAAAGATCTGCTGAAGGGGGGAGCTGGGGCAAAAACAATATGCCGGTCCTCTTCCGATTGACGATAACAAACAAAGGTTGGGAAAAATGAAAAAGGCAATTCTGTCGGCCGTTATCGGCGCAGCAGTTTTGGGAGGAGCCTCGGTCGCTTCGGCTGCGACGCTTCAGGACGTGAAGTCGAAAGGTTTCGTCACCTGCGGCGTGAGCGCTGGCATTCCGGGATTTTCCAATCCCGATGACAAGGGCGAATGGTCCGGCATCGACGTGGACTATTGCCGCGGTATTGCCACTGCGGTTTTCGGCGATCCTACAAAGGCTAAATTTGTCGCTCTTTCGAGCAAGGACCGTTTTCCGGCTCTCCAGTCTGGCGAGGTCGACGTTCTGACCCGTAACACCACCTGGACGATCAGCCGCGACACATCGCTCGGCTTCAACTTCCGTACCGTCAACTATTATGATGGCCAGGGCTTCATCGCCAAGAAGGGCCTCAACGTGAAGTCCGCGCTTGAGCTTTCCGGCGCCGCCGTCTGCGTTCAGACCGGCACGACCACCGAGCTCAACCTTGCCGACTACTTCAAGACCAACAACCTGCAGTACAACCCGGTTGTTTTCGAAAAGGAATCCGATGCTACTTCGGCTTATGATTCCGGCCGTTGCGACGTTTACACCACCGACCAGTCCGGTCTGTACGCTATCCGTCTCAAGCTGAAGAACCCCGATGACAACATCGTTCTGCCTGAAGTGATCTCCAAGGAGCCGCTTGGACCGGCCGTTCGCCAGGGCGACGACCAGTGGTTCGACATCGTCACGTGGGTTCACTACGCGATGGTCAACGCAGAAGAGCTGGGCATCACGTCGAAAAACGTCGACGAGCAGAAGAACAGCGCCAACCCTGATATCAAGCGTCTGCTTGGCACTGAAGAAGGCACCAAGATCGGTACCGATCTCGGCGTGACGAACGACTGGGCCTACAACATCGTCAAGAAGGTCGGCAACTACGGCGAAGTCTTCGACCGTAACGTTGGCGCCGGCTCGCCGCTGAAGATCGAGCGTGGCCAGAACGCGCTTTGGACCAAGGGCGGCCTGCAATACGCACCGCCGGTTCGTTGATCGGCACTATCGTTGGCTAAGGACTGAAGGGAGGCTGGGCAATGCCCGGCCTCCACTTGAAATTATAGAATAAGCTCGCAAAGAGCATATAAAAGGGAAAGGTGCCTATGGCAGGCAACGCGGTCAGTTCGCAACGATCGCGCGCGCAAAGCGCGTCGTCACTCATCTACGATCCACGCATACGCGGAATTTTTTATCAGGTTCTGACAGTCGTCATCCTGACCGCCTTCGTCTGGATCATCGTGACGAATACGATCACAAATCTTCAACGGTCAAACATTTCGTCCGGCTTCGGCTTCCTCAATGGAAGAGCCGGCTTCGATATCGGCCAGTCGCTGATCGCTTACACCAGCGATGCGACCTATGGTCGGGCATTGCTCGTTGGTATTCTCAACACAATTCAGGTCGCATTTTTTGGCATCATCGCCGCGTCGATCATCGGTTTTATCGTCGGTATCGCCCGGCTGTCCAACAACTGGCTGATCTCGAAGCTGGCGCAGGCCTATGTGGAAATCTTCCGCAACATCCCGCCCCTGCTTGTTATCTTCTTCTGGTACAAGGGCGTCATCTCCGTTTTGCCGCAGGCCCGCGATTCGCTGCAGCTTCCACTTGGGACCTACCTCAACAATCGCGGCTTCTTCTTTCCAAAGCCTCTCTGGGGCGAAGGGACGTGGCTGATACCGCTCGCTTTTGTGGTCGCCATCGTCATCAGCGTCTTCATTTATCGCTGGGCGAAGGCTAGGCAGGAAAGAACCGGCGAGCAGTTCCGCACCGGCATCACCGCAACACTTCTCATCATCGGCCTTCCGGCTGCGACATTCCTCGCGCTCGGCTCACCCCTGACATTCGATTACCCGATTGCCGGGCGGTTCAACCTTGCGGGCGGTTCGGTCGTCGCACCTGAATTCATGTCGCTGTTTCTGGCGCTCTCCTTCTACACCGCTTCCTTTATCGCCGAGATCGTTCGCGGCGGCATCAAGGCCGTGGCAAAAGGGCAGACCGAGGCAGCGGAGGCATTGGGGCTTCGCGCCAGCACGACGACGCGTCTGATCGTCGTTCCTCAGGCGATGCGCATCATCATCCCGCCGCTGACAAGCCAGTATCTCAACCTGACCAAGAACTCATCGCTTGCGGTCGCGGTCGGTTTCGCCGACATCGTCTCCGTTGGCGGTACGATCCTGAACCAGACGGGACAGGCGGTCGAAGTTGTCGCTATCTGGCTCGTTCTCTATCTCTCGCTGTCCATTCTCACGGCCGTGGTCATGAACTGGTTGAACGCGAAAATGGCCCTGGTGGAGAGATAATAGATGACGATCAGCAATCACGCGTTCGTGCGCCACACCATTGAAGAAGCCAAACCCGCGCCTTCAAGCGCGGTTGGCATCAGCCATTGGCTGCGCACCAAACTTTTCGCCACGCCGAAGGACACCGTCCTTACGGTTCTTGCCATCGCGTTCCTCGCCTATCTTTTGCCACCAATCTTCAAGTGGCTGTTCGTAGACGCGGTATGGACCGGTACGGATCGCATCGCCTGCCTCACCGCCTCCCAGGGCGGTGCGCTGGCCGATGGCCAGTCCGGCGCATGCTGGGCCTTCGTTTCGGCGAAGTTCGGCCAGATCATGTTCGGCCGTTACCCGATCGATGAGCGCTGGCGTCCTATCCTTGTGATGGTCATGTTCACCATCCTCCTGGTGCCAATGCTCATTCCGAAAGCGCCGTTCAAGCGGCTCAATGCGCTGGCGCTTTTCATCATCCTGCCAGTCATTGCGTTTTTCCTCCTCATCGGCGGCGTCTTCGGCCTGCCGGTGGTGGAAACGCAGCTCTGGGGCGGCCTGATGGTCACCCTGATCCTGTCTTTCTTCGGAATTGCAGTGTCCCTGCCCTTCGGCATTCTTCTGGCGCTTGGCCGCCGGTCGAACCTGCCGGTAATAAAAATGCTGTGCGTGCTTTTCATCGAAGTTATCAGAGGTATTCCTCTGATCACCGTCCTGTTCTTCGCCAGCATCATGCTGCCGCTGTTCCTTCCCGACGGCTGGACCTTCGACAAGTTCCTGCGCGCTCTGGTCGGCGTGTCGCTCTTCTCGTCCGCCTATATGGCGGAGGTGATCCGTGGCGGCTTGCAGGCCATCCCGAAGGGGCAATATGAAGGGGCAGACTCGCTCGGCCTGAACTATTGGCAGAAAACCCGGCTGATCGTGCTGCCGCAGGCGCTGAAGCTCGTCATTCCGGGCATCGTCAACACGTTCATCGGTCTTTTCAAGGACACGTCGCTGGTCTCGATCATCGGCATGTTCGACCTGCTTGGCATTGTCACACTCAACCAATCGGATGCGAACTGGGCGACACCTGTCACCGCAATGACGGGCTATATTTTCGCCGGGTTCATATTCTGGATATTCTGCTTCGGCATGTCGCGTTATTCGCTGTTCATGGAACGGCACCTCGACACCGGGCATAAACGATAAGGGATGCTCAAAATGGCAGAAACCCAAACAAAAACACTGGCCGTTTCGACAACGGACGTGGCAATCGAACTCGTCGGCATGAACAAGTGGTATGGCGACTTCCACGTCCTGCGCGACATCAACCTGAAGGTGATGAAGGGCGAGCGTATCGTCATCGCCGGTCCTTCGGGATCGGGAAAATCGACCATGATCCGCTGCATCAACCGGCTGGAAGAACATCAGTCGGGCACGATCAACGTCGACGGTATCGAACTCACCAACGATCTTAAGAAGATCGATGAGGTGCGTCGTGAAGTCGGTATGGTGTTCCAGCACTTCAACCTCTTCCCTCATCTGACAATCCTTGAGAACTGCACACTGGCGCCGATCTGGGTTCGCAAGATGCCCAAAAAGGAAGCCGAAGAAGTGGCGATGCACTATCTGAAGCGCGTCAAGATCCCCGAACAGGCGCATAAATACCCTGGCCAGCTCTCCGGCGGTCAGCAGCAGCGCGTGGCGATCGCCCGCTCGCTGTGCATGAAGCCTAAGATCATGCTGTTTGACGAGCCGACCTCGGCGCTTGACCCGGAAATGGTCAAGGAAGTGCTTGATACCATGGTCAGCCTTGCCGAAGACGGCATGACGATGCTGTGCGTGACCCACGAAATGGGCTTTGCCCGCCAGGTCGCAAACCGCGTCATCTTCATGGACCAGGGCCAGATCGTCGAACAGAATTCGCCCGCCGAATTCTTCGACAATCCCCAGCACGAGCGCACGAGGCTGTTCCTCAGCCAGATCCTGCACTGAGACGCTGCAATCAGCTAACATCATGGAACGGGGCCATTTCGGCCCCGTTTTCATTTGACGACAGCCTCTCCACGCTCGACCTCATCCGTGGGCTTGTCCTAAGTATCTAAGTCAACAAAATCGAGCGGTTGAAGATCTCGGCAAAAACCCAAGGGTGACGCCGAAATGTTTGGTAAGGTTCGCCATTCATTTTGATGGCTTCTTTCGCACCATAAGCCCCGTTGAGTGAATCACCGGCCCCTGCAAATCGTCGTCTCACATCGTTCTTCATCCGCAAGAAGCACTGAAACTGCCAAGCCGACCTCGGTTTAACCATTTGTTACGAAACGGAAATCCTTGTTTTCCAAGGGTTCTGACAGCCAATGTCATTTTTTTGTCAAATCATGCATTTTTCCGCTTGCGGACCACGGGGAGCCTGACTATAAGGGCGCCACACCACAAGCGCACGCGCCCTTCGTCTATCGGTTAGGACGTCAGATTTTCATTCTGAAAAGAGGGGTTCGACTCCCCTAGGGCGTGCCACTTGCCTTCGTGTTTCCCCCTTCGAAAATATAAAGCAGCTTCGCAGACAGCGGATTCGTCACGCGTGATCGATGCGCCGGAACCGATTCCCGGGCGATACGTTAGAGTGCTGTCCCCCCCGATGGAAGGCAAGCCGGATGAATCGCCAGCGGGCAAATCGACCGGCTTGCCTTTCCCCTTCCAGCCAAATCACAGTGTCGGTTCTTTCTGGCGGGCAGCAGATGCCAGCTAAGGGTTGGAAAACCACGCCCCGAGGACTTCCACGAGTCATGAAGGCATTGCCGGCGCGCCGTGATAGCGGCGAAATTTCAAGGCCTTGGCCAGTCCCGGCGCAGTTTTCCACAGCCGTTCCGGCCTCCATAAAAAAACTCGTCACGAAGCGGAAAAAATCAATTTTTCCGCTTGCGGAGCAACGGGAGCCTGACTATAAGGGCGCCACACCACAAGCGCACGCGCCCTTCGTCTATCGGTTAGGACGTCAGATTTTCATTCTGAAAAGAGGGGTTCGACTCCCCTAGGGCGTGCCACTTGCTTCTCCTTGAAAATCAGTATTATGCGTTCAAATCTTCACGTGATGTGTGAGATAGAGAATTCATGCCGTTTCCGGCCGTCCTTCAGCTTTTCCCGTAAAATCAAGTCTCGATCTGTGCCGACTGTCAGGGCGCGAAAGCCGCGTCCAGAACACGCAGCTGCACACGCCTCTGGCCCTGCCAGAGATCGGCACCCACGGAGCCTGCCACGTGGATAGACCTGCCACGCGCATTCAGCAGCATCTGCCCCAGAGGGGCCTCTGCGGCGCGGAATGCGATGCCGTCCAGCCGTGAACCATCCATGGCCTCCAGCGTGATCTTGACGTGTGAGGTGCCGACCAGACGCACATCGCGCAGCCGGTGGGCAGGCACGGCAAAAATGGGCTGAGAATGGCCGGAGCCATAAGGACCAGCCTGTTCTAGCTGATCGACAAGCTGCAGGGTCGCGCCAGACGCGCCGATTGCGCCGTCGATCTTCAGCACGCTACTTTCCACCAGCTCGCTCACCGTCTTTGCGGCGGCTTCCTCGAAGAAGGTCCGGAGTTTGCCGAGATTGGCGCGTTCAACCGTCAGGCCCGCGGCCATGGCGTGACCGCCACCCTTGACCAGCAGGCCGGCATCCACAGCGGCGCGGACCATTCTGCCCATATCGAAACCATTGATCGAGCGGCCGGAGCCTGTGCCCTTACCAGAGGGATCGAAAGCGATGGCAAAGGCCGGGCGGCGGAAACGATCCTTGAGGCGTGAGGCGAGTAGTCCGACGATCCCCGGATGCCAGTTTTCCCGTGCGGTAACGATGACGCCAGCGCCAGACCCGTCGCCATACTCATAAAGCGCTTCCGCTTCGGCTTCCGCCAGCATCACGGCTTCCATCGCCTGTCGCTCGCGGTTCAGCTCATCCAGCTTTTCGGCAATCACGTCCGCCTGTGACGAGTCGTCGAGTGTAAGCAGACGGCTACCCAGTGCGGCATCGCCAATACGGCCACCGGCATTGATGCGCGGTCCGATCAGGAAACCGAAATGATACGGTGTCACCGGCCCGCCCAACCCCGCCTTTCTGAACAGCGCCGCCAGCCCGGCATTGTTCATATGGCGCGCGGCAATCAACCCCTTTACCACATAGGCGCGGTTCAGCCCCTTCAAGGGCACCACGTCGCATACGGTTGCGAGTGCGACTATATCCAGCAGCGCCAGCAGATCGATCGTGAACGCCTGTCTGTTGCGCCTGTCCTTCAACAGCCTGAGGGTGGCGACCAGAACCAGAAACACCACGCCTGCGGCGCAGAGATGCCCCTGCCCCGAAAGATCGTCTTCGCGGTTGGGATTGACCAGCGCCACCGCCGGCGGCAGTTCCGAACCGACCTGGTGGTGATCGATCACCACCACATCTGTTCCCGCATCCTTTGCGGCATTCAGCGATTCATGGCTGGTGGAGCCGCAATCGACCGTCACGATCAGGGTCGCGCCATTGGCGGCAAGCTGCTGCATCGCCGCCGGGTTCGGCCCATAACCCTCGAAAATACGATCTGGAATATAGATTTCCGGCGTCAGCCCGAAATGCGCGAGAAACCGATACATCAGCGCGGAAGACGCGGCGCCATCAACGTCATAATCGCCGAAGATCGCCACCTTCTCACCGGTCTCGATGGCGCGGACCAGCCTTTCGGCAGCCTTTTCGCAATCTGTCAGCACATGCGGGTCGGGCATCAAGGAGCGAATGGTCGGATCGAGGAAAGCGAGAGCCTCATCCACCCCCACCCCTCGCCCGGCCAGCACCCGGGCAATCAGTTCGGGAATGGCATGGATCTGGGACATGGCCAGCGCACGGTTCTGTGCGGCTTGATCCAGCCGCGAAACCCAACGTTGCTCTGTCGCCGACCGCTCCACGCTTAGAAATGCGCGGACCACCGTATCGGCCGGCTCCATCATTGCCATCCTGTCCATCGTCCTGTCATGCGAATGCGTATCCGCGCCTTGTCATGACAACGGGCTAAATGGCGATGGCGCCTTTTTCAAGCAAAAACGCCCGTATGAGGTTTCACACCGAGAAAATCGAGAAAAACGGGCTGACGATCGATACCGCGCCGACCAGCAGCAACAGGGAAAACACCGCAAGTGAACACCAGTTGCGCTCATATTCGGCAATATCGAATTCCATGCCTCGAATATTGTCGTTGGCATTGTGAGGCCGCGCCCGATGATGGGCGGCCAGAACGCTTTCGCGCTTACTGTCCTTGAAAAGGATAATCGATGTCACAGCCACGCCTCCCTCGCTTGGTAACATGATTAACCATAGAGCCGAATCGCGTTGTTTTCCAGCGGTTCTGAGGCGATCCCCTCAAATTTTACGGCGGTTTTATCCTGTGGCCGCCAAAATGGGTTTCGGTAGAAAAAAGACCGCACCTCCATGTGGAGGCGCGGCCCTCAAATTCAGAAAAATCGTAAAGCGTCTCAGGTCCGCTCGATGCGGATGACCTGCGGCTCGCTGACCAGATATTTCTCGTTCTTGATCGCCTTGACGGCCTTGCGGATCGCATCTTCCATCGTCGCGTGGGTCACGAGGATAATCGTCTGCGGCGCGCCCTCCACATGCACGCGCTGGCGCTGCACGATGGATTCCAGCGAGATGTTGTTATCCGCCATGCGGGTAGCGATGGAAGCGAAGACGCCCGCCTGGTCCTTCACCGTCAGCCGGATGAAATAGCCGCCTTCATGGCTCTTCATCTTGGCGCGACGATAATCGGTCAGCGACTTCGCCGGACGGCCGAGCACCGGAACCTGCTGGGCACCGGGACGGCTCTTGGCGATATCGGCGATGTCACCGAGCACGGCAGAGGCCGTGGCATTGCCGCCCGCACCTGGGCCCACCATCAGAAGCTCGCCAAGAATATCGGACTCGATCGCCACCGCATTGGTGACGCCATCAACCTGCGCAATAACGGAATCGAGCGGCACCATGGTCGGATGCACCCGCTGCTCGATACCGGATTCGGTCACCTGCGCCACGCCGAGAAGCTTGATGCGATAACCGAGCTCGGCGGCCGCCTGAATGTCCTCGCTGGAGATGTTGGTGATGCCTTCGAGATAGATGTCGTCGGCCGAAATCTTGTTGCCGAAGGCAAGCGTCGTCAGAATGGCGAGCTTGTGGGCGGTGTCGTTACCCTCGATATCGAAGGCGGGATCGGCTTCGGCATAACCCAGCCGCTGCGCTTCTTTCAAACAGACCTCGAACGACAGCCCTTCCTTCTCCATCTTGGTCAGGATGTAGTTGCAGGTGCCGTTCATGATACCGTAGATGCGCGACACGTTGTTGCCGGTGAGAGATTCACGCAGCGCCTTGATGACGGGAATACCGCCGGCCACAGCCGCTTCGAAATTGAGAAGCGCACCCTTGTCTTCGGCAATCGTCGCCAGCTCGACGCCATGCTTGGCAAGCAGCGCCTTGTTGGCTGTCACCACATGGAGACCGCGCGAAAGTGCTGCGCGCACAGCTTTTTCCGCCTGGCCGGAAGCACCGCCGACCAGTTCCACCAACACGTCGATATCGGCTTCGTTTGCAAGCTGCTCCGGCGTATCGAACCAGGTAATACCCTTGAGATCGATGCCGCGGTCACGCGAACGGTCGCGCGCGCTCACTGCAATAATCTCAATCGCGCGTCCGCAGGTAATCGCAAGTTCGTTGCTTCTCTGCTGGAGGATGCGCACGAGCGAAGCGCCGACAGTGCCGAGCCCCGCTATGCCGATTCTCAATGAATCTGCCATGGGTATGTTCCTGATTTGCTGGTGATGGTGACGGCCGGGGCCCGGCCGCCTTCGGTTGCCCTTATCTGTGGGCATTGAGCGAAACGACATTGTGCATCGTTTCGTCAGCACTCGACAGGAAACGCTTCAGATTGCGCGCTGCCTGACGAATTCGATGCTCGTTTTCAACGAGCGCGAGGCGGACGTAATCATCGCCCATTTCGCCGAAGCCGATGCCGGGAGCAACGGCAATGTCTGCCTTCTCGACCAGAAGCTTGGAAAACTCCAGGCTGCCGAGATGGCGGAACTTTTCCGGGATCTTCGCCCAGG
Organism: Agrobacterium sp. A3-95; assembly: GCF_053521785.1. Classification (NCBI taxonomy): domain Bacteria; kingdom Pseudomonadati; phylum Pseudomonadota; class Alphaproteobacteria; order Hyphomicrobiales; family Rhizobiaceae; genus Agrobacterium; species Agrobacterium sp. A3-95. Next base: position 404,585 of record NZ_JBNWDR010000004.1, on the reverse strand, counting down.
CGAACATCGTCGCCGCCGGCGGTGGAACTTCGAAGCCCGCCTTGCCGAACGTATCGACCATGACGTCGCGACGGCGCCGATAAACGCTGCGTACTTCCGCGATGTCGGAGCCGTCGCCGTTCAGCGCGTGCGTCGCCGCAACCTGGATCGGCGTGAAGGCACCGTAATCGAGATAGGACTTCACGCGGGTCAGTGCCGCGATCAGCCGCTCGTTGCCAACGGCAAAGCCCATGCGCCAGCCGGGCATGGAGAAGGTCTTCGACATGGAGGTGAATTCCACCGCAACGTCGATTGCACCGGGAACTTCGAGAACCGAAGGCGGCGGATTGTTGTCGTCGAAATAGATTTCCGAATAGGCAAGGTCGGAAAGCACGATGATTTCGTGCTTCTTCGCAAATGCGATCACGTCCTTGTAGAAATCGAGCGAGGCAACGTGCGCCGTCGGGTTCGACGGATAGTTGACGATAAGCGCCAGCGGTTTCGGAATGGAGTGGCGCACCGCCCGCTCCAGAGGCCCGAAGAAGCTCTCGTCCGGCTCCACATTCATGGAACGGATAACGCCGCCCGCCATCAGGAAGCCGAAAGCGTGGATCGGATAGGTGGGGTTCGGACACAGGATCACGTCACCAGGCGCGGTTATGGCCTGCGCCATATTGGCGAAACCTTCCTTGGAACCAAGGGTCGCGACGACCTGCGTATCGGGGTTCAGCTTCACGCCGAACCGGCGGGCATAATAACCAGCCTGCGCGCGGCGAAGGCCGGGAATGCCCTTGGACGAGGAATAGCGATGGGTGCGAGGGTCCTGAACGACTTCGCACAGCTTGTCGACGATCGCCTTGGGGGTCGGAAGGTCGGGATTGCCCATGCCGAGATCGATGATATCGGCCCCGGCCGCTCGCGCGCTCGCTTTCAAACGGTTGACCTGTTCGAAGACGTATTGCGGCAGACGCCGGACCTTATGAAACTCTTCCATCACTTTCCTCATGGAAATGGACCGGTTCTGCCGGCCCATAACGAAGTTCGTTCTTGTTGTTAAACGCCGCCGACACGAACCGATCCGGCGGGCGCTATTCATTGTACCGCAAAGCACAAGAAAACCTACAGCGGTTTTCTCGGTCCACGCGGCATCGCGATCATCCGCCTTGTGGCTCCGGCGCGGCCTTTTCAGACCACAGGCAAGGCGAATTGCGCAATGTAATCAGGAAACCTGCATAACGCCAGATTCTTGGAAATTGCAAGGCAGACCATGCTCAAGAAAGGCCATTCCGGCCGTTCAGTCGCGCTCGCCCTTCACAATTGCCGCGCGGATGACGGAAAGCACCTGCTCCGGCTTGATATCGGTGCAGATGAGCTGGCTCGGATGCCCGTCCCAGTCGCCCGGCGGAAAGGCGCGGCCATCCGGCTTCTGAATGGTCTGGCCATCGGCAAGCCCGCCGCAGACGACGCGTATAGGGCCGCTGCGGGTCTCGAACAGTTCGGGCGCAACAAGGTAAACGCAGGCGCAGCTGTCATGCACCACCATGCCATCGCCGGTGCGGGTCTTGTAGAAATCGATGTAGAATTGCGACAGATCGGAAAGCAGCTGCACCGGCTTGCCGCCCGCCTCTGCCATCTCGGCCATGAAGGCGCTCGTCATCACCGTTTTCGTCGTCACGTCCAGGCCGACGACGACCACGCGCCAGGGCGCGGTGAAGACGAGATCGGCCGCTTCCGGATCACCGTGAATATTGGCCTCAGCCGCCGGCGACACATTGCCGTTGATATCGAAGGCGCCGCCCATGACGATCACCTGCTTCACCAATGCCGCAAAATCCGGCTCTTCGCGCAGCGCCAAGGCCAGATTGGTCATGCGACCAACAGCGATCAGCGTCACCTCGCCGGGATTGGCCTTGACCGTCTCGATAATAAAGCGATGCGCGGGACGCGGATCGAGCGGCAGATCGATGGTCTCTGGAATATCGATATCGCCGAGACCGTTTTCGCCATGGATGAAAGTCGGCCAGTGGCCTTCCTTGCGGGCCGGATCGAAGGTCACGCCCGCACCTTTCGCTACCGGCGCCGTCATCTGCCATTCCCGTTTCAGGAAGAGCGCATTGCGGGTGGTGATATCGATGGGCGCATTGCCGAAGACGGTGGTGACGCCGATCAGATCGATATCGGGGTGACGGTGCAGGAAAAGAAGCGCCATGGCATCATCTACACCGGGGTCCGTATCGAATATCACTTTATGCATAATGCCCTCATCCTGATGTCTCGTCATCGCCGCGTCTGGCGGTGCGCCACGGAAACATACCCATAAGCGGCAACACCGCAATCCCCCTGCCCGTCCCGGATCGGAGAGAAAAATATTGCGTGGCGATCTTTTCGGTGAAAGAAGAGGCCCTCTCCCTTAAGCCCGCCTGGACATGCCAAGTGCAAGACATCGCCCTCAACGTTTTCCTCGTTCTTTTCTGCGTCGCCATCTTTGCCGGATTTATCGATTCCATCGCCGGCGGCGGCGGTCTCATCACTATCCCGGCCATGCTGATCATGGGAATTCCGCCGCTCGATACGCTCGGCACCAACAAGCTGCAATCGCAGTTCGGCTCGGCGTCGGCCACCATTGCCTATGCCCGCCGCGGCCATGTCAATCTGAGGGAACAATTGCCGATGGCGATCATGGCGATGATCGGCGGCGGGCTCGGTGCTTTCACCGCCGCCTTCGTGCCGTCAGACCTCCTGCGTACCATCATGCCCTTCCTGCTGATCGCGATTGCCCTCTATTTCGCCTTCAAGCCGCAGCTCAGCGATATCGACAGCCATCGCCGCATCACGCCTTTCGTGTTCGGCCTCACCGCCGCACCGCTCGTGGGTTTCTATGATGGCGTTTTCGGCCCCGGCGCGGGTTCCTTCTACATGCTTGCCTTCGTGGGGCTTGCCGGCTTCGGCATGCTGAAGGCAACCGCCCATACCAAGCTTCTGAACCTGGGTTCGAATTTCGGCGGCTTTGTTGTTTTTGCGGCTGGAGGCGCGGTTCTCTGGAAGCTTGGCATCGCCATGGGCATCGGCCAGTTCGTCGGCGCGCAGATCGGATCGCGTTTCGCGATGAAAAACGGCGCGAAGATCATCCGCCCGCTTTTGGTTCTTTCCTGTCTGGCAATGGCGACGAAGCTTCTTGCGGATGCATCATCCGCATGGTCAATCGCCACGATCTGGGAAACCATCTTCCCGAAATGACAGGAAGAGGACACGGCTCGACGCTTGCGTTCGAACCGTGAATTTATGCCGTGGCGCGACGGCGCCTACGATCGGCGATTTCGCGGATGACCACCATTGCGCCAACCAGCTTGTAGTTGGAGGAATAGCAGGGCGACATTTCCAGCGATTTTACGATCGTATGGCCGTCATGATCTTCGGCATAGGTGTATTTCGACGTACCGCCCTTGAAGCAATTGTCGAGCCTCTCCCGCAGATCGTTCTGAAAACGGTGCACTCCGACAAGCTCGGCGATATGACATCCCAAAGGCCCTTCCGGCGTATTGCGCGGAAAAGCATCGATCCCGTTGGAGAATGATACCCGATAACCGGGAGAGACGACGACCACGGGCTCGTCGAGGTCGTTCAGCATATCCTCATCGAGAATAAGATGGCGGTGGTGCCACTCCAGGATGTCCTCGTCCTCGTCGCCGATCACCTTTGCCTTGAGCGGCATGCCGACATAGCGGTCGACCAGCGTTCTCAAAAGATCGGAATTGCGCTGCACGCAGCCGAGATCTTCCGCCTCGTGATTGAGGAGGTCGATGGCGAAACGGAATTGCTCACGAATGTCCTCGGAACTGCCGGTCTTACGCCCGATGACCCGATCAAGCAGCAGCTCCAGTTCACGCTCCAGCACTGCGATCTTGTCGGCCTCGTTCTTACCAACCGCTGATTGCAGTTCCGTATAACGCAGCCAGAACAGCTCAATCAAATCTTTCAACCCAACTCTCCCTGAACGGGTAAACAGCCCGCTCCCAATCCGAATGGATAGACACTTATCCCCTCATTGTAGCGTCTGTGCATTAAAAAATGACGTAACGACACGCAGGACCGCTGCAGGGATTAATCTCTAAAATATCATAGCTACTGCTATTTTTTCAATTTCGATAATCCATGAACGAAAAATAAGGTTCCACTAATAAGTAAAAATACTTAAAAACGCGATTTTACGGCCGAATTCTGTAAAAAATCACTAGAAATTCGGCCGCGCTGCAAATAATTAGATCTGGTGTTTAACGTCCCAACGGTCGTGATACCACAGCCATTGTTCGGGATATTCGCGGACCCAGCTTTCCACCTTGTCATTCAAAAGCTGCGCCGTCGCCTGAATATCGACATTTCCTTTTTCATCGCGCGGAATTTCAACCCTCGGCTCTATTTCCAGCCGGTAGCGGTTATCGGGCAGGCGCACGCAGCGGGCGGGATAGACATCGCAATTGAACTGCCGCACCAGCTTGGCAAGAAGCGGGTTGGTGCGCACCTCATGGCCGAAGAACTTCGTCGTCAAGCCTTTGCCGAACTTCTGGTCGACGAGCACGCCGACACCGCCGCCCCTTTCCAGCTGCCGCGCAAGCGCGAAGGAAGAGCCGGCATGCGACGGCACGAGATTGCCCATGCGTTCCTTGCGGAACTTGAACACCTTGTCGGCCACGAAAGGATTATTCGGCGGCCGGAACAGCACCGTCACATCCAGACCGAAGGCAGAACTGGCCACCGGCAACAATTCGAAATTGCCGCTATGGGCAGTAAATACGATAAAGGGCCGCGGGTTATCGCGAAGCTCGATAAAGGTCGAAATACCCTCGACCCGGATACGGCCCGGCTCGCTATTTTCCGGATCGAAATCGAACAGCCTGTCGAGAAAGACATATTCCGCCGCAAGCCGCCCCATGCTGCCCCAGCTGTCCATTGCGATGGTAAGCCGCTCCTCTTCGGATTTCTCCGGAAAGGCGCGCGCCAGATTGTAGAGCATCAGCTTGTGACGGCCGGTTTTCGGCCCCACGAAACGCGCCAGCCTGTCGGCAGCGCGAATTCCCGCGTCAGCTGGAAATATCTTCAGCAGATTGAGAAGGCCGAAGGCAAACGTCGCAATCAGCCATTGCCGGAAATGGTCCAGCTTCAGGACGATCCGCGTAATGAACAGTTTCAAGGCGTCAATCCATCCGCAGAACGATTTTGCCGAATACCTGGCGCGTTTCCATGCGCTCCAGCGCCCGGTCGATATCCTCGAAGGTGACTTCTGTGTCGATAACAGGATGAACGATGCCGCGCGCCATCTTCTGCATGGCGTTGGCCATGTTTTCCATGCGGCAACCGAAGGAGCCGAGCAGCTTCAGCTGCTGCTGGAACAGCATCATCAGGTTGATATCGGTCGATACGCCTGACGTGGAGCCGCAGGTGACGAGACGGCCGCCACGCTTCAGCGAGAACATCGATCCCGCCCAGGTGTCTTTGCCGACATGCTCGAACACCACGTCTACACCCTTCTTTTTCGTGAGCTTGCGCACGACGCCTTCGAAACGGTCGGTCCGGTAGTTGATGACGTGATCGGCACCCAGGGCCTTCGCCCGTTCGATCTTGTCGTCGGAGCCGACGGTGGTGATGACGGTGCAGCCCATCTTCTTGGCCAGCTGGATCGCCGCCGTGCCGATGCCGGAACCGCCGGCATGCACGAGGATCGTTTCGCCCGATTCCAGCTTGGCATTGTCAAACAGCATGTGTTCGACCGTGCCGAAGGTCACAGGCGCCAGAGCCGCGCCGATGGCATCGACGCCATGCGGAGCCGGAACGAGCTGGCGGGCGGGAATATTGATCTTTTCCTGCGCAAAGCCGTCGAGATGGAAACCGTGTACACCCTGAACATGTTCACAAAGATTGTCACGGCCTTCACGGCACGGCTTGCAGATCCCGCAGGTGCGCGCGCCGTAGATCGCAACGAGCTGGCCAGGCAGCACATTCGAAACGCCCGGGCCAATGGCTTCCACCACTCCGGAAGCCTCAGCACCGATCGTCAGCGGCATCTTGCGCTTGGCAAAAGCCATGCCGCGCCAGCCCCAGACGTCGATGTGGTTCAGCGCCACGGCCTTGACGCGCAGCGTCACCTCGCCCGGACCTGGTGCATCGGGTTCAGGCAGGTCCACTTTTTCAAGCTTCCGGTCGTCCACGAGTTGAAGAGCGCGCATGTTTTTAGTCCTTCGCCCGGAGGCGTCTATCTCAAGAGTAATTCCAGCAAAACTCTGTAACGGTTTTGCGGTCGGAATGTGTAGTCACACCAGCGAGAGCGTTCCCGGGCTTCGTTCAGGCCGGAAACGCCCCTGTCTTCTGGCGGAACCGGTTAAGCCGGTTCACGCGTCATGACAAGGCTGGCATTCTGCCCGCCGAACCCGAAGGAGTTGGAAAGCACGGCATTGACCGTCGCGTCCCGCTTCACATTCGGCACCACATCGAGCGAAATGGTCGGATCAGGGTTGTTGTAGTTGATCGTCGGCGGCAGGGTGCCGGTCAGCATGGTCTGTAACGAGAACACCGCCTCAACCGCGCCGGCCGCCGTCAACGTATGGCCGATCATCGACTTGTTGGATGACAGCGGAATGTCTTTCAGGCCTTCGCCGAAGACGGCAAGCATCGAGCCATATTCCATCTTGTCGTTTTCCGGCGTCGAGGTGCCGTGGGCATTGATGTAGCCGATATCGCTTTCAGCAACACCCGCATCTGCAAGTGCGGCGCGGATCGTCGCGATCGCCGGGCCGCCATCTGGCGAGGAACGCGTGCGGTGGAAGCTGTCAGCCTTCTCGCCGGCGCCCTTGATGATGCCGAGAACCTTCGCGCCGCGCGCAATTGCCGATTCCAGCGATTCCAGCACCAGCGTTGCCGCACCTTCGGCGATCACGAAACCGTCGCGGTCCTTGCTGAACGGCTTGGATGCCTTTTCCGGCGGCTCATTCTGGGTCGACAGCGCCGAAAGAAGCGAAAAGCGGATCAGCGCTTCGGCGCTGACCGAACCGTCTGTCGCAACCGTCAGCGCGCGCTCGGTGCGGCCCTGGCGGATAGCCTCGACACCAAGCTGGATTGCGGTCGCGCCGGATGCACAGGCCGTCGAGAGCGTGACCGGCAGGCCGCGTGTACCAAAGCGGTCCGAAAGACGCTCCGAAATCGCGCCGAAAAGAGCCGCTTCCTGAAACGCCGGGTCCGGACGTTGACGAAAAGCCGTCAGGAACCGTTCATAGGCATCACCCGGCTGGGCGGCCGGCGGAGACCGGTCGGCAAGCTCGAAACGGGCGCTCCATTCCGGCTCGATCGGTGGTGCAGCCAGAAACAGCGGGCCATCGAAATCGCCCGATATGCCGGCCTGCGCCAAAGCCTCAATGGTTGTCTCGCGTGCAAAGGCATAAGAGCGCTCGACGGAATTCGGAACCGGGATGTCGATGAAATCGACGGTGCCGCTGATCCTTGTGGAAAGCCCCTCCGTCGGGAAGCGGGTAATCTTGTGGATGCCCGACTTGCCCGCAGTCAGAGCCGCCCAGTTATCGGCAAGACCCTGCCCAAGCGATGTGATGATGCCCATACCGGTGACTGCAACGATCGGGCGACCGAGATGATCCTTGAAGTTGGAAGTCATGGTCTTTTCTCCTCACACGTCACGGGACAGAACGGCGACACCTTCGCCGCGCACATGGCCGACGGTGGTGACGACCGCTTCGCTGGCCGCCTCGCCCATGGGCTTTTCCGCGGCGCCATCGAAAGTAGGAACCTTCGCGCCGCTTTCAAGCGTCAGGGCGGCAAGCGCCAGCCCAAGCGGGAACTGTGCTTCAAGTCCATGGCCGGTGATACCGCCGAAACCGCGAATGACGGCCTGCGGCAAAGCTTTTTCCAGAATATTCTTTTCACGCTGCGTCACGGCGTCGTAACCGCTCGCACCGGAAAACACGACGGTCGCAGCACTGTCCTTTGCAGGGGCAAGCAGCCGTTCCATGCGCTTTTCCATCTTGCCGTCATCACGGCTACCGCGATCGCCCTCGATGGCGTCGATGCGGGCATAGATGCGTGCGCCGCGTTCACTGGCGTGCTTGCGCGATTCCAGCACCAGGAAGGCTCCCAGCGAACCGGAAATCATGCCGCCGCCGTCCTGGCCGCCACGCGACCAAAGCGGCTGCCAATCGCCCTGCGCATGCGCGCCGATCGCTTCAAACAGCAGGATCATGTCCGGGCGCTCGGCCGAGAAGGCGCCGCCCACCAGGGCGTGGCTGGATTCGCCGGAACGGATACGGTGAAACGCAGTCTCGACTGCGGAAATGCCGGCTGCTTCCTCGCCCATGAAGGTACGGGAGGACCCTGTGACCTTGTGAACGATGGAAATGTTACCGGCCATCAGATTGGAAAGCTGGGCGAGAAACAGGGTCGGACGCAATTCCGTCGTTAGCTTCTCGTTGAGCAGCACTTCGCGGTCGTTGCGCTTCAGCGCCTCATCGACAATCAGCGTATCGACATTGATGTCGCGCTCGCCACCGCCCGCAGCCACGATCATGTCCATGGTAGCGCAGGCTTCCGCGTTTTCCTTCAGCCCTGCATCATCAAGCGCGAGGCCGGCGGCAAAAACGCCGAGACGCTGCCAGTTTTCCATCTGGCGCTGGTCGCCGCGCTTGGCAATCTGCGTGGACCAGTCGATCTCCGGCATGGGATGAACCGGATAGGGTTTGAACTTTTCGGTCTCGATCACCGTTGCCGGCGCCGCAGTTCCCGAAAGAAGCGCAAGATGCGCCTGGCTGCCGACGCCGTGACAGGTCACGATGCCGACCCCGGTTATCACCACATCATTGTCAGATTTCATCGTCTGTCATCCTTTGCAGCCTGACCTATTGAAGCGGTCACGGCTATCCAACAGCGGTCGCAAACGACCACTCCATGCGTTGCGGAATAAAGCGCGCGATGCGGATTGGCAATGGTGAAGGCCCGATCCGCCAGCACAAGCCCACGATTTTCGTGAATCAAAACCGGGTCTAGGGGAAAAATGCCGTCTCCCGGCATCAGCGGAAGCGCTTATTTTTGCGCATCCGCGGCAATCGCCGCCATCAGGCCGACTTCCTCGGCCCGCTTCCTGACGATAGGCGCGAGCGGAATTTCGCTGAAAGGCATTGTCCTGAGCTTCAGCTGCGCATCGCAGACCTTCTTGCCTTCGCAAGTGATCTTCGCCTTGGTGACTGCAAAACCCGAACCGTCATGTTCCAGCACCGCCTCGATATCGAGAACCGCGCCCGGCTCCACGAAGGTGCGCATCTTGGCGCCGTCAACCGACATCAGGAAGGGCATTGCGGAAAAATCGCTGAACGCCAGAACCATCATGCCGGAAGCCTGCGCCATGGTCTCGATCAGAAGCACGCCCGGAACCAGCGGCATGCCGGGGAAATGTCCCTCGAAAACCGGGCTTTTGTCGGGAACGACAGACCGCGCCTTCAATGTGCGCGTCGCCATATCCACGGCTTCGACCTTGTCGATCATCTGAAAATATTCAAGCAGCATCCGTCCGGCCCGTTTCTGGTCGGTTACGACCCGTCCCTGAAGGTCAGGTCCAGAAAAAGAAATGCCCGCTCGAAGCGGGCATTATCGCCTCAGCCCTTGGCTGCGCGCAATTCGTCGATCTTGGCACAGAGGTTCTTCAGCACGAAATATTCTTCGGTGGTAACCTTGCCTTCGTTGACTTCCTGCGTCCACTGCTCGAGCGGAATCTTGATACCGAATTCCTTGTCGATGGCGAAAACGATATCCAGAAAGTCGAGGCTGTCGATGCCCAGATCGTCGATCGTGTGGCTTTCCGGCGTAATGGTTTCGCGGTCGATTTCGCTGGTTTCGGCGATAATGTCGGCAACCTTGTCGAATGTAGCTGTCACGCCCATAATCCTTATTGTCGTTCGTATTAAATATCCTGTCTGACGCACCACATAGGCAAGTCGCACAAAAAAGCCAATGGTTTCGTGACGTAACTTTGAAATTTGCCTTGAAACTGTTGCCTAAACAGCAACCGAATGACGGCCGCGTCCGCTGCCGAGATAGGCGTCGAAGGTTGCCGCAATATGACGGACAAAGGGTTTTCCCGCCTCCGTCACGGCAAAAACATCGCCATCCATCCGCACCACACCGTCCCTGTCGCCGCCAGCGAAAAGCTGCGCCTCCATGCTGACGGAATGGCTGGCCTTGCCGAAACGCCGCTTCAAATCGCCCAGATCGAGCGAAAAATCGCACATCAGCCGCTCGATGACATAGGAGCGCAGGTGATCGTCCTCGGACAATTCTATTCCCTTTAGAACCGCGAAACCACCCTCGCCCACCATCCGCTGATATTCCCCCGTCGCCACCATGTTCTGCACGTAGCCCTGGGGCAACCGGCCGATCGCGGATGCACCAAGCCCGATCAGGGCATCGGCCGTGTCAGTGGTGTAGCCCTGAAAATTCCGCCGCAGCTCCCCCGTCTCGACCGCCCGGCTTAAAGTGTCGGCGGGCTTGGCGAAGTGATCGATCCCGATTGCCCTGTAACCCGCCTTGCCGAGCATATCCGCCGCCATCGTCATCTGGCGGTAGCGCTCGGCAATATCTGGCAATGCCTGCTCAGAGATCAGCGACTGGTGTTTTTTCATCCACGGAACATGCGCATAACCGAACAGCGCGATCCGGTCGGGGTCGAGTGAGATGATCTGGTCAACCGTCTGTTGCAATGTCTCGCAGGTCTGGAACGGCAGGCCATAGAGAATGTCGCAATTGACCGAGTGAACGCCCCTTGCCCGCACGGCATCTACCACCGATTCCGTCTGCTCGAAGGTCTGAATCCGGTTGATGGTTTTTTGCACTTTGTCATCAAAGTCCTGCACACCGAGGCTCGCGCGCGTCATGCCGATGACGGCAAGCGCGTCATAGCGACTTTCGTCAAGATCGTTCGGGTCCATTTCCACGCTGATTTCGGGCGCCAGACCAAAGGTGAAATGGCGTCTTAGACAGTCCATCAGGCCCACCATGTCTTCAGGCCTCAGCATAGTGGGAGAACCGCCGCCAAAATGCACCGCGCTGACCACTGCATCGGGGGAAACAAGCGAGCCGACGGCTTCTATCTCCCGCCTAAGTGCCTCAAGATAAACGGCAATCGGCTCGTATTTCAGCGTGTGCTTGGTGTGGCAGGCACAGAACCAGCACAGCCGGTCGCAATAGGGAATATGCAGGTAAAGCGATATCCGGTTCCGGTGGCCAAGCTCGCCGAGCCAGCGGCGATAGGTGCCATTATCGATTCCCTCGTGAAAGTGCGGCGCGGTAGGATAGCTCGTGTAACGCGGCACGGCGCCCGAATATTTGCGAAGAAGTTCGGTATTCATCCCCGGATTTGCCTTTTATCAAGAAAATGTCGATTTCCTCCCCTTCAGTAACGGCTGCGACAGTTTGCAACTTTGACTTCAATCAAATTGCACCTTAAGTTCTTGCTAAAGTAGACGCGGGGGCGACGACTACGCGGCGCAAGCCTTCGAAAAGACCGGATTTTACACCTGCGGTCGCATTCGTCCCTTAAAGCCAGCATCGGAAAAGGCTGATGGACACGCTACAGAAGACCATCCACAATTCGGAATATCCCGTCGTATGCCGCTCCTGCGAGGCGCGTCACGGTGGTCTTTGCAGCACGTTGACGCCGCAGCAGCTCTGCGACCTCAACCGTCATTCCAGCCGTAAGAAGCTGGAAGCGGGCAACGAGCTGCTTGCCCAGGGGGAGCTCGTCAGCTCCTACGGCAACATTCTCAACGGCGTGGTGAAGCTCTCGAAGATGATGTCGGATGGCCGCCAGCAGATCGTCGGCCTGCAATTTGCACCGGATTTTCTCGGCCGCCCGTTCATGGCGGAAAGCAAGATGACGGCGGAAGCCGCAACCGATGTGGAAATCTGCCTGTTCCCGCGCCGTATCGTCGACCGCATGGTTTCCGAAGTGCCGGATATGGAACGCAAGCTTCACAGCCAGTCTCTGAAGGAACTGGATGAGGCGCGCGACTGGATGCTGACACTTGGCCGAAAATCGGCACAGGAAAAGGTTGCCAGCTTCCTTTATATGATCGCCACGCATATCGATCCGGAAAAGGACGATAAATCAACGTTCGACCTGCCGCTATCGCGCGCAGATATAGCCGATTTCCTTGGTCTCACCATCGAAACAGTTAGCCGGCAAATGACTAAGCTGCGCAAGGAAGGCACGATCAGCATCGAGAACAACCGTCATATTACAGTGCCGGACCTCGATATGCTCAGCGAAGCCGCCGGAAACGACTGACCGGCGTTTTTCAACTTTTCATCGTCCCTGCGGCGCTGACGTTCCGATGTTGATGTACGGCGCCCGCGCCTGCGCGGGTGCGAGCGCAAAACCGGCAAGAACCAGCAAAGCAGCGATGCATCTCATGATATTTCACCCTGTCTACCGCTTTTTCAGCGGCCTGTTTGTTATGACCGCATCATAAGCGGCAAAGCGCATCCATCCGCTTAACATCTTCAGTAAGCATATGGTTCAAAGGCAGGGTAAATAAGGGGTTATGAGAGCGGCTTGGTACAGAATGAAGCACAAGGATTGCCGTTATCCTCGGCCTTGTGCCGAGCGAATCCCGAGATCCACAGGTTGTCGATTCTCGGTAAAGGCCCCAGAACGACGAACGGAAGAACCTTACTGCGTAACAGGCGTCGCAACCGGCTTCTGGTTTTCGCCAAGCGCCCGCAATTCCGCGACTCGGCGTTTGTATTCAGCTTCCGAAATCTGGCCGTTGCGGCGTGCAGCACCCAGGCGCGACAGGTTCGATTCCATTTTGGACGCTTCATCATCCCCCATCTGGCTGCCGGCAGCCGTAATAGGCGCTGAAAAGCTTGGATAGGTGCCGGTATCGCGTCTCTGGCTCACCACATTGTCGCTGACGGGGCGCGGGCCGACGATTTGGGCTTGCGGGTGGGGCATATGGGCCGGTGCGACGATCGGTGCCGGGGTCTTGCAGGCGGCAAGTACTGTAACGAGCATGGCGCCGGAAAGCGAAAGAAGGGCGATCCTTCCAGCGTTTTCCGCAAATCTTCCCCATGTACCCATGTGCTTGCCCATCGTCATGTTCCGCCTGTAAGGATATCGCCGATATCGAATTCGACTGCGGTTCGGCTCTTCGTGGCCTCCCCTTGCTGGTGGAACTTGTATTCGTTTTCATGCAGAATGTGCAAACACAAATTTGGTGGAGGACAGCGCATGGCAGGTGTTGACGGCGGGGCAGAGAAAAAGGGTGGCAAAACGCCCGGTTTCGACGCCACATCCGCCGAGGCTTACCTGATCCGCGACCCGGAAGCCTTTGCGGTCAACATCGCCCGCGCGCTGGAAAACCTCGGCAAAGCCGCGTCCGAATGGCTGGCGCCCCGCGAACGCGGTGAAATTCCGCAGACCAGCGCCGATCCGATGACCGACATCGTCAAGACGCTCTCCGATGTCGCCGAATACTGGATGGCAGAACCGAAGCGTTCACTCGAAGCGCAGACGCACCTGCTTTCCAGCTATTTCGATCTGTGGACAAAATCGGTGGCACAGTTTTCGGAAGATGCCGATTCCCGCTCGGAAAAGGCGGCGGAGACCGGCCCGGCAGAGCGAAAGAACAGGCGTTTTGCCGACGCGGACTGGCAGGCCAATCCGTTTTTCGATTTTCTCCTCAAAGCCTATCAGACCACCGTCGGTTTTGCCGACCGGATGGTTATGGAAGCCGAAGGACTGGACGAGCACACCCGCACCAAAGCGTTGTTTTACATGCGCCAGGTGACGGAAGCCCTCTCGCCAGCCAACTTCGTCTTCACCAATCCGCAGGTCTTCCGCGAGACGGTCGCGTCCAGCGGCGCCAATCTCGTCAAGGGCATGGCACAGCTTGCCGAAGATGTCGCGGCCGGCCACGGCCATCTGAAACTGCGCCAGACCGATTACAGCAAATTCGTCATCGGCCAGAACATCGCCATCACATCAGGCAAGGTGGTTGCCAAAAGCCCGCTCTGCGAGATCATCCATTACGCGCCGACGACGAAAAAGGCCTTCAAACGGCCGCTGCTCATCGTCCCGCCATGGATCAACAAATTTTATATCCTCGATCTCAACCCACAGAAATCCTTCGTTAAATGGTGTCTCGATCAGGGTCACAGCGTGTTCATGGTCTCGTGGATCAACCCGGACGCCAGGCTGGCCGACAAGGGTTGGGAGGACTATATTCGCGAAGGTATCGATTTTGCCCTCGACACGATCGAGGAGCAAACCGACGAAAAAGAGATCAACGCCATCGGCTATTGCGTCGGCGGCACGCTTTTGTCTTCGGCCCTGGCATTGCATGCGCAGGAAGGCAATGAGCGCATTCGCAGCGCCACACTTCTCGCCGCCCAGACGGATTTCATCCATGCGGGCGACCTCAAGGTCTTCATCGATGAAGGCCAGCTCGCCGCGCTCGACAGGCACATGCAGGCCGTCGGTTATCTCGATGGCTCGATCATGGCCACAGTCTTCAACATGCTGCGCGCCTCCGATCTTATCTGGCCCTATATGGTCGATAATTATCTGCGCGGCACGGAACCCCTGCCCTTCGATCTCCTCTACTGGAATTCCGATTCGACCCGAGTGACCGCTGCCTGCCATTCCTTCTATCTGCGCAATTGTTATCTCGACAACAATCTCGCCCGCGGGCTGATGCGCGTGGCGGACAAGCGGATCAACCTCGGCGACATAAAAATCCCCATCTATGATCTCGCCACGCGCGACGACCATATCGCGCCAGCGAAATCGGTCTTCACGGGGGCGGCACTGTTCGGCGGCCCCGTGGAATTCGTGCTCGGCGCTTCCGGCCACATAGCCGGTGTGGTCAATCCGCCGCAATCCGAAAAATACCAATATTGGACAGGCGCATCACCATCCGGAGACTTCGATGCCTGGCAGGCCGCAGCCACGGCCCACAAGGGATCATGGTGGGTGCACTGGCAAAACTGGATCGAAAGCCAGAATGGCGAGAAGGTAAAGGCAAGGACGCCGGGAGACGGCAAGCGACCAGTGCTCGGTGATGCACCCGGAACCTACGTTCTGTCCTGACCAGCCCCCACCTCTCACCTTTCAGGCCACATGCTCTTCAAGCCCCCACTCGTTCCCGCAACGCTGATCGCCCGCTACAAGCGTTTCCTCTTCGACGCTGTTCTGGAGGACGGCACGGCGATTACAGGCTCCTGCCCCAATACCGGCTCCATGCGCGGATTGACCACGCCCGGCTCGCGTATCTGGATGTCCGAGCATGACAGCCCAACCCGCAAGTACCGGCATATGCTGGAAATGGTCGAGGCCGATGGCACCGTGGTCGGCATCAATACCGGCATGCCGAACCGGCTGGCGGAAGAAGCGATCCTCAATGGCCGCATCCCGCAGCTTGCCGGCTATTCGACGATCCGGCGCGAGCAGAAATACGGCCGCAATTCCCGTATCGATTTCCTGCTTTCCGAAATTGGGCGGCCGGATGCCTATGTGGAAGTAAAGAACGTTCATTTCATGCGCGAAAAAGGTCTGGCCGAATTCCCTGATACCGCCACCAAACGCGGCGCCAAACATCTGGAGGAGCTGGGCGACGCAGCGGAGGCCGGTCACCGCGCGGTGATGCTCTATCTCATTCAGCGCAACGATTGCGACCAGATGCGCATCTGCGATGATCTGGATCCGGTCTATGCGCTGGCGTTTCAGCGGGCCATGTCGCGCGGCGTGGAGGCCTATGCGGTGAAATGCGACGTTTCCCCGGCACAAATTTCAGTCACGGGAACGGTTAAGATGGACGAATGGCGTCCGGCTGTTTTATGAACAGGGACGTAAAGAGACAGAAAGCACTATGATGGTCACCTATATCGACGCAGCCTCCGCCCCCCTCAAGAATACCGGCGTCATCCGCCTTTATACCCCTGAGGATTTCGACGGGATGCGCAAGGCGTGCCAGCTGACGGCGCGTTGCCTCGACGAACTGGCGGCAATCGTCAAGCCGGGTGTGACGACTGATGCCATCGACCGTTTCGTCTTCGAGTTCGGCGCCGACCATGGCGCTTTGCCGGCAACACTGAATTACCGTGGTTATACGAAATCCGTCTGCACCTCTATCAACCATGTGGTCTGCCACGGCATTCCGGACGCAAAGCCGCTGCGCGAAGGCGAAATCGTCAACATCGACGTGACCTATATCCTGGACGGCTGGCACGGCGATTCGAGCCGCATGTATCCGGTTGGCACGATCAAGCGCGCAGCTGAACGTCTGATGGAAGTGACCTATGAATGCCTGATGCTCGGCATCGCGGCAGTGAAACCGGGTGTGCGCACCGGCGCGATCGGCGCGGCTATTCAGGCCTATGCCGAGGCGGAACGCTGCTCGGTGGTGCGTGATTTCTGCGGCCACGGCGTTGGACGCCTGTTCCACGACACCCCCAATATCCTGCACTACGGCCGCCCGGACGAAGGCCCGGAGATTCGCGAGGGCATGATCTTCACCATCGAGCCGATGATCAACCTCGGCAAGCCGCATGTGAAGGTGCTCTCCGATGGCTGGACGGCAGTAACGCGCGACCGCTCCCTTTCCGCGCAATACGAACATGCGGTCGGCGTAACC
This sequence comes from Agrobacterium sp. A3-95, assembly GCF_053521785.1. NCBI lineage: Bacteria > Pseudomonadati > Pseudomonadota > Alphaproteobacteria > Hyphomicrobiales > Rhizobiaceae > Agrobacterium > Agrobacterium sp. A3-95. The sequence goes on along the minus strand of NZ_JBNWDR010000004.1, from coordinate 387,927 downwards.
GCGACCGGTTGCGAAATCTTCACACTGTCGCCGGGCGGCTTTGACCGTCCGGGCCTGCCGCCACTCGCATAAGGCCAGACCGCCATGGCAAAACGCCCTGCCCCGCCTTCCGCCGATCTTCCATCGACCTCCGGCTTTCAGGCGGGAAACGGCGATCTGTTCGACGCAACGGATGAGCGCGGCTTCTTTGCCGAACCGCGAAGTGCGGTGAATAAGACCTCGGAACACCCCGCAGCCGTTGCGGAGCCGGAAGCGGAGATCGCACACTATCACGGCCATCGGGACAGGTTGCGGGCGCGTTATCGCGACGGCGGCGATACCGCCCTTGCCGATTACGAACTGCTGGAGCTTCTGCTTTTCCGGCTGATACCAAGGCGTGATACCAAACCCATCGCCAAGGCGTTGATCGCCCGCTTTGGTACCCTTGGCGGGGTGCTTGGCGCGCCGCTGCCGCTGTTGCAGGAGGTGAAGGGCGTGGGTGAGGCCGTGGCGCTCGATCTGAAGCTCGTCGCCTCCGTTTCCCAGCGCATGCTGAAGGGCGAAATCCGCAACAAGCAGATTCTCGGCTCCTGGTCTTCGGTCATCGACTATTGCCATGCCGCCATGGCCCATGAAACCCGTGAGCAATTCCGCATCCTGTTCCTCGACAAGCGCAACGTCCTGATCGCCGACGAGGTGCAGGGTCAGGGAACCGTGGACCACACGCCGGTTTACCCGCGCGAAGTGGTGCGCCGCGCCCTCGAACTTTCCTCTACGGCTTTGATTTTAATACACAATCATCCGAGTGGAGACCCTACCCCCTCGCGTGCCGATATCGAGATGACCAAAACCATCATCGATACGGCAAAGCCGCTGGGGATAGCGGTGCACGACCACATCATCATCGGCAAAGACGGCCACGCCAGCTTCAAAGGGCTTCGGCTGATCTGAAATCCATGGGCATTAACGCGAAGGCCTTTCCCGGCCTGCAACCCATAAGAGCGACATCAATACAAAATTAACACCTATAAATTAGCATTTCCGAAAATAAGAATAAAGGCATCTGACTTTGGTGCCTGAAGAAACGGGGGTGCTTTATGCGTAATGGAGTGCATTTCCTTCGTGATCGATCCGGCTCGTCCGCTGTCGAGTTCGCCATCGTCGCGCCGATTTTCTTTCTCGTCCTGCTGACAATGATTGCCTACGGTATCTACCTGATGGCCGCCTATTCTGTGCAGCAGATCGCCGCCGACGCGGCAAGGACGGCTGTTGCCGGACTGAATACGACCGAGCGCCAGCAGCTGGCCCGTGATTTCGTCACCAAAAGTGACCTCAGCTACGCCTTCATGGACAAGACGCGTTTCACGGTCAACGTCGCCACCGATCCCGCCAATGCCAACCAGTTCACGGTCAAGGTGGAATATGACGCCCGTGATCTGCCGATCTGGAGCCTCTACAGCTACACCCTGCCCGAGCCGGTCATCCGGCGTTTTTCCACAATCCGGATCGGAGGAGCATGACATGCAAAATATCTCTTCTTTGCTTCCCCGTTTCCTGAAGGATCGCACAGGCAACATCGCCATCTCGGCCGGGCTTACCGCACCGCTTTTCATCGGCATATTGGCGCTTGGCGTCGATTATGGCTATCTGACCCTGCAGAAGCGGCAATTGCAGCAGACCGCCGATCTTGCGGCCATATCAGCGGCGGCCAATGCCGCTGATCCCGAAAAGGCGGTCCAGCAATATTTCGCCCTCAACGGCATGAATCTCGGGGTCAAGACACCGAATGGCCTCTTGACCGTGGACGGTCTTCAACCTTTCGACCCCTTGAACGAATTTGCCAAGAGCAACGGTTATGCCGAAGTCGTCAAAGGTCACTATGAGCCGGACGCGACCCTGCCTGTTGGCCAGCGTTTTGTCGAAAATGCACTTCCCACCAATGCGATGAAAGTGAATATCGTCGAAAAGGGCCAGATATTCTTTGCCTCCGCCTTCACCACGCCGCCCAAGATTTCCGCGGTCGGAACGGCCTCATCCCAAAAGATCGCGGCATTTTCGGTGGGCTCGCGACTGGCGAGCCTCGATGAAGGCATTTTGAACAGCCTGCTCGGCGGCCTGCTCGGCACCACGGTCTCGCTCAAGGTTATGGATTACCAGGCGCTTGTGGCTGCTGATGTCAACGCGCTGCATGTCATCGAAGCGCTGGCTGTCGATCTCAACCTGACAGCCGGCACCTACAAGGATGTCCTGAAGACGGAAATCACCTACGGCAAATTCCTGGACGCGCTGACGAAGACCACCGGCCTGCAGCCGGCTGTGGCCAACATTCTGAAGACGCTGGCAAAAACCGCCAACAAGAGCAACATCAAGCTCAAGCTTGAAGAAATTCTCAATCTCGGCCCGTTCTCGGACAAGCTGATCGGTAGCGGCGAAAACCTCAAGGTCACCGCAGGCGTCTTCGATCTCCTCAACGCCGCCGCCGTGGCAGGCAATGGCGGCAACCAGCTGGCGCTCAACCTCAACGCCAATCTTCTCGGTCTAGCCTCGGTCAAGACGACGCTCGCCATCGGTGAGCCACCCGTCGAAACGCCGTCGCTTGCCGTCGGCGGCCAGGGCACCGTGGTGCGCACCGCACAAACCCGTCTGGCGGTCAGTGTCGTGGTTGACGGGCTTCAGGCGATTGCCGGTCTGAAGGTCAATATTCCGCTTTATGTGGAAGTCGCCCATGCTGAAGCGCGGCTCGCCGACATTCGCTGCACGGGCGGCGGACAGGGTACGGTCGATGTCGAAGTCGTTCCCGGCGTCGCAGAAATCGCGCTTGGCAATGTCGATACCACGGCCTTTGCCAATTTCGGCAAGGATCCGCGCGTCACCAAGACCGCGATCGTGGATTCGGCCCTGCTCGCCATCAATGGCAGCGCCCTCATCAATGCCACGAACATGACGAAGACCAAGCTGACCTTTACCCAGTCGGATATCACCCAGGCCAAGATCAAGAGTGTTTCCACCAAGGATACCGTTACCACTCTTGTCAGTTCACTGCTGAAGAACCTCAATCTGGATATCAGGCTTCTCTTCCTCAACATCGATCTGGGAGGTCTGGCGGGCATCCAGTCAGCGCTTGCCAACACGCTCGCGGCAGTCACGGCGCCCGTGGATCAGCTGCTCTACAAACGTGCTGCTGGTACTCGGCGTCAAGATCGGCGAAGCCGATGTGCGCGTCACTGACGTTCGCTGCCAGCAGCCGGCACTCGTCCAGTAGTCAGGCCGACAACCATAAAAAAAGCCGCCGGCAGTATCCGGCGGCTTTTTTGTTCGATCTGCCTCTGTCAGGCAGTAGCAATTGCCAGACGCTTCTCGTCCCGGCCGCTCTTCATGCGCTCGGACAGAAGGAAAGCCAGCTCCAGTGCCTGATCGGCGTTGAGACGCGGATCGCAATGGGTGTGGTAACGATCCGACAGCGAATCCGCCGTCACGGCGCGGGCGCCGCCGGTGCACTCGGTCACGTCCTTGCCGGTCATCTCGATGTGGATGCCGCCCGGATGTGTGCCTTCGGCACGGTGGATCTGGAAGAAGCTTTCGACTTCCGACAGGATGCGCTCGAACGGACGCGTCTTGTAGTGGTTGAGCGTGATGGTGTTGCCATGCATCGGATCGCACGACCAGACGACCTTGCGGCCCTCTTTCTCCACGGCACGGATGAGCTTCGGCAGGCTGTCCGCCACCTTGTCGTGGCCGAAACGGCAGATCAGCGTCAGACGGCCGGCCTCGTTTGCAGGGTTCAGCGCGTCGATCAGCTCGATCAGATTATCCGGCGTCAGCGACGGTCCGCACTTCAGGCCGATCGGGTTCTTGATGCCGCGGAAATATTCCACATGCGCATGGTCGAGCTGACGCGTGCGGTCGCCGATCCAGATCATGTGGCCCGACGTGGCATACCAGTCACCGGAGGTCGAATCGACGCGGGTCAGCGCCTCTTCGTAACCGAGCAGCAGAGCCTCGTGGCTGGTGAAGAAATCGGTTTCGCGCAGGCTAGGATTGTTTTCTGCGCTGATGCCGATTGCCTGCATGAAGTTCATGGTCTCGGAAATCCGGTCAGCCAGCTTGCGGTAACGATCCGCCTGCGGGCTGTCCTTGATGAAGCCGAGCATCCACTGGTGGACGTTTTCAAGGTTGGCGTAGCCGCCCATTGCGAAAGCGCGCAGCAGGTTAAGCGTCGCCGCCGACTGGCGGTACGCGTCGAGCTGACGCTCGGGGTTCGGCACACGCGAGGTCTCATTGAACTCGATGCCGTTGATGATGTCGCCGCGGTAGGACGGCAGCGTCACGCCATCGAGCACTTCCACGTTCGAAGAGCGGGGCTTGGCGAACTGACCGGCAATACGACCGACCTTTACCACCGGCAGCTGCGCACCATAGGTCAGGACGACAGCCATCTGCAGGAAAGCGCGGAAGAAGTCGCGGATATTATCCGCGCCATGCTCGAGGAAGCTTTCGGCGCAATCGCCACCCTGCAACAGAAAGGCGTTGCCGTCTGCCACATTGGCAAGCTGCTTTTTCAGGCGGCGGGCTTCACCGGCAAAAACGAGCGGCGGATAGGTCGCAAGCGTGGCTTCCGTCGCCGCAAGCGCTGCCGCGTCAGGATATTCGGGAACCTGCTGGATCGGTTTCTGCCGCCAACTGCCGGGTGTCCAATTCTGTGCCATGTCCTTACCCTTTTCTCGCCCGCGCATTTGTGCACGACCGCCTCGAAAAATTGAGCGGCTTATAGCTCCAAGCACAGGCTTTGCATAGCCGATGTCAGGGCCATCGGGCCCATTCCGCCCGTTTTGGGCGTTTAACGTGCATAAAAGTCAATTCAAACGATTTAATAAACCCGCCACCACCCGGAAAACAACGGTTTTCAAGTGGTGGCGAGCAAGGCGGAGACGTGATCACGTCGCGCAAGCGACGGCGTTACACGCGCTCGCCGTTCACCACGCGGTAGCTTGGCGAATACATCGTCACCAGTTCCTCGGCCGCTGTCGGATGAACCGCCATGGTGCGATCGAAATCGTCCTTGGTGCATCCGGCCTTCAGCGTGATGCCGAGGAGCTGCGCCATTTCGCCCGCCTCGTGGCCGAGAATATGCGCGCCGACGACCCTACGGTCGGCGGCATTGACGATCAGCTTCATGATCGTCTTTTCCTGACGCCCGGACAGCGTTGCCTTCATCGGACGGAACTGCGCGCGATAGACTTCCAGTTCCGGGTATTTCTTGCCCGCTTCCTCTTCAGAAAGTCCAACCGTGCCGATTTCCGGCTGCGAGAACACCGCAGTGGCAATAAGCTCGTGGTCCGGCTTGGTCGGGTTGTTCTTGTACTCGGTTTCGATGAAGCACATGGCCTCGTGGATCGCCACCGGCGTCAGCTGTACCCGGTCGGTGACGTCGCCCAGTGCGAAGATACCAGGAACGCTCGTGCGCGAATACTCATCGACGATGATCGCGCCGCGCGCATCCACCTTCACACCGGCATTTTCAAGGCCTAGACCATGCGTATTCGGATCGCGACCGAGCGCCAGCATCACCAGGCCGACATGCAGCGAGTTGCCCTGCTTCGTCCGTGCCACAAAGCCGCCCGCACCGTCCTTGCCCACTTCCTGAATGACGTCTTCAAGAATGATGCGAATGCCCTTGGCTTCCATCGCTTCATGAAGGCCCTTGCGCATATCGTGATCGAAGCGCGAAAGGATTTCCTTGCCGCGATAGATCAGCGTCGTTTCGACACCGAGTCCGTGGAAGATATTGGCGAATTCCACGGCGATGTAACCACCGCCAGCGATCAGGATCGATTTCGGCAGCTCTTCCAGGTCGAAAGCCTCGTTGGAGGAGATCGTCAGCTCGTGGCCGGGCAGCGCCTTGTGTTCGTTCGGCGTACCGCCAACGGCAATCACGATACGCTCGGCCGTGAAGGTCTCACCAGTCTTCGTCAGCTTCACGGTATGCGCATCGACAAGCTCTGCACGGCTGTCGAAAATATCGGCCTTGGCGTTATCCAGACCCTTGCGGTACAGCCCTTCGAGACGGGTGATTTCCCTGTCTTTCGCTTCGATCAGTTTTTTCCAGTCGAAACGACGCTCGCCAACGCTCCAGCCGAAACCTTCGGCATCCTCGAAATGCTCAGGAAATTGCGAGGCATAAACGAACAGCTTCTTCGGCACGCAACCACGGATGACGCAGGTTCCGCCGTAACGGTATTCCTCGGCAATTCCCACACGCTTGCCGAGTGAGGCGGCCACGCGAGCGCTGCGCACCCCGCCCGAGCCGCCACCGATAACGAAAAGATCGTAGTCATAAGCTGTCATAGTCAAAACCCCTGATCAAAACCACGTGCCATCGGCCTCAAGGCGGGCTGTGGCGTATTCATGGCACATATAGGTGCTGCGACGCACAAATGAAAAGCCCGACCTTGCGGCCGGGCTTTGAATATTTCTGAACGTGAGCTTTGGGACCCGACGCTCTATCTATTTCACTCAGGGCTTGTGAGCCGGAGCGCCACCGGTGTTGCCCTGATCGGCCGGAAGCGGCTTCAGATCAGCGCCGGCCACCTTCTGCAATTCGGTCATGCTGGAGGTGTTCAGATCGCGGTTGATGCCCGCGGCCCAGATGTCGGCAGCCTTCATCAGTTCGCGCGTGGCGATAGGGCCGTCCTTCAGAAGCTTCTTGCCGGCTTCGCTGCTGTAGAAGGTGGAGATGGCGTTCAGCTCTTCGACGGAGAAGGCGCGCGCGTAGGTGAGTGCTGCCTCGCGTTCCAGATCGGCGCGGCGCGGCGCAAGCTCAAGTGCCTTGGCGTCGACAGTCGCGGTGATCACGTCCTGCACATTCGGCGATGCCTGAATGAGTTCGGCCTTCAGACGTTCCGCCAGACCCGGCAGGATATCGTCGAAACGGTCAGTAACGCCAAGAGAGGCGATCGCCTGCCGTGCGGCAGCGATATGCGCTTCCGAAATTTCCTGAGCGCGTGCGGCAGTACCGAACACGATGCCGGAAATGAGGATCGAAGCAGCGGCAGCTTTGCCCAGTCCCGCTAGTTTGATCATGAAAATCTCGCTCCTGTTATACTGCCTGCATCACGCGGGCGCCTTCAGGACCCGCAATGATGGCAAGCGATGCCAAATTTATGAAAAGTCCGTGCTCGACAACACCGGGGATAGTGTTCAGCTCGCGTGCAAGCGCTTCTGCATCAGGAATACGGCCAAAAGATGCGTCGAGAATGAGGTGTCCACCATCCGTCATGAAGGCGCCGTCGCCCGACGAACGCATCGTCAGGTCGCCCGAGAGGCCGGACCGCGCCGCCAGTTTCTCGATGGCGATCTGTGTCGCCACCTGACCGAACGGATTGATTTCGATGGGAAGCGGAAAGGCGCCAAGCGTCTCCACAACCTTGCTCTGGTCGGCGATGACGATCATGCGGGCGGATGCCGCCGCCACGATCTTTTCGCGCAGAAGCGCACCGCCACCACCCTTGACGAGTCGCAGGCCGTGATCCACTTCGTCCGCACCATCGATGGTAAGGTCCAGTTCCGGCAATTCATCGAGGGATTTCAGCGGCACACCAAGCTCCACGCAAAGGCGCGCAGTACGCTCGGATGTCGGTACGCCTTCGACCTTCAGGCCTGCAGCAACCTTTTCCGCCAGAAGCCTGACGAATTCCTCAGCTGTAGAGCCCGTGCCGATACCAAGTCGCATCCCGTCTTGCACATGGGACAATGCGGCCTCGGCGGCCTTGATCTTCATCTGGCGGGCATCCATGTGCCTGAAACTCCGGTAGCTTTGTCGTCGCCGTGCTGTTTACACGGGTCGAAAGCCAAACGAAAGCATTTTTGCAGGCAACGAACAGAACGTTGTGGCGCGGTTGCAAAGACAAAGCCGTTTGCCTAGGCTTGGCCACAACGAACGCATCGATATCATCGCCAAAAGCATTCTCTCAAGAGGCCAGTTCCCGTGACATCCCGCCCGCTCGCCATCTTCGACCTCGATGGTACGCTCGTCGACACCGCCGCCGATCTCGTTTCGAGCCTCAACCACACCATCGCCGCAGCTGGTCTTGCCCCCGTTACCTATGACGACCTGACGCATCTCGTCGGCCAGGGCGCGCGCGTGATGATCAAGCGGGCCTTCGCGCTGCGTCAGGTAGAATTGCCGGAAGCCGAACTGGAGCCGCTGTACGAGCGTTTCATTGACCATTATCGCGCGGAAATGCCCGGCGACAGCCGCCCCTACCCCGGCATCGTCAGCGTACTGGATGCGCTTTCGTCAGCTGGCATCACGCTCGCGGTCTGCACCAACAAGACCGAAATCCTTGCGCTCCCGCTGCTCGAAAAACTGGATCTCACCCGATATTTCGCCGCCATCACCTGTGGCGACACCTTCCCCTTCCGCAAGCCTGATGCGCGCCATATTCTCGGCACCATCGAAAAGGCTGGCGGCGACCCGCAGCGCTCGGTCATGGTAGGTGACAGCATCAACGACATTCTCGCCGCCAAAAATGCGGCAGTCCCATCGATCGGCGTCACCTTCGGTTATTCGGATGTGCCGATGGCCGAACTCGAACCAGATGTCGTGATAGATGATTTTGCAACGCTAACGCCAGATCTAGTGGGAAGGCTGCTGATAGAACGCAACGCCGCTGCATAAATCGGAACACTCTCAGGCTCGCCATGGTCGATCGCAATTTCCTTTTCCCTCGCACCGCCGTCGGCATTGTCGCCGTCGGCGATTCTGGCGAGGCCCTGCTTTTGAGGGCAATGCTGGAAAGCCTAGGCGCATCGGTAAGGCTTTATCTCCCCGGCACGCCGGAAGACATTCTGGTCTGCCTGAAACAGCCAGACAACCCGCCGCCCTACCTCATCATCAGCGGTCATGGCGATGAAAACGGCCTAGTCGTCGGCGAGTGCGACACGGAGATAACCCGAACAGAACTGAAAGACGGCAGCATGCACGCCGACATTCTCTCTGGTAACATCGACCTGCGGGACACAGTGGTGTTCAGCACCGCCTGCTGCACGGGTTCGCAGGATTTCGCCAAAGTATTCATCGAAGGTCGAGCGCACGCCTACATAGCCTCACACGGCTATCCCGATGGTGCGGCAACACCGCTTTTCGTTCATCTATTCTTTTACCAACTCCTCATCCGCAAATCATCGCTGGAAGATGCGCTGTTGAGCGCAAACATGCTCGACGGCGATGGCGAACTGGCATTCACGCTTTTTACGGCATCGTCGCTACGATAGTAACTGGCAGTCGCAGAAACAAAAAAAGCGCCGTTTCCGGCGCTTTCTTTTCTCAATGTGATTTCTATCAAATCGACGCGGCCCGCGCCTTCGTCGTTACCGCAAACGCCTTCTGGACGTAGCTGTCACGGTCGTAGACGTCGTCGAAGAACTGCACCTTGCCGGCCTTGTCCGGCCAGGCGGTAAAATAGGCCACGTAGACCGGTATCTTCACCGGCACCTGCACGGCGCGGTTCTTGCCCGCTGCAATCTGCTCGTTGACCTTGTCGACGCTGGTGCCAAGAACAGCGGCCGCCATGCGGCGCGGGTCGACCAGACGGATACAGCCGTGGCTCAGCGCCCGCATATCGCGGTTGAAGAAGCTTTTGGCAGGCGTATCATGCATGTAAATAGCATGCGCATTCGGGAACAGGATTTTCAGGTCGCCCAGCGCATTGTCGCTGCTTGGCGGCTGACGCACCGAAACGGCATTGGTCGAGCCGAACCAGTTGACGCTGGTGGAAGAAACCGCACGGCCACCCACCTGCACCTCATAACCCAGACGGTCGAGATAGGACGGATCGCGGCGCAGCTTCGGCAGCATCTCGTTGACGATGATCGACTGCGGAACGCCCCAATAGGGGTTGAATTCGACGGTCTGGATTTCGTCCTGGAAGAAGTAGGTCTGGTTGGCCTTGGAGCCGACCACCACCTTCATGCCGAACTGTTCCTGTCCGTCATTGTGGTAATAGGCCATGAAGGCGGGCTGGTTGATCAAGACGTAGCGCTGGCCGAGATCGGCTGGCAGCCAGCGGATCTGCTCCATCGCCACCTGCACCTTGGCAATCCGGGCGTCGTTGCTTTCGCCGACCATGGCACGCACGGTCGCGCGGCCGATGACGCCGTCGGCCTTCAGGCCGTTTTCGCTCTGGAATGCCTTCACCAGATCAACGAGATCAGGCGTATAATCCGGCGTCTGCTGGTAGCCGGAAATGATCGCCGCATGTTCCGCCTTGAAGGCAGGCGAAGCGCGATGTTCGATTGCCTTGACGACGCTCGCCATGTCGCCGCTGCTGTTGCCGGGTTTCAGCACCAGATCGGCGGGGACCTTGACCGTGTTGGCCGCATCACCCTCGCTGCGCAACCGGGCCAGTTCGGCCTTCAGCGCCAGATATTCGGCGTTCGAAGGTTCACGGCTGCGCAGATAGGCTGCGATATCCGGGCTGAGGCCTGCAAGCTTCAGCACGGGCGCAAGGTTCACCGTCTTGCGCTTGAAATCGTGGTAACCGGACAGCCGGTTCGGATCGACACGGCCACGCGTCGTATCCTGCACATAGGCCAGGACTTTGGCGGAAAGCGCAAGCTCGAACTGCATCTGCGCGCGCTGATAGGCGTCGGAGGTCGATGCGGAAGCCACTTCCACCGGCGTGCCGGATGCGTTCGCGCCTGCGCTGATGCTGGCGGTTACGTCCTTTGCGGGTACTGAAATGCTGTAATCGGCCGGATCGAGGCCGCTTTCGCCAACAGTCTCCAAAAACGCCATGACGGCGTTCGCGCGGGCAGTCAGCTCGCCGTCCGAAACCCAGAGCGCCTTGCCGCCGGCACCGTAATAGGCTTCCAGAGCCTTGCCGATTTCGGGGGTGGCGCTGAACTTCACATTGGCAAGACCCTCGCCGAAATTGGCGGTGTTCACAGCGCGTGCGGTATCGGCCTTGTAATCGTAATAACGTGGACCGGAAACACGCGGCAGAGGCTCGGGATCGGATGCATCGGCGCTCGGTCCGACCGTCGGCGGCGAGGTGACGATACCGGCTGGCGGCATTTCACCGCGATCGCGCGCAACCTTGCCAGGCCCGCCACGCAAAAGGTCCATCAGCGTTACCGCGCCGGCGCTGCCGGGAAGAGCGGTGGAAACGGAAAGACCGAGAGCCAGCACCAGCGCTGCCGATGTTTTTCCAGATGTGACTTGCAATTTGATCCTCGTAGCACCCAGCGCCGCCAACGAAGACGGAGCATCCAGTTTCATGCTTGTCTAGCCGATAGACGGCCCGTTGAAAAGAAAACGCCGAAGTCCAGAACGCACCCGAAATGAACCTCATATTACGGCCAAAACCATAAAAACGTAATTTCCAGAATTGGCGAGAATGGTTAAATTTCTATTTATTTCATTCACTTTGCCGTGGTTGGCCAAGCCGTTCCAAGCCGGTGAAACCCCGGTTTTCCGGGCTTTTATCGACGTAGTAAAAATGACACGCCAAGGTCTTTTTCTTAACCGGGCAGGATGAGCGCCAAAATCGCCCTGTCCCAAGGGAAATATCTGCCAGGCATGCCTCGCAACGCTTTCATTGCCAGCGCGATGATTCTATATATCGGCGCGCGCAAGGCGGGCGAAGTGCCGTTTTGGCGGAGGAAAACGAGTAAAAAGGCAAGATTGATGACAGCCACACGGACGGAAACCGATACATTTGGACCCATTGAAGTTCAGGCCGATCGCTATTGGGGCGCGCAGGCGCAGCGCTCGCTCGGCAACTTCAAGATCGGCTGGGAAAAGCAGCCCGCCTCTGTCGTTCGCGCGCTCGGCATCGTCAAGCAGGCCGCCGCCCGTGCGAACATGGCGCTTGCAGGCCTCGACCCCAAGGTAGGCGACGCAATCATCGCAGCTGCACAGGAAGTCATCGACGGCAAGCTGACCGAGCATTTCCCGCTGGTCGTCTGGCAGACCGGCTCCGGCACGCAATCCAACATGAATGCCAATGAGGTGATTTCCAACCGCGCAATCGAGATGCTCGGCGGAGAAATGGGCACCAAGAAGCCGGTTCACCCCAACGACCACGTCAATATGAGCCAGTCCTCGAACGACACCTATCCGACGGCAATGCACATCGCCTGCGTGGAAGAGATCGTTCACCACCTGCTGCCGGCCCTCAAGCACCTGCACACGGCGCTGGAAGCCAAGGTCAAGCAGTTCGAAAAGATCATAAAGATCGGCCGCACCCACACGCAGGATGCCACGCCGCTGACGCTCGGCCAGGAGTTTTCCGGTTATGCCGCGCAGGTCGCCTCGGCGATTGCCAATATCGAACTCACCCTGCCCGCACTTTCCAAGCTTGCCCAGGGCGGCACGGCGGTCGGCACGGGCCTGAACGCCCCCGTCGGTTTCGCTGAAAAGGTTGCCGAAGAGATTTCCAAGATCACCGGCCTGCCGTTCGTGACGGCGCCGAACAAGTTCGAAGCGCTTGCCTCGCACGATTCCATGGTGTTCTCGCATGGCGCGATCAATGCCGCAGCAGCAGCCCTGTTCAAGATCGCCAACGACATCCGCTTCCTCGGCTCCGGCCCGCGCGCCGGTCTTGGCGAATTGTCGCTGCCGGAAAATGAACCCGGCTCATCGATCATGCCGGGCAAGGTCAACCCGACGCAGTCGGAAGCGCTGACGCAGGTTTGCGCCCACATCTTCGGCAACAATGCAGCGCTCTCCTTCGCAGGCTCGCAGGGGCACTTCGAACTGAACGTCTATAATCCGATGATGGCCTACAATTTCCTGCAGTCGGTCCAGCTTCTGGGCGATGCCGCCGTCTCCTTCACCGACAACTGCGTCGTCGGCATCGAAGCCCGCGAAGACAACATCAGGAAGGGCGTCGAGAACTCGCTGATGCTCGTCACGGCTCTCAACAGCAAGCTCGGCTACGACATCTGCGCCAAGATCGCCAAGACCGCGCACAAGAACGGCACGACACTGCGCGACGAGGCCGTCGGCGGCGGATACCTCACGAACGAGGAATTCGACCAGTATGTGCGCCCGGAAAACATGATCGGCCCGAAGTAAGCCGGTCGGGATTATCGCTGGAATAGAGAACGGGCCTTCGGGCCCGTTTTTTGTTTGTTCGATTGGTCATAGCATTGGGATGTCCCGGTACTGACCACTCTTGGTGTTTTTAAATCGTCCCCGTAAGCTGTTCTTCCGGAGAGAATGCCGAAACCAGGTGCACGATTGAGGATGACATCATGATCTGCCGCCGCAGCCTGCTTCTTGGTGGTGCCTTCCTCGCCACGGCCATGAAAGTCCCAAGTCTGTTTGCGCAAGGCGATCGGCAATGGATTTCGCTTTGGCCCGGCCCGCCTCCGGGAGGCGGTGGTCCGAACGGCGTCCCGGATATAAGCAAAAAAGGCGCTGTCACCAACATTGCCGTACCGAGCCTGGAGGTTTTCGCTCCCGCAAAGCCAAATGGTTCCGCAATGATCATTGCAGGTGGCGGTGGATATAAACGCATCGAGGAAGGCAAGGAGTCCTATCCCGCCGCACGCTGGCTCGCGGCCAGAGGCATTTATGCTTTTGTCCTCACCTATCGTCTGCCGATTGAAGGATGGGCTGCTGGACCGCTGGCACCGCTTCAGGATGCGCAGCGCGCATTTCGTCTGGTGCGTGCACGCGCTTCGGACCGGCAGATCGATCCGCACAGGATCGGCGCACTTGGTTTTTCTGCGGGCGGGCACTTGATGGGGTTGGCCGCCGCTCGCTCGGCTTTTGCGTCTTACGAAGCAGTCGATGACATCGACAGGCAATCAGCCCGGCCGGATGTTGCGGCCCTGATCTATCCGGTCATCACGCTTGCAGCGCCCTATGACCACACATCGACCCGGAGGTCACTTATCGGCAGGCACCCGACAGAGGAGGCAACACGAGAGTGGTCAGTGGAAAGCCATGTGAGCAAAGATTGCCCTCCGGTCTTCCTCACGCAGGCGGATGACGACCGGATTTCCAATCCCGCCAATAGCCGTATCATGCAGCAGGCGTGCGAGAAGGCGGATGTCGATGTCGAATTTCACCCAATCATTTCTGGCGGCCACGGCTTCGGCATGGGCAAGCCCGGAACCCCCACGCAAGAATGGCCTGGATGGTATGAGGCATGGCTGAGGAAGCACAACCTTCTGGCCTGACGCTTTCTTTGCGCACCCCAATAAAAAAGGGCCGCAAAAGCGGCCCTCTTCATCTCATTCAAACCGTCAAACCAGCCGGCTCTGCTCCACCGCCGCTTCGACGAAGCTGGCAAACAGCGGATGCGGATCGAGCGGGCGGCTCTTGAGTTCCGGGTGGTATTGCACACCGATGAACCAGGGATGGTCAGGATATTCCACCGTTTCCGGCAGCACACCATCAGGAGACATGCCCGAGAAGACGAGGCCGCACTCTTCCAGCCGGTCCTTATAGTCCACATTCACCTCGTAACGGTGGCGGTGGCGCTCGGAAATATCCGTGGAACCGTAGATTTCGGCGATCTTCGTGTCCTTCTTCAGCGCTGCCTTGTAAGCGCCGAGACGCATGGTGCCGCCGAGATCGCCCTTGGTGGAGCGCTTCTCCAGCTCATTGCCCTTTACCCACTCGGTCATCAGGCCAACGACGGGCTCAGCCGTCGGACCGAATTCGGTGGAGGAGGCATTCTCGATGCCAGCCAGATGACGCGCCGCTTCCACGACTGCCATCTGCATGCCAAAGCAGATCCCGAAATAGGGCACGTTGCGCTCACGGGCGAACTGCGCCGCCATGATCTTGCCTTCCGAACCGCGCTCGCCGAAACCGCCCGGCACCAGAATGCCGTTGACCTTTTCGAGATAGGGCGTCGGATCTTCCTTTTCGAAGACTTCCGACTCGATCCACTCCAGCTTGACCTTGACGCGGTTGGCAAAACCACCGTGATGCAGCGCCTCGATCAGCGACTTGTAGGCGTCCTTGAGGCCGGTATATTTGCCGACGATCGCAATCGTTACCTCGCCTTCCGGCGTGCGGATACGGTTGCAGACCTCTTCCCACTGTTCCAGACGCGGCTTCGGCGCCGGTTCGATACCGAAAGCGGCCAGCACTTCCGAATCGAGACCTTCATTGTGGTAGGCGATCGGAACGTCATAGATGTTGGCAACATCCAGCGCCTGAATGACGGCGGAAGGACGCACGTTGCAGAACAGCGAAAGCTTGCGGCGTTCCGCTTCCGGGATTTCCCGGTCGGCGCGCACCAGCAGGATGTCGGGATGAATGCCAAGCGCCTGCAGTTCCTTCACGGAATGCTGGGTCGGCTTGGTCTTCAATTCGCCGGCCGCCGGAATGTAAGGCATCAGCGTCAGGTGAACATAGATTGCAGTGCCGCGCGGCAGGTCGTTGCCGAGCTGGCGGATCGCCTCCATGAACGGCATCGCCTCGATATCACCCACCGTGCCGCCGATTTCGCAGATGACGAAGTCGTACTCGTCATTACCTTCGGTCACGAAATCCTTGATCTCGTTGGTGACATGCGGAATGACCTGAACGGTCGCGCCGAGATAGTCGCCGCGGCGTTCCTTGTCGATGATGTTCTTGTAGATGCGGCCAGTGGTGATGTTGTCGGTCTTGGTCGCCGAACGCCCCGTAAAGCGTTCATAGTGGCCAAGGTCGAGGTCCGTCTCGGCACCGTCGTCCGTCACAAACACTTCGCCGTGCTGTGTCGGGCTCATCGTGCCGGGATCGACGTTCAAATAGGGGTCAAGTTTGCGAAGCCGCACCCGATAACCACGGGATTGCAGCAATGCTCCGAGTGCCGCAGCTGCGATGCCCTTACCGAGAGAGGAGACCACGCCGCCTGTGATGAATACATATCGCGCCATGGGATTCACCGGATACCTTTTTACCTCTGATTCCGCCAGCCCAAATTTCATGCTGTTGCAAATTCGCTGTTGACGAATTGGCAATGGGATGTGGCGAAATGCGAACAAAAGAAAACCGGCAGGCTTTTGGCCTGCCGGAGCGTTAAATCATAACCGGGCTTATTGACCGGTCGGAACTGCGTTCGGATCGGCGGGCTTGGCCGGTGCCGGAGCGGCTTCACCAGCAGTGGCCGGCGCAGGCGCGGTCTGCGCAGGTGCTGCAGCGCCGCTGTTGGTCGGAACGCCATTCTCAGCCGGAGCCGGCGTTGCCGGCGTCTGTGCCGGGCCGAGCGTGTCGAGAATGCCGTTGCCCTGACCCTGCGTGGCCGGAATACGGTTCAGAATATCCGTCGGGCGCGATTCGTACCGGGTCAGAAGACCAAGTCCGAGCGACGTCACGAAGAACAGCGCGGCAAGGATACCCGTCGTGCGGGTCAGCGCATTGGCCGTTCCGCGCGCGGACATGAAGCCCGAACCGCCGCCGATGCCGAGGCCGCCGCCTTCGGAACGCTGGATCAGAACCACGCCGACAAGCGCCAGCACGATCATGAGGTGAATAACAATCAAAACGGTCTGCATGACAATCCATTCCATGCCCCGCGCGGAGCACTACAAAGAAGGTTTCGCGGCTCTTTACATGAGGCGAAGGCTTATTCCAAGCCCCTTTCCCGCCACTGTGGCAGGAAAGCGTGTCTCAAGCCGTCAGTTGCTCGTATGCCGCATAGATGGAAAGGAAGTCGGAGGCTTTCAAGCTCGCGCCGCCGATCAATGCGCCGTCGACATTCTCGACACCCATCAGTTCCAGCGCATTGGCAGGCTTCACCGAGCCGCCGTAAAGAATCCGCATGGTCTTGCCTTCATCGCCAAAGCGCTTGACCAGCTCGTCGCGCATGAAGGCATGGGCCTCGCGCACATCCTGCGTGGTCGGCGTCAGACCCGTGCCGATCGCCCAGACCGGCTCATAAGCGATGACGGTGTTTTCGGCGGTTGCCTCGTCCGGAAGCGATCCGGCGAGCTGGCGCTTGAGGATATCGAGCGTCTGGCCCGCCTTGCGCTCATCCGCCGTCTCGCCAATGCAGACGATGGCGATAAGATCGGCCTGATGGGCGGCAACGGCCTTGGCGCGGACCAGATGATCCGTCTCGGCATGGTCGGTGCGACGCTCGGAGTGGCCGACGATGACATGGGTGCCGAAGCAATCGGCAATCATCTCGGCGGAAATGTCACCCGTATGCGCGCCGGAAACATTCTGGTGGCAATCCTGTCCGCCAATCATCAGCGGGCTGTCGTCGCAGAGCGCGGTTGCCACATAAAGAAGCGTCGATGGCGGGCAGATCAGCGCATCCACCTTTTCGGAAAGCGCGCCCTTGACGCCCTCTGCCATGGCCTTGATCTGATCGAGCGACGAACGGGTGCCGTTCATCTTCCAGTTTCCGGCTACAAGCGGTCGAACATTCGGCGTCATGCGTATCCCATTCCCTTTGTCTCGGAGAGCCGCTTGCGCGAACACCCCTTACCTCAGCCGCCAGGCGGCCCCTAATCGCGACAGAAACCCTGCCGGAAATCCCGGAATATTTCCTTAAACGCAGCTGATGACAATTGGTACAAAAAAGCAGTCATAAGCTTCAAAACGTCAGTCAATGTGCCGAAATTCGCGCCTGTCGAACCAAAACTGGACCTCATCGGCTCAAAATCCAGTTCAAAACCGCCCGCCAGTCGGTCATGCGCACCGGCGTTCCATGCGTGCCTGTCTCAAAAAGCGTGAAGCGCGCCGGCTCTCCCGCCTTCAGCAAGGTGCGGAAGATGGTCGCCTGACTGTCGGCGGAATAGACCTTGTCGGCGCTGCCATGGGTGAACCACACCGGCTTTTTGGCTTTCGCAAAGGCGCTTTTCGGAAAATCGGGATCGACCGCGCCGCCAAGGATCGCCATGCCCTTGAGATTGCCGACCGTCGCCTTGTCGCGGCTGATGCCGTAGCAGATGAAGCTGCCCATGGAGGCGCAGGCCAACACCACCGGCTTGCCGCCGGATTTGCTAGCAGCATAGGCGATCAGCGCGGAAACGTCGGCAACGCCATTGGCATCGAAGGATCGTACGCTCGGCACATAATAGGTGCCGCCATTGGCGACAGCCAGATTTTTCAGCCGGTTGAAATTGCCGCCGAACGTATAGTCGTTCATGCCAAGCCGCCGGTCGCCGCCGCGCCCGTGAATGAAGATCACGGTGAAGGCCTGCCCGGATGATGGCCCGACTCGGCCCACCTCAAGCGCCCTGCCCTCAACCGTCACGGATTCCATCGCCTGCGCTGTCTTGGGCGCCATATCCACATATTGCCGCTTCACCCGGCGTTCCGGTACCTCGTCGCGGCCGTTGATATCGCGCATCTCCTGATAATCGATCACCTCAGATGCGCCGCCATCGGCCGTGGAAAGCACTGTCTGGCTGGAAAACAGCTCGTCCTTGAACGGCCGCAGCGGCCCGTCCGCCGCCCCGGCACCGCCCGGCATCGCCGCAACAGTCAGGCAGAAAAGAGTACAAAACGTGAAATGAGCTGTGGACATGACTTGGTTAACCGTTCATTCGTGGCTGCGAGACTTGCCATTGCCAGGGCGGCAGCGCAATCCTCCTGTTGCGAAACCCTGACATAGTCGTGGCATAGGGTGCGCCGCGTTAGGCCACACGCCCTGCACGTTTGGCGCTATACTTGCCCCTATTGGCATACTGATTCGCTTGGCGAAATTCTGACGACACGCTTTTTTGAACCTTGGACATGATGGACGATAGCAACGATCTCTTCTCCGGTCTTCCGGTGGCACCAAACAGCGAAACGGAAAAGAACGAGGACACGGCAAAACCCGTGAAGGCCCCGGTGTCCGCAGCCGCGAACGTGAACGTGCAGCCGAAACCAGCAGCCGTTGCGGCCGTCACGACGCCCCCGCCCCCAGCGCCCGTGTCTCCTTCCGGTGACGACTACGGTGCCTCGTCGATCCGCGTGCTCGAAGGGCTGGAACCGGTGCGCATGCGACCCGGCATGTATATTGGCGGCACCGACGAGAAGGCGCTGCACCACCTCTTTGCCGAAGTCATCGACAACTCCATGGACGAGGCCGTCGCAGGCCACGCCAATTTCATCGAGGTCCATCTCGATACCGAGGGTTTCCTCACCGTGACCGATAACGGACGCGGCATTCCGGTGGAAAACCATCCGCAGGTTCCGGGCAAGTCGACGCTCGAAGTCATCATGACCAAGCTGCATGCCGGCGGCAAGTTCGATGGCAAGGCCTATGAAACCTCCGGCGGCCTGCACGGCGTCGGCGTTTCCGTGGTCAATGCGCTGTCCGATCTTCTGGAAGTGGAAGTCGCCCGTAACCGCAAGCTTTACCGCCAGCGCTTTTCGCGCGGTGCGCCGATCGGCGGTCTCGAAGAACTGGGTGACGTGCACAACCGACGCGGCACCCGCGTGCGTTTCCATCCGGACCCGCAGATCTTCGGCGATCACGCAAAATTCGAACCGGCCCGTATTTTCCGCATGGCCCGCTCCAAGGCTTATCTCTTCGGCGGCGTCGAAATCCGCTGGAGCTGCGATCCCGGCATGGTGCCCGCCGGTGGCGAAATCCCCGAAAAGGCCGTGTTCCATTTCCCCGGTGGTCTGAAGGACTATCTGGCCGCCACGCTCGGCAAGGAATTCACCGTCACCCGCGAGATTTTCTCCGGCCGCACCGAAAAGACCGGTGGCCACGGCGCGCTGGAATGGGCTGTGACCTGGTATGGCGGCGACACGCAGATCCATTCCTATTGCAATACCATCCCGACGCCTGAAGGCGGTACGCATGAGGCCGGTTTCCGCATCGCGCTCACCAAGGGTCTGAAGAACTACGCGGAGCTGACCCAGAACAAGCGCGCCAGGGAAATCACCACCGATGACGTGATGATCTCGGCAGCGGGCATGCTCTCCGTCTTCATCCGCGAGCCGGAATTCGTCGGCCAGACCAAGGACAAGCTCGCGACCGTCGAGGCCCAGCGCATCGTCGAAAACGCGCTACGCGATCCCTTTGACCATTATCTCACCGGCAATCCGGGCGAAGCGGCGAAGCTGCTGGACTGGGTGATCGAGCGCGCCGAAGAACGCCTGCGCCGCCGCAAGGAAAAGGAAGTCAACCGCAAGACGGCGGTGCGCAAGCTTCGCCTGCCCGGTAAGCTGGCGGACTGCTCGCAGAACACGGCTGAGAATGCCGAGCTTTTCATCGTTGAGGGTGACTCGGCTGGCGGCTCGGCCAAACAGGCGCGCAACCGCGCCAATCAGGCCATCCTGCCGCTGCGCGGCAAGATCCTCAACGTCGGCAGCGCCAGCCGTGAAAAACTCTCCGCCAACCAGCAGATCGCCGATCTCATCCAGGCGCTGGGCTGCGGCACGCGCACCAAGTACCGCGAAGAGGATCTTCGTTACGAACGCATCATCATCATGACGGATGCCGACGTCGATGGTGCTCACATCGCCTCGCTGCTCATCACCTTCTTCTATCAGGAAATGCCGGAACTCATTCGTGGCAACCACCTCTATCTCGCGGTGCCGCCGCTCTACGTCATCCGTCAGGGTGCCAAGAGCGCCTATGCCCGCGACGACGCCCACCGCGCCGAATTGATGGAAACCGTCTTCAAGGGCAAGAAGGTCGAAATCGGCCGCTTCAAAGGCCTTGGCGAAATGATGGCGGCCCAGTTGAAGGAAACCACCATGGATCCCGAAAAGCGCACCCTGCTGCGCGTCGAGATCGACGACGTGGATTTCGAAGGCACCCGCGAGGCGGTCGACAATCTGATGGGCACCAAGGCGGATGCCCGCTTCCGCTTCATTCAGGAACGCGCTGCCTTCGCGGATAATCTGGATATCTGATCAACCGTCCCGGCCAGCCATGCGCCAACCGGGACGATTTGAGTCATGCCGCCGCCACATCTTCGCGAACGTCCAGAACGCGGTCGATCAAACCCCACTCCAGTGCCTCTTCCACCGTCATGAAACGGTCGCGATCCATTGCCGCTTCAAACTCGTCATAGCTGCGTTTGCAATGCTCGGCATAAAGCCGCGTCATTCGGTGCTTTGTCTGCCTGATTTCTTCAGCATGGATGAGCATATCCGACGCCTGCCCCTGAAACCCGCCGGACGGCTGGTGAATGAGGATGCTGGCGTTGGGCAATGCCGCCCGCGCGCCCGGTTCGCCCGCCATAAGCAGGAACGAGCCCATCGAACGGGCGGTCCCCATGCACAGAGTATGAACCGGCGCGCGGATGTAGCGCATGGTGTCATACATTGCGAGACCGCTGGTCACGACGCCGCCTGGAGAATTGATGTAGAGATGGATCGGCTTCTTCGGGTTTTCCGCCTCCAGAAACAGCAGTTGCGCGCAGACAAGCGCGGAAACAGCGTCGTTGACCTCACCGTTGAGAAAGATGATCCTTTCCCGCAACAGCCGGGAATAGATGTCGAAGGACCTTTCTCCCCTAGCGGATTGTTCAACTACCATAGGGACGAGTTGCATCGCTTCGCGCATCGGCGAACTCCTGTCGTTTGAAAATGTAAGGAAATGTGGTGGATCAGGCGGCGAGCTTGATGGGCGAACGGTTGTGGTTTGCGGCGGCCTTTGTCATCCGACCGGAACCGGTGATGGGCAACTCATGAATGACCCGCAGGCTGGTGCCGCCGCTCGCGTTGGATGCAATACTGAAGGTGACGGTGCTTTCCAAAAATGGCGGAACGTCATCCCGTATCCTGTAGCAGACCTCCTTCCCCGGGGTGATCCTGATCGCCTCGGGTTCAGCCAAAGCCTCCTTCGGCAACCAGTTTTCACGGAAGGCCGGAATGCTGATCGCACGCCAGACTTTTTGCGGCGGCTCATCGAGATCATATTCCAGCTCGATACCGGGTTTCGGTGCTGCGGGCAGTTCCCTGTTCATTGATCCATATCCTTCAGCAAGAGCTTGAGTGCTTCTACGCGCTGCGGCCAGTAGGCGCGGTATTTGCCAAGCCATGTCGCAATCCGTGTCAGCCCATCCGGATCGACCTCGTAATTGACGAAACGACCCTGCCGCCGTTCGACGACCAGCCCCGCCCCCCGCAGCACGGCAAGATGCTGCGACATGGCCGGCTGGCTGATATCGATACCCTCACGCAAGGCGGAAGCGTTCTGGGCACCATCCGCGAGCTTTTCGAAAATAGCGCGGCGTGTCGGATCGGCCAGCGCCCGGAAAATATCATTCTCTGTCATGACAACAGATAAGCATACACTTATGTGATTCACAAGTCCCGCCTCCTGCATTCGCTTCGCAAGGCAGGCTTTTTCGCTCCCGCGCCCTCTTCTGCCGTGAACGCTTTATGTGCTCGCGCGTTTTCACCTGGCCTGATAACCTTCAGGCCGGGAGTGATCAAAACAAGTGACTGCATTTACGGTCTTTATCGCCATGGTGCTGCTGGTCGTCGGACCAGCCCTGTTTGTTGTCATCAGCAAGCAGCGGGAAAAGGCCATTCCCAAACGCCCCTCAACTGCCCTGCCCGTTGCCGAGGATGCGACCGGGCTCGACCGCCACTGGCAGTCGATAAGGGACGGCTGGAACGAGAAAAACGCGCTCTGCCTGCTGCATTCCAATCTGGATGCCTTTGCAGTGCGCATGGCTGCGGCGCGGGCGGCTGGGCGCAGCCTTGATCTGATGTATTATATGTGGAACGCCGATCTGACCGGTCGGCTGATGATGCGCGAGGTCATTGCAGCGGCTGATCGCGGCGTGCGCGTGAGGCTGCTTCTGGACGATCTCGGCGTCTCGATGTCTGACCGCATTTTCCACGCCATCGACAGCCATCCCAATATCGAGTTGCGGCTCTTCAACCCAACCAGGGCGCGGGAAAACATCCTGTATCGAAGCCTGGAACTGGTCCTCCGGTTCCGAAGCGTCAACCGGCGCATGCACAACAAGGCGTGGATTGCCGACGGACGCGCCGCGATCGTTGGCGGCCGTAATATTGGCGACGCCTATTTCGATGCCGCCGAACGGGCCAATTTCCACGATTTCGACATTCTCGGTTTCGGCAGGATCGTTGCGGATGCCACCGAAATCTTCGACGACTACTGGAACAGCGCCGTTTCCGTTCCCGTGCGCTCGCTTCTGGCGCGCAGGCCGAGCAAGCTTGCCAGGTTAAGGCGCGAGCTTGCTGCGCTGCCGAAAGGCGAGGCTGCCAAACCTTATCTCGAGCGCGTCGAAAACCAATATGGCAGCGGACATTTCCTGATGTCGGACCGCCTGCACTGGGTCGATGAAGCTGACGTGCTTGCCGACCCGCCGGAAAAAGCAGCGGGAAAACGCCGCAACGGCCACAACTTCCTGATGGAGAGCCTGCTGCCGCTGATGCAGGCGGCAAATGACAGCCTGCACATCACCTCCCCCTATTTCATTCCCGGCAAACAGGGCTTGGACATTTTCGCAAACCTTGCCGAGCGCGGCGTCTCGGTTGCCATCCTCACCAACTCGCTGGCTGCTACAGATGTTGCCGCCGTTCACGCCGGTTACGCACGGTATCGAAAGCCGCTTCTGCTGGGCGGGGTGCGACTGCATGAACTGCGTGCACAGGCGGACCAGCCAAGCTTTACGCTTCGCGGTTCAGGACAGGCGAGCCTTCACACCAAGGCTTTTTCCCGCGACGGCAAGACCGGCTATATTGGCTCGCTCAATTTCGATCCACGCTCCGCGTCTCTCAACACGGAAATGGGCGTCGTTTTCACCTCAGCCCCGCTGGTTGCGCGCATGGACGAGATATTCAGCGAAGAGATCCGCCGCTCAATGAGCTTCGAGCTGGATATAGACAACGGCAATCGCATCGTCTGGATGACCGAAGAACACGGCCAGCCGAAGACATACCGACGCGAACCGGACGCTGCCATCAGCCGCCGGATCGTCGCCGGCATCATGCGGTTCCTGCCGCTCGAGTCTCAGCTTTGACTTATCGCGGCTTTGATAACGAAAAGTCCGGTCAGGCCGCCGGTCTCACGCCAGCCTTGGCCAGCTGTATCTGCACCAGCGTGTCGAGGTTCTGATTGACGCGGCAATAAAATTCCTCGTCGATGAAGGGTCGAAGCATAAAATCGTTACCGCCCGCCTTCAGGAACCGCGCCGACAAAAGCCGGTTGGTGGAAGAGGAAACGCCGATGATGCGCAACTCGTGCGAGCCGCGCACGGTGCGGATGCGCCGTGTCAGTTCGAAACCGTCGATATCGGGCATATTGTAGTCGGTCACCACCAGCCCGATATCGGGATTGGCCTTCAGGATTTCGAGCGCCTTCGCACCGCTATCGGCAAGGCTGACGCGGAAATTATAACGCTTGAGGCGGCTGGAAAGCAGCGCCCGCGCCGTTGGGCTGTCATCCACGATCAGCACATGGTGGCGGTGGTTGGTGAGGAACCGACAGATGGATTCCGTCAGCATGTCCACGGCAAAGATATTGTCTTTCAGAATGTAGTCGACCACATTCTTGGCGATCAGCGTTTCGCGGGTCGCCTCATGGAACGTGCTGGTGAAAACGATGGTCGGGATCGAAAGATCGATCAGATATTCCAGCGCCTCGCCATTTTCCGCCCCCGGAAGATTGATGTTGGAAATCGCAAGCGTCACGGGTTCGGCCGAGTGTTCGTAGCACGCCTGCAACTCCTCGAAGTTACGGCACACCTCCACGGAAACGCCCAGCAATTCTTTCAGGCGCATGCTCACCATCTGGGTGAACACATTGGTATCTTCCGCAAGCAAAATGCGGCAATTGGTAAATGGCACACCAGAATATTGCATGCCCGTAATGCCCAGAAAATTCATTTTGTCCCAGTCCCCCGTCGTCTTTCACGGGAAATTAGCAGGCGTATTTTTCAGAATGATTAATAACACTTTTGCCCGAAAACAGTCGGCATACATGCTTACCCAAAAGAAAACACGGCCCCCGAGGGAGGGCCGTGTTTCGAATGCTTCCAGGAAAATCCCTCAGGCGCGCAGCAGCGCGTTTTCAGTATCGAAGGGGCTTTCTTCCACCACCTCGGCATCATAAAGCGTGCCGAGAATGCGGATTTTCAGCTTCGTGCCAATCGTGGCATATTCGGGTTTCAGCATGGCAAGCGCAATCGATTTGCCGATACGCCAGCCAAAGCCGCCGCTCGTCACACGGCCGGCAAGTGCGCCATCTGCGTCGAAGATAGCTTCAGAACCACGGGCATCGACATCCGTATTGCCCGAAACGGTCAGCGTCGAGAATACCGATTTCAAGCCGGCTTCCTTGTATGCCACCAGCGCATCGCGGCCGATGAAGTTTTTCTCCGGACGCAGGAAACGGTCGAGACCGGATTCATAGGCGTTATATTCGACCGAAAGCTCGCGGCCCATGTTGCGATACGACTTTTCAAGCGACATCGACACCATCGCACGAATACCGAATGGCTTGATGCCAAATTCGGCGCCCGCTTCCATCAGCCGGTCGAAGATGTAGTTCTGCATTTCGATAGGATGGTGCAACTCCCAGCCCAGTTCACCGACGAAGTTGACGCGCAGCGCATGCGCCGTCGCCACACCCACTGAGATCTGCTTCGCCGTCAGCCACGGGAAATCCTTGTTCTCGAGGCTGGTACGGGTCAGCTTCTTCAGGAGATCGCGCGACTTCGGACCGGCAAGCACCAGCACGCCGTATTTCTGGGTGATGGGCTGCAGCACGACGGAACCGTCGGTGGGCGCAAGCCGCTGGAGCACGTCATGATCGTGCGCCTCAAGACCACCGGCGGACACAAGATAGAACCGGCCCGGCGCCCATTCATAGACGGTGAACTCCACCTTCACGCCGCCATTTGGAGTCAGAAGATGCGTCAGCGCAATACGGCCGCGCTTCTTCGGCACGATATTGGCGAGAATGCTGTCCAGCCAGGCGCGCGCGCCTGGACCGGAGACTTCCATCTTGGCGAAGGCCGACATGTCAAGCACGCCGACATTCTGGGTGACGTTCTTCACCTCGTTGCCGACATGTTCGAAATAGTTCGAGCGGCGGAACGACCACTTCTCAACGATACGGCCATCATCCAGTGGCGGCGCATAGTTGTGGCTGGTGATGACATCCGCACCGACGCCGAGGTCCTCTTCGCGCAGCGCATAACCTTCCGGCGCATACCAGTTGGCACGTTCCCAGCCGTAAACGGAACCGAACACGCCGCCAAGCTTCTTCAGACGGTCGTAAACCGGCGTCGTCTTCAGCGGACGGGCAGCGGAACGTTCTTCATCAGGGTAATGCATGGTGAAGACGTTGGCATAGGCTTCCTCATTCTTGGCAATGAGGTAACCTTCCGTCGCGTGAGGGCCGAAGCGTCGCGGATCGACACCCATCAGATCGAGTGTAGGCTCACCATCAACGATCCATTCGGCAAGCTGCCAGCCAGCACCACCGGCAGCGGTGATGCCGAACGAGTGGCCTTCATTCAGCCAGAAATTCTTCAGGCCCGGTGCCGGACCGACGATCGGGTTGCCATCAGGCGTATAGGCGATAGCGCCGTTATAGACCTTCTTGATACCGACTTCGCCGAAAGCCGGAACACGCACCATCGCCGTTTCGATATGCGGCATAAGCCGGTCGAGTTCCTCCTGGAACAGCTCATATTCGCTATCGTCAGAGGGACCGTCGACATAACAGACCGGAGCGCCGACTTCGTAAGGGCCGAGGATCAGACCGCCGGCCTCCTCGCGCATGTACCAGGCCGAATCCGATTCACGCAGAACGCCCATTTCCGGCAGACCCTGACGGCGGCGCTCCAGAATGGCCGGGTGCGGCTCGGTGACGATATATTGGTGCTCAACCGGGATGACCGGAATATTGATGCCGACCATCTCGCCGGTCTTGCGGGCAAAGGAGCCGGTGCAGGAGATGATATGTTCGGCGATGATCTCGCCCTTATCCGTCGTCACCTTCCAGTGACCGTCTTCCAGCTGCTCGATGGCGGTGACGGTGGTGTTGCGATAGATGGTGGCGCCACGGTCTCGCGCGCCCTTCGCCAGCGCCTGCGTCAGGTCGGCGGGCTGGATATAACCATCATCGGGGTGCTGGATTGCGCCCAGCAGGCCGTCCGTCTCGCAAAGCGGCCAGATTTCCTTCACCTGCTCCGGCGTCAGCATGTTGACCCGCACGCCGATAGTCTCGGCAATGCCGGCATAATACATATATTCGTCCCAGCGATCCTTGGTGCGGGCGAGACGAATGTTGGAGACCTTGGAGAAACCGACATTCATGCCGGTCTCTTCCTGAAGCTCCTCGTAGAACTTCACCGAATATTTGTGGATCTGGCCGACCGAGTAGCTCATGTTGAACAGCGGCAAAAGACCGGCTGCGTGCCAGGTGGAACCGGAGGTCAGTTCCTTGCGCTCGATAAGGACGCTGTCGCTCCAGCCCTTCTTGGCAAGATGATAAAGCGTCGAAACGCCGACGACGCCGCCACCGATCACCACCGCCCGTGCATGTGTCTTCATTTACAGAACCCCTAAAAAGCGCCGGCATTGCCTGTCGTGCTGCCAAATCGATGGGATGGAATATGAAGCGCGCGGCGGCCGTTCAGCCGCCTGATTGCGACATGGCCATAGGGTGCTGCGACAGGGGCGAAAATGCCGTCGCTGGAGGCGGGATTCAAACCACCGTCGCCTTTTGAAGACGACGGTGGCGCACATATGGGAAAATACCAACCGGAACAGATCAAGTGTCAGCCAAGACGGATTGGAGCCTGAAGCGCCGGATAAACCGTCTATCTGGTCTGAAGCTGCAATTGCATTCCCCGCACATCCGGGCCGTCCAAGTTTAACCCCTTTATAACGTCATTGCCGGGAACGATAATCGAGTTCTTGAGGACAGGACCGCCTGGCAGATTGTGTATCCCGCCGCCGCCACCGGGCGGAGGTGGTGGCGGCGGAAAAACGCCGCCACCATCATCCTTGCTGCAAGGTGGAATACGATAAATGCAATCATCGTTGAATTGCGCAATATCTCCACTCGCAGACGGGCGAACCACATCCTGCGCATTTGCCAGAAACGGAAAAAACATACCGAAGAGAAAAATAGCCAGTCTCATTTCGCAACCTCCTGCGAAGATGCACAAATCTTGGCGCGGTCTTTTACGTCCTTGCCAGCGGCAGCTTTTGCCGCGGCGTCCAGCCATGCGGGCGTGCTGTTGCGCATACCGATGGAAACGCTGTTGAAGCCTATGACGAGCGGCCTCGCAAACTGGCTATCGGAAAAGAGGCCGGAACTGTTCGTGCTGCGAATGGTGTTGTCATTGCCGGCCATGTTTTCGGCCGCCGGCTGCTGGCCCTGCGGGCCTGTGGTCGCGGCAACGTCCGCACCATCCACAGTCTTCTGGACGTCACCTTTGTTTCCCCCCGGCGTCTCATCCGCCACAATGCAAATAGGGCGCGAGGATAACTCCCCGCGCCCGTCAACGCCCGTATCGGCTGCGTCGCCGCAGCCGCGGTAGCCGCAGATTAACTGTCCTTGCCGGCCGCCTTCAACGTCGCCTTCGGCTCCACCACGGTTTTGTCACCCGCCTTGCCCGCATCCTTTTCCGGTGCAGTTGCCGCGGCAGGCGCCGCCGCGCCAGTATGCGCCGCCACCGCCTTGTCACCCTCTTCCGAAAGCAGCGCCGCCAGCATTTGCGGATTTGCATCGCCTTCCACGTGGATGTTGAGGTTACGCTGCGGGAACGGGATGGCGATCCCCTCTTCGCGGAAGCGTTTCAGGATTGCGATCCTCAGCGCGTTTTTCACGCCAAGCCCGTTCGAAAGATCTGCGAGGTGGAAACGCAATTCGAAATCCAGCGAGAAGTCGCCGAAACGGAGGAATTCCACGTGCGGTTCGGGGTTGCGCAGTACGGGCGGCTGGGTGCGCACCAGTTCTAGCAGAATATCCATCACCTGCTGCGGATCGGATTCATAGGCAACGGAGACCGGAATTTCCGCACGCATGATACGGTTGCGGTGTGTCCAGTTGCCGACGGAGGAATTGATGAATTCCGAATTTGGCACGATGATCGACTGGCCGCGGAAGGTTTCAATCTCGGTCGCGCGCACCGAAAGCCGTTTGACGGTGCCTTCAGTCGTGCCTGTCACCACCCAATCACCCACCTTGAAGGGACGCTCGACCAGCAGGATGAGGCCGGAGACGAAGTTCGAGACGATGTTCTGGAGGCCGAAACCGATACCGACCGAAAGGGCAGACGCCACCAGCGCCAGGCTGGAGAGGTTAAGACCTGCGGAAGAGACGCCGAAAATGGCCGCAACCGCGATACCGAGATAACCGATGCCGGTCTTGACCGAGTTGCGCACGCCCGCATCCACCTGCCCGCGCGCCATGACGTTGTTGTCCAGCCACTTCTGGAACCAGCGTGTGATGATGTAGCCGATGGCAAAGACAAGGACGCCGCCGAACAGGCCGATCAGCGAGATGGAGGCATTGCCGACGGTGATGCCGGTCAGCAGACGATAGGCCCAGCTTTCGATATCGCCCGGCTGGAACCCCCAGGAAAACAGGATGAGCGGCACGCCGAAGGCGAGTGCGATGACATAGATGCCGAGCCCCGCCGCAAGACCGGCCTGATCCAGCGCAACCGGGCCGAGACCGTAGCGCCGCCCGAGATAACGCCCGGCCAGGGATTCGGAAAAGGCGCCCTGTCGCGAAATCGCCTTGCCGGAAAGAATGCCGATATACATCGTTGCGAGCACCGCACCGGTGGCGACGATCTGCGTGGCAAGGAACCGCGCCAGCCCCACATAACCCGTCAGGCAGGCACCGATGAGAACAAGCCCGCCGACCCTGAGCAGAATGACCAGCCAGCGCGGCAGGCGCTGGTTGCCGGTCTCGTAGTCCTGCCCCTCACCGATCACCGGGCGCAGGAACGACACGGTGAGCAGGATGATGCCAATGATGATGGAGGCAATGAAGCTCTTGGCAACGGTGACGATCAGCGGCGAATAGAGCGTCTCGCTGATCGTGCCGAACAGATAATCGAGACCGTTGACGAGCGCCATCAAAAGCACGGCCGAGGACAGCGTGTGCGCTCCGCGATTGGAAACCTGCAACAGACGCCATTCCGGCTGCGTCGGCGCAAAGATAGCGTAGCTCAGCCGCGACACGAAATAGACGAAGCCCGTAACTGCCATGGCCCCGAACAGGATCGGCGCGATATCGGAACGAAGCACGTTGAAATTATCGAGGAAAAACGCCGAGGTTACCAGAAACAGGAAAAGCGACAGCGACTGCACCATGGTTGACCAGAAGGCCACCGAAAGCCGCCGCAGATAGGAAGGCTCGCCGGAAAAGGCCCGCCTTTCCATGCGGCTGCCGAAAAAGCGATAACCGCCCACCAGAAACAGCAGCGCCGCCATGATCGACAGCATCACCGCCCCGAACATCGGCAGGCGTTTGTAGTTCCAGACGAAACCCGCCCAACTGCTGAAGGCGTTGTTGAGATTGGTCAGCTCGCTCACGAAGGCGGAAGAGGCGTCGCCCAGCGTCTGGGAAGAGACTTCGGTGCGCTTGAACAGGGTCGCGGCAAAAAGCGCCCGCCGAACCGCCGTAATGTTGTTGGAAATCTGCGCGGCGTTGGTGGCAGTGCTCTCCACCTCGCCGGCAATGGCATTCACCTCGGCACGCTCCGCCGTCAGCCGGGAGCGCTCCTCCGTCACCATGCTCGCTTCGGGTGGCTGTCCTTCCGCCGGGGCAGCACCAAGCGCGTCGAGACGCGTCTTGATCTGGTCCAGACGGGTCCGCAGCTTGGTGTTGGCGGCGGCAGCATCGGCTGCAATGGTATCGGCGCGTCCCTTCAGGTCCACCAGTTGCACGTCATCGCTGCCGCCCGCCTCAACCTGTTTGGCGATTGCCGAAATATCGGCCTTCCATTTTTCCAGATCCGTGCGCGCCTGCTCGACGATGGAAGCCTGGATAGCGACTGGTGCGGCCGCTGGCGCATCCTGCGCCGACGCCAAGGTTGCGGACGACAGAAAGCTGCCAAGGAGGGTGAATACCGCGACCATTATCGCAGCCATGGCGGCCTTTCGCCGCCGGCCGGATAAAGGCCCGCCGAACATCCGCCTACCGTCAATCATTCCGCCAAACATCAACCGCACATCCATGCCTTTCATATCTTCACCCAGCATCAGGCTATTTATCGCCTGCCGCGCGGAAAACCACCCGCAAAAAGCGAGGTTTTCGGGAGTCTACCTTGCTTTTCACCCGGAGAATCATCACCTTCAATAGTGCAGCAATCATGGGAGGAAATCATGGAATCTGCTGGTATTGGCTGGATCGCAGCTATCATCATCGGTGGTGTCGCCGGGTGGCTCGCCGAACAATTCATGAAAAGCAATATGGGTGTTTTCATGAACATCCTACTTGGAATCGTCGGCGCGATCGTCGCCAACGCCATTCTCTCGGTATTCGGAATCGTTTTGACCGGATGGATCGGTTATCTCATCGCCGGCTTCATCGGCGCCTGCATCCTCATCGTCATCGGCAGAGCCTTCCGGCGAGGATAGCAAAAGACAAAAATCCGTAAAATCCCGGATTTCCAGCCTTTTCCAGCGCGACTGAAATTTTTTCGTCACAAAAATCGAAGAAATTTCATTTCCGCGCTGGACAAGCCGAAACTTCCCCTTTATAGCCCCCCTCACGCCGCCACACGGTGTCGGTCGGGTGATTAGCTCAGTTGGTAGAGCAGCTGACTCTTAATCAGCGGGTCGTAGGTTCGAGCCCTACATCACCCACCAAATTCTTCAAAAATGACAAGACGTTGCGGTGCTAAGTTAAAGCATCGCCTTCGACGCTGGGGACTGAAAAAACAGTTCGCATTCGGCGCCCCTGAACATGCGGTCGCGACAGCGGACCTAGCTCCCAAGAAAACCTACAACTTCGTTTCGGGTATGATTTTTGTCCCGATAAAGCGTGGCCCCAAGGGCCGCCCGGCAATACGGCGCCCGAATTCCTCGGTGAAAGGAACAGGCGTTGCCCGCTTCACCGCGTCGATGGCGGAATCGATAAAGGCTTGCCGTCTTGGACTGCCTTCCTGCGGGCGCGCGGCTGTGACGACCACCTTGCCCCTTATCTGCCCATCCTTATGCAGAATGAACTGCAGCGTCACGACAAACCCCTCCGTGTCTTCCGGCGGCACCCAGCATGCGTAAATCGCATCGAACATTTCTTTGAGGTTGCTGACCGGAGCAGGATCGTTGCAGACCCGCGACTGGCCCAAAGCCTGCGTCAGAAAACCCGCGTACAGGGTGGCCAGTGCCACGATACCCGGCAGCTTGAGGCCGCAGAAGAATAAAAACGAGCGCTTGATCAAATCCATTATCCTCTGTCGGAAAGCGATCAGCCTGGCCCATCCACCAATTAACGCCATTTTTGAAAAAATATTTTTGTCAGTAAAAACTCTTCGCTGATTCAGCAATCGATATATACAAAATAATAAAGTCCACGATACACACAGAAAAATCATAAATAAATCAAAATAAACCTCAAAATAAATGACAAAACAATTGAAAATAAAAAAACAGTTTCGGAATATAAAAATAATATATTGGTTTCATAAAAATAAAATTACAAATAAAGGAAAAAATTGGAAATATTTATTTATATATATTTGTAATATTTAAAATAGACTGGATATCTCGAAAAGTTACCCATAACGAACCCTTCGCAATTTAACCAAAACCCGCAGTTTGCATTGCAAGCCACTGGTTTGGTTGTATGCATTGCCCAGCCAGAACGATGGCGCAAAAGGGGGATATCATGACATCAAAATGGGTAACGGCGGTATTTTTCGGGGCTACGTTGACGGTTGCGGGTGCGGCGCAGGCGGACGACCTCGTCTTTTCGCTGAAGAACGGAACGAACTCCGTTCTCAATGCCTTCTACACCTCGCCGGTCGGCGTCGATGACTGGGAGGACGACGTTTTCGGAAAGAAGGCGCTTGGTCCGGGCGAAACGATGGAGATCACCATCGCCGATGGCCGCCGCGTGTGCAAATACGACATGCGTTTCGAATTCCAGGGCGATGAGCTGGAAGACCTCGAGGATACGCAGAACCTGTGCGAACTCGGCGAGTATACCATCACCGAGTAAGAATCCGGCAATAACGGCCCTGCCCGATCATGGCGGGGCCTGCACCAACAAGCGGCCTTCAAAAAAACCAGCCGCTCCGGCAACGCCGGTTTTGCAACACAGCTACTGAAACGACGAAATATCAGCGCGGCAGTGCCACCCGCTCCGCAAAGCGGTCTTAATCATGCCTATGATTGGCGTGATGAGATTGATCGTCAACATATTGCTTTTCGCCCTCGGCGCAGTCGGAAGCGGCGTATGTGCGTTTCTATTGTCGGGTACGCTTGCCGATTCCGGATTTCTCGGTTCCTGTTTCGAGGGAAGTTGTGCCTATGCGGCGCTTTTCATGGTGCTGCCCGTCACATGGTTCGTGCTTTTTGCGCTTTATGTCATGGCATTGCTGGTCTGGAGACGAAAACCTTTCCGGAACGGAAGGCTCTGAAATAGGTAAGACGACGCCGTCGCTACCGGACGTTCGTTGACAGCCATCGAGACTTGCCGTTAACGTCCCGCCTGCTGGGGGATTCGCTGCCATTGATATACGGGCCTGCCCGATATCATAGGCCTCTGAATGTGCATGTTTCCGATTTGTGCGTCGCTTAACGACGTGCATGGCGGAAAACAGGGAGACCAAACGATGCGGGCCGCAATTAATTCTCCATCGCTTTCTATCGATACCATGGACTATCAGGCCGAGTGCCAGTTCGCGCTGGAGCCCTCCATTCAAGGGCTGATCGAAAAAGCGGAAGACGCTGGCTGGAACCGCCAGCAAGCCGCGCTTGCCATCGTCGCGCTCGCCAGTGAACATCTGAGTGACCTGCTTCCCGGCCTCACCGCACCCGATCAACGCCCCCTGTCCTGACAGCCTCCCGCCCGCCGGAGCCGATCGGCACCCGGCATGATTGCCAAAGCATCCCGAAAATTGATTGAGCAGGCCGGAGTATCCCCCGTCGCGCCCGCAAGGGCGTTGGATGCTCCGTCGCAAGCGCGAGGGGAGAAAACGCTCCAGGCAAAGCCCTGCCCCCTCAATGCAGCCGGTAGCGCCCCCGTCACAGACCAACTCCAGGGCATTTCAGCTGCCCTTTAAGTATCGCTGTCACAGTGTTGACATAAGCGACCGATAATGAGAACATAAAGTGAACATTATGGAGGTCAGCGATGAACGCAGCAGACGCAACCATAGAAAATGCCCTGTCCGTGGTCGCTCGCTCCCGCGATATGCGCGAGCGCGCGCTCGAGAGACGACGGGAATTGCAGCGGCGAACGGAAGTCATCATCGCCCGGCCGCTCTACGTGCTGAAAAAGAATGAAGGCCCGAAGCAATTGTCGCTGAAACTCGACAGCTAGATGGCAAAAAGCAAATCCCGTGCGGATTACCTCACACACGGGATTTTCAGAATGAAACGATCATTGTCTTGTCTTATTGCATGCGTTGCATTGCGGCTTCGGGTTCGCCAGTCGTCGCAACCGTTGCCGCCGGAAGGCGATCGGTCTTTTTCAGTATGACGATGGGCTTGTCCACCGGATCCGTCGGCGGAACGATGCTTGCAGTTTTGAATTCACGGTCGACAGCAGGAACGGAAGCGTTGATCTTTTCATGACCTGCGCACTCCGCCAACGCTGCACTGGCGGAAAAACCAAGTACAGCGGCGATAATGAGAACTGATTTCATGTCATTCTCCCTTCGCTTTCGTGGCGATCTCCCAATCTAAGGGGAGACGGTCCGGATTGAAAATCACACTTTAGAGACATCTAAAGCTCTCTGTCATTGCGGCAGTCGTCATCGGTGGCAATGGGTGAGGCGTGCCGCTTTATTTTTTCCGCAGATCCAGCGGATTTTGGCAAAGCGGCCTGCGGAATATCATCGCCACATAACTTCCCTTCAGGGAAATGAGGCTAGGCTTGTAAGTCGTGGCCTGTGCCGCGTTGGCGGCCTTTATCGTTCGTCCATCTGGAGAATTATGCTGCATGGCACGCCTCCTTCCATGAGCGATAACGAAAAAACACCGGTCTTGTTCCGCAGCGGCGAAACGGCGGACAATTGAAAAGATAAGGCACCGCCGCGTGCTTCGTCTCCACGCCGGTGATACGGTGGCACGAATAGTCGCATGAAGGCGAAGTCTCGCCGCATAACTCCGGCCTCGCCGCCTCATCCCGCTCCCGCTGAGAAGAGCGCTCCCAAACCCAACCATGACCCAAGGCTTGAAATTTTGCCCGAAACCGCTATATGGCTTTGCGAGAGGACGACCTCGGCCATTATGGCGACAGCATGCGGGACGGCCCGGTCACATACCGGAGAATAAATTGCGTTCCCTGCCCGATCGTATCCGCCACGCTCTCAGCTTCGAAATCATCGGCCTTCTGCTGGTCGTGCCGCTGGGTGCATTCGTATTTCACATGCCCATGGAAGATATCGGCGTTGTCGGCCTCGTCAGCGCCACGCTCGCCACCGCCTGGAACTATCTTTACAATCTCGGCTTCGACCATGCCATGCAGCGCCTGAAAGGCACGACGCTGAAGACGCCTGCTATCCGCGTCGCCCATGCCCTGCTGTTCGAACTGGGTCTGCTGATCGTGCTGATGCCCTTCATCGCCTGGTATCTCAGCATCAGCCTTGCCCAGGCGCTGGTGATGGATATCTCCTTTGCGCTGTTCTACGTAGTCTATGCCTTCGTCTTCAACTGGGGCTACGACCGGCTTTTCCCGCTGCCGGAATGGCAGTCGCAGGACGCCGTCTGATCGACGGCGGCACCGGCGTGTGCGTCAGGGTAGCGAAGCCGTGAAAAAGCGGATGACTTCGCTGTTCAGTCGACGATGAAACTCCGCCCGGTCAAACCCCGGAGTATCGCCGCATATCTCGGCCAGGGCTTTTTCCATCTCGGCGGGGCAAGGTGTTATGAACGAAAAATGCCCTGCCCCTTTCACCGTCTGATAGTCCGGTTTTGCTGGCAGGTCGTCGCGCAGTCCTAAAATATCCTCCGGCGCCACACCTTCGCCGCCGCGCTCTGAACTCCAGAGCTGAACGGGGATTTTGATATCTCGCAGATCGGCCCGCCCTGGAAAGGCGTTGAGGGGGTCTGCAACAACCACAGCCTTCACCCGCGCATCGTAGACCCGGTCCTCAGGCGAAGCAGACCTTTCCAGCATCTGAGCACACACCGCCGCCTGCCCATCAGGGCACGGCAATCCGGTATTTGGAAAATCCGGAACGCCACCGGCAAGCACCAGCGCCGTATAACCGCCGCGCGAAAATCCGAACACCCCGATCCTTCCAGCATCGATAAAACGGGCATCGTTCCAGTTCGCCAGCATATGGTCGAGCAGGCGGACGATATCGGCCGGTCGTTCGGTCAGCGCGGAAAGATCGCCTGCCCGGTTCATGTCAATGGCGTTATCGCCGGGATGATTGATCGCCGCGACGATGAAACCGGCATCCGCCAGCGCCGCCGCGGTATCCCGATGGCTGAAATACGTACCGCCGAAACCGTGGGAGATGATGACGAGCGGATATTGCCCATCGACAACAGGGCAATCACGCACCGATTGCAGAGCGAAGGGGCCGATGCGGGTCTCCACCGGAGTCGCCGCGCAGGGCGACCACACCGCCGCCCTCATGGAAGGGTTGCCGCCTGCCGAGGTAATCTCGATCAACCGAAGACCGGCTGCCAGAACGGTGCCCGTTCCGCACATGGCGGAAACAAGGGAAAGGCAAAGCAACACCAGAAATCGCATCACGGACCCGCGGATCGGAAACATTGAATGCAAGGCCGTCACCAACAGGCCTCACCCGCAACATAGAGCAATCTCTTGTAGCGGAAATGACCGTCGTCAGACTTAGAGCGACTTCAGCGTCCAGGCCACGATTTCGCGGGTGGCGGCGGCGAAAGCCTGGTCCAGCGCTTTGACGAAATTGGCATTTCCGGAACCGCTGACGCGTGCGCTGGCGCGGAATACTTCCTGCGCCTTTACCGTGCCGTTGCGATCGTTCAAGAGCTTCACCGAAATCTCGATATCGGCGGTGTTTTTTGCCGTATCGATTTCGAAGGTGCGAATATCGCTGACCACCTGGTAATCGATCGCCAGCCCCTGCCCCGGCCGTCCGACTCCACCGAGCTTGCCGGTATCCTCGAATGCTTGCACCAGCTTGGATTGCACCATGCGCGGCAGGCGGTCGCTCCATTGCGAATTGCCGAGATATTGCACTTCCGAGCCGGAAAGGCGCACCACGATGTTTTCGCTATCAAGCGCTTTCAGCGCCGTCGGATCGGCGATCAGCAATTGCCGGCCTTTGAGCGACGGCCCCTGCGTTACAGTCGCCGAAGAGACGGAAAGGTCGAACGTATCGTTCGATGGGGTTCCCGCACAGCCCGCCATCGCAACCGCAAGCAGCGGAGCCAGAAGCAGGGCACGGCGCTTATGGCCGTTCATCAATCGTGTCATTGGCCCATACCCCTTTTAGCGCCTTGTTCTGCCGTCATATTGTTTCACGGTTTCGCCGCCGAAAATCAACCGCTGCGGATCGCGGTCGATATTGGTGATCGCATTGTTGAGATTGTCGACCGTCTGCCGCGTGCTGCCGATAAGCGCCTGGAAATCCTTCAGGCCCGAACTGGAGAAGCGCGTGAGATTGTCGGCAATCGGCCCGATTCGGGCATTGAGATTGTCGGCCACGGCCTTGAACGAGGTCAAAGTCTCGCGCGCCTTTGCAAACAGCGAATTGGCATCGTCGGTTCCAAGCATCCCGTCCACCTTGGCAAGAATGCCATCGACACGGCTTGAGGCAAGGTTCAGCTTGCGGCCCATGTCGGTGAAATCGGAGACCGCCTGGTCGATATCGGCCCGGCGCGCGCCGACATCGTCGGCAATCCGCTTGAAGTTCGCGACGGCATCGCGCGCATCGGCAGTCGCTGCGGAAACATCACCCACCACGGTGCTGACCTTTGCGGGATCGACTGACGCCAAAAGCTCATCCGCGCGCTTTACCACTGTCTGCACTTCCGTGCTCGCCGCCTCGAAGTTGCGCGCCGTGCTCTGCACCGTTTCCATGATGCCCTGAATATCGCTCGAAGCGGAAGCGACGTCCTTCGTCACCTTGTCGACATTAGACAGGATGGAATCGATCTTGCCGGCATCCACCGCCTTCACCAGATCTTCGACAGCGGTCAGCGTGCCGTCCAGGCGTACCGAGACCGATTGAACGGTGGTGGAAAGCGAACTGAGGCTGGCGATGAAACTCTTGATACCATCGGAATTGGCGGCCAGCGCATCGGAGAATTTCTCGGCGTTACGCACCGTCTGCGTCAGCGGTCCACGGGCATCCTGCACGAAACCCTGCAATTCGCCGATGGCGCCATCGGCGCGTTTCAGGATCTTGTCGGCGGTGGCAAGAAGGTTGGTGACGCTGGAAAGATCGGCAGTCAGCTCGGCGGGAACGCCGCTCTCCACCGATTTCTGCAGAATGCGCTCACCATCCTTGTTGCCGCCGGAGAGCTCGATATAGGCAGCGCCCGTCAGGCCCTGAATTTCAAGCACGGCGCGGGTGGACGGGAAAACCGGCGCGTCCGCCTGCACTTCGGTAAAGGCGATGGAATAGGCCGGATCGTCACGGTCGATCGCAAGACCGCGCACCGTGCCGACAGGAATGCCGTTGAAGCGTACCGGAGAGCCGACGGAAAGGCCGTTTGCAGAGCCGGGAATACGCACCACGAGCTGGGCCGTCGGTCCACCCCGGCCGAATTCCGCCATCCAGTAAACGAAGCCGAATGCGGCGGCGATCACGATCAGCGTGAAAATACCGACTATGGTGTAGTTCGCCTTGGTTTCCATGCTTCTTGTTACTCCACCGGATTTTCGTGTCTGTCGTCCGGAAGAACGACAGAGCGCGCCCGTTTGCCACGGAAATAGGACTGCACCCAGGGGTCGTCACAGGCAAACATGTCCTGCAATGTCCCTTCCACCAGCACCTTCTTCTGCCCTAGCACCGCAATGCGGTCGCAGACGGAGAACAGGCTGTCGAGGTCGTGCGTCACCATATACACGGTCAAACCGAGCGAATCGCGCAAGCGCGCGATCAGCATATCAAATTCCGCCGCCCCGATGGGATCGAGGCCGGATGTCGGCTCATCGAGGAAGACAAGGTCCGGATCGAGCGACAGCGCGCGCGCAAGCGCCGCACGCTTGATCATGCCGCCGGAAAGCTCCGACGGGTATTTGTCGCCCGCATCGGGCTTCAGGCCCACCATCTCGATTTTGAGATAGGCAAGCTCGTCCATCAGCTTTTTCGGCAGGTCCAGATATTCCCGCATCGGCAGCTGGATGTTTTCCTTCACCGTCAGGCCGGAAAACAGCGCCCCCTGCTGGAACAGCACGCCGAGCCGCTGGTCTAGCATCATGCGGTCGTCTTCACTGGCCTTGTCGTAATCGGTGCCGAGAATGCGGATTGCACCCGCCTGGCGTGGCAGAAGCCTCAAGATCGCACGCATCAGGACGGATTTACCCGCGCCGGATGGACCGATGAAGCCAAGGATTTCACCGCGATAGACATCCAGATCGAGATTCTCAAGCACGTTCCTGCCGTTGAAACCGACAGTCACACCCTCGACGGAAAGAACCGTCTCACGGCCGTCCTTAGCAGTTTTTGTCTCTTGCGGCTTCTGGTCCAAAGTTTCCAACGCGCCCTCCTTAAAAATCGATGGCTGCGTAGAAGATGGCAAAAAGGCCATCCACCAGAATGACGACGAAGATCGATTTGACCACCGACGACGTGACGTGTTTGCCGAGCGATTCCGCCGAACCGCCGACCTTCATACCCTCAACCGCCGCAACGATGCCGATGATGAGCGCCATGAACGGCGCCTTGATCATGCCTGCGGCGATGGTCGATTCCTCGACCGCGCCGTGCAGACGCGACAGAAACACTTCGAAGGTGATGCCGGAATAGAGAAGCGTGACGATGGCGGCGCCGAAAAGTGCGGCGAAATTGGCAAGGATGGTCAGAAGCGGCAGTGCGATTGTCAGCGCCACGAGACGCGGAAACACCAGCACGCCAACGGGGTTGAGACCGATCACCTTCAGCGCGTCGATTTCCTCGCGCATCTTCATCGAGCCGATTTCCGCCGTGATCGCACTGCCGGAGCGACCGGCGATCATGATTGCGGTCAGAAGCACGCCGATTTCTCGCAATTGCAGGATGCCGACGAGATCGACGACGAACACTTCCGCGCCGAAGTAACGCAGCTGGAAGGCGCCCTGCTGGGCGATGATGGCGCCGATCAAAAACGACATCAGCATGATGATCGGCACGGCGCGCACGCCCATATGGTCGATCTGGTTGACGATGGCCGCCGGCGATACGCCGCGTCCGCGCCCGAGCTTCATCTGCGCGCCGCGCACGGCAGAACCCAGAATATACATGCCCGCGAGGAAATCCGCACCATTCTGGACGACAGCCTGGCCGATCGGCGAGAAGAAGCGCTCGGCAAGTCCCACCTTGGCGGCAGGCTCACCCTCCATCGCCGCTTTATCCGGCAATTGGCCGATCAGATCCTCGATTCGCTCGTTTCCGGTAAGCGTGACGGTAACGCCCTTCGCTTCCATATCTTCGCGCAATCGCCGGATGACCCAGGCGCCGGTCGTGTCGATTGCCTCCACCGAGGAAAGATCGATCTCCACCGGACCGGCAGGGCCGCTTTTCTCGATGTTTTCGAGGCGTGCAAAAATGCCTGAAAGATTGCTGTTACGCCAGGAACCGCTCAAGGCATACCGCTGGCCGCCGCCGGAGACGGCGTCGTCTTCGGTGATTGCGGCCGGGTTCGCCTGTTGCCGTATATCCTGTTCTTGCATAATGCTCCGAGCGAGTGCAGCCGTCACGAGATTCTTAAAGGTTTCATAACGGTTTGGCCTTCGGCAAGCCACAGTGACAGCCGACAATTCGCGATAAATTTGGCGTCATGTGTCTTTTAACGCCTGTCAGGAAGTGAAAAAACATGCCCCGTTACCTTCAAGCCACAACAGAACGTTTCGCCGTTGCTGGCAGCTTCACTATTTCACGCGGCACTCGCACACATGCGGATGTCGTAACGTGCACCATCCGCGATGGTTCCTTTACCGGCAGAGGTGAATGTGTGCCCTACCCGCGTTATGGCGAAAGCATCGAAGGCGTTATCGCCGATATCGAAGCTATGGCTGAGCAGATTGCGGGCGGCCTGACACGGCATGAATTGCAGCAGGTGATGAAACCCGGCGCCGCTCGCAATGCAGTGGATTGCGCACTATGGGACCTCGAAGCCAAGATGAGTGGCAAAAGTGCTGCCGAACATAGTCTCGGACACGCGGCAAAACCGCTCGTTACCGCCTATACCATCTCGCTTGCCGACCCCGAGACCATGGCGGCTAAAACGGCGGAAAACGCGGGCCGCCCGCTGCTGAAGATCAAGACAGGAACGGCGGATGACGAGGCGCGCCTGCGGGCCGTGCGCACCGCAGCACCTGACGCGCGCATCATCATCGACGCCAATGAGGGCTGGAACGACGATAATATCGAATATTATCTGAAACTCGCAGCGGAACTGAACATCGCGCTCATCGAACAGCCGCTTCCCGCCGGCAAGGACGCCATCCTGGCCCGCATCGACCACCCGGTCCCCATCTGCGCCGATGAAAGCGTGCATTCCACCAAGGACCTCGCAGACCTGCGCGACCGTTACGATGCGATCAACATCAAGCTGGACAAGACTGGCGGTCTCACGGAAGCACTTGTCATGAAGGCAGAGGCGGAGCGGCTAGGCTTCATCATCATGGTCGGCTGCATGCTCGGCACCTCGCTCGGCATGGCTCCCGCCGTTCTGGCCGCTCAGGGAGCCGCCTTCTCCGATCTCGACGGCCCGCTGATTCTCAGGCAGGACCGGCAGCCGGGCCTCGTTTACGAGGGTTCGCTGGTTTATCCGCCGCAGCCGGAGTTGTGGGGATAAGAGCCCTCGTTCGGGTTTCGTGTGAAAGCACTACGCCGCACATCGCAATAGTCTTTGCAGTATCACGTAAACTGTATGACCAGCCTTGCCTCACACTCGGCGTCATCCTCGGGCTTGTCCCGAGGATCTATCCACGTCGCGCGAAATCAATCGGTTGCAGATCCTTGGGACAAGCCCAAGGATGACTACAGAGAGCTGAACCATCCCGCGCTTAGGGATCGCCCTGCCTGTTGAACAAACCCCAATCAGGCCGCGTGCTTGCCAATCAGACCTGGAATATCCACCGGCTCCATCTCGTCCGATGTCTGCGAAGGGACATCGCTCGTCTGCAGCCAGGTGATCAGCTCGAAAGTGCCATCGGCATTTTCGGCAATCGCTGTGCAGCTTTCCACCCAGTCGCCGGTGTTGATGTAGCGGATGCCGTCCATGTCTTCCATCACGGCGTGGTGGATATGGCCACAGATCACACCATCCACATTGTTGCGGCGCGCCTCGTCGGCCACTACGCGCTGGAACTCGCCGATGAAGTTGACGGCGTGTTTGACCTGCAATTTCGCCCAGGCCGAGAACGACCAGTAAGGCAGACCGATGCGGCGGCGCACCGCAGCAAGGACGATGTTGATCGCAATCGCCGCGTCGTAGGCCCAGTCACCGAGATAGGCGAGCAGGCGGGCATTGCGCACCACCACATCGAACTCGTCGCCATGGATGATGAGGTATTTCTTGCCGTCTGCCGCCTCGTGGATCATGCGCTCGGCCACTTCGATACCGCCGAAATGCATGCCCGGAAACTCGCGCAGAAATTCATCGTGGTTGCCGGGAATGTAAACGATGCGCGTTCCCTTGCGGGCCTTGCGCAACAACTTCTGCACCACGTCGTTGCAGCCCTGCGGCCAGTACCAGCTGCGGCGCAGGCGCCAGCCGTCGATGATGTCACCGACCAGGATGATCGTATCGGCCTCGTGATGTTTCAGGAAGTCGAGCAAAAAATCCGTCTTGGCCGCCTTGGAACCGAGATGGACATCCGAAATGAAAAGCGTTCTGAACTGTCTGGTTTCAATTTGACCGGCCACGGATTTAATCCCCTTGTTCGGTTGCGTCCCTGCGGCTTTCTTCCCTCTCAGAACCAGACTCGTGTTGCAGCAACATGACAATGGCCGGTTTTTGTATGGAATATGACTGATGGCATCACGAAAACGCGAATAAGCCATGCCCGCATTTGCATAAGGGGGCGGCAAATAACGGCTGTACCACGGGAAAGTTTGTTGTATTCAGAGGGCCGGAATTGAACCAGACATGACGGTGGAAGACATGACCT
Organism: Agrobacterium sp. A3-95; assembly: GCF_053521785.1. Lineage (NCBI taxonomy): Bacteria > Pseudomonadati > Pseudomonadota > Alphaproteobacteria > Hyphomicrobiales > Rhizobiaceae > Agrobacterium > Agrobacterium sp. A3-95. The sequence continues at coordinate 344,599 of NZ_JBNWDR010000004.1, read as the reverse complement.
CTCACGATAAGAACAACACGCCCGCCAACACGGCAAAGGCCGACATCGAGGAACAGGCGCTCTTTTTCCACCGCTACCCGCGCCCCGGCAAGCTGGAAATCCAGGCCACCAAGCCCCTTGGCAACCAGCGCGATCTGGCGCTTGCCTACTCGCCGGGTGTCGCCGCCCCCTGCCTCGCCATCCATGAAAATCCGGAAATGGCAGCGGAATATACCGCCCGCGCCAATCTCGTTGCAGTGATTTCCAACGGTACGGCAGTGCTTGGCCTTGGAAATATCGGCCCGCTTGCGTCCAAGCCTGTTATGGAGGGCAAGGCCGTCCTCTTCAAGAAATTCGCCGGCATCGACGTTTTCGATATCGAGATCGATGCGCCCGGCATCAACGACATGGTCTCCACCATCGCAGCGCTGGAACCCACCTTCGGCGGCATCAACCTTGAAGACATCAAGGCGCCCGAATGTTTCGAGGTGGAGCGCCAGCTGCGCGAGAAGATGAACATCCCCGTCTTCCACGACGACCAGCACGGCACGGCGATCATCGTCGCCGCCGCCGTCACCAACGCGCTGGAACTGGCCGGAAAATCGCTTTCGAGCGTCAAGATCGTTGCCTCAGGCGCCGGTGCGGCAGCCCTTGCCTGCCTCAATCTGCTTGTCGCCATGGGCGCAAAGAAAGAAAACATCTGGGTCCACGATATCGAGGGCCTCGTTTATGACGGCCGCAACTCGCTGATGGACGAGTGGAAGGAAGTCTACGCGCAGAAGACCGACAAGCGGGTTCTGGCCGACTCGATCGACGGCGCCGATGTCTTCCTCGGTCTTTCGGCGGCAGGCGTGCTGAAGCCGGAACTTCTGGAGCGCATGGCGGAAAACCCGCTGATCCTGGCGCTTGCCAACCCCAATCCGGAAATCATGCCGGAAGTGGCCCGTGCTGCCCGCCCGGATGCGATGATCTGCACCGGCCGTTCGGATTTCCCGAACCAGGTCAACAACGTGCTGTGCTTCCCCTATATCTTCCGCGGCGCGCTGGATTGCGGCGCAACCACGATCAACGAGGAAATGAAGATGGCCGCCGTGCAGGCCATCGCCGAGCTTGCCCGCGAGGAGGTCTCGGAAGTCGCCGCCAAGGCCTATAGCGGCGAAACGCCGATCTTCGGCCCGAACTACCTCATTCCCTCGCCTTTCGATCCGCGTCTCATCCTGCGCATCGCGCCGGCCGTTGCCCGTGCTGCCGCCGCAAGCGGCGTCGCCGCCCGGCCGATCAGCGATTTCGAAGCCTATCTCGACCAGCTGAACCGCTTCGTCTGGCGTTCCGGCTTCATCATGAAACCGGTCTTCAACGCCGCCAAGGTTGCCGAAAAGAAGCGCATCATCTTTGCTGAAGGCGAAGACGAGCGCGTGCTGCGCGCCGCACAGGTGCTTCTGGAAGAAGGCACCGGCATCCCGATCCTCATCGGCCGCCCGCAGATCATCGAAACGCGCCTGAAGCGCTTCGGCCTGCGTATCCGCCCGAATACCGATTTTGCGGTGGTCAATCCCGAAGACGATCCACGTTACCGCGACTACGTCGATGATTATTTCGCCCTGGTCGGCCGCGCCGGCATCAACCCGGAGGCGGCCCGCACCATCGTGCGCACCAACTCCACCGTCATCGGCGCGCTGTCGGTGAAGCGTGGTGAGGCGGATGCGCTGATCTGCGGTCTGGAAGGCCGTTACGACCGGCACCTGCGCGACGTGAACCAGATCATCGGCAAGCAGGAAAGCGTTCGCTCTTTCGCAGGCCTCAGCCTGCTCATCACCCAGCAGGGCGCGCTGTTCCTCACCGACACCTTCGTCAACAACGATCCGACCTCCGAAGAAGTGGCCGAAATGGCCATTCTCGCGGCAAAGGAAATCCGCCGCTTCGGCATCACGCCGAAGATCGCGCTCGCCAGCCACTCCAATTTCGGGTCGCGCGATTCGGAAAGCGCCCGCAAGATGCGCCGCGCCCTGAAGATCGTGCAGGCAGCGGCACCCGAACTGGAAGTGGACGGCGAAATGCAGGGCGGCTCGGCACTTTCGGAAGCGCTGCGCAAGCGCGCCATGCCCAACAGCGTGCTGACCGGCGAAGCGAACCTGCTGGTCTTCCCGAACCTCGATGCCGCAAACATCACGCTCGGCGTCACCCGCACGCTGACGGAGGGCCTGCATGTCGGCCCCATCCTGCTTGGCACGGCACTTCCCGCCCATATCCTGTCGCCCAGCGTCACCTCGCGCGGCGTTGTCAACATGGCGGCCTTTGCCGTCGTGCAGGCATCGCACCCTTCGGTCTGATGAAGGCGCATTAACGCAGTTTTGAACATGCTGTTGCCGCATTGCGGCAACAGCTTATGTTATCTTCCTGAAACACGGATTTCCCGAAGCATAACACCCTCGCCACCGGCCGGGGACATCGAACGGATCGCACCATTGACCCGGCGCCGCAGCATTATCGGCCTCCTGCTTCCCCTTGTTTTCATCGCCCCGGCCGCTGCTTTCGCGGATCAGGTCTGCGATACGCTTTATGCGCAGCTGCGCGAACCGCCGCGTGTCATCGGCAACACCGCCGAGGTACGGCGTTACGCCAATGCGCTCACCCGCCAGAACATCGAGATCCGCAGGATCAGGAACGATCTGCGCCGTTACGGCTGTTCATCCGCAAGCGTCACCGTTTATGGCAGCCCGAATGCCGAACTCTGCGCGGAGATCAGCGACGCGATGGCGGATGCGCAGAGCGAACGCGATGCCATCATCCGTGACCGCGACTATGCCATGGCGGCCCAGGGCAACGATGATGGCGACATCAGACGCCAGCGCATTCTCGCCGCCCTTGACGCCAATGGCTGCAGCGCCATTCCGGAAACGGAAGCGCGCCAGCCGACGGCACCCGATGTGACACGTTACCCCGACGCCTTCGGCGAACAGAGCAATCCGCCGGGACAGGCAGGGCTTTCGCCCTACCCCAATGCCGCTGCCGAAGGCGGGCTCAGGACGCTGTGCGTGCGCACCTGCGATGGCTCGTTCTTCCCCATCGCTTCCAATGCCTCGCCGCTCGATTTCCGTGCGCAGGCCGAACAATGCCAGAAAATGTGCCCGGGTACGCAGACGGAGCTTTATTTCCACTCCATGACGGAGCAGGAAACGGCTGACATGGTCTCGGCTGAAACAGGAAAGCCCTACAAGGACCTGCCGACCGCCTTTGCTTATCGAAATGCCTCAACGAAAGCCCCAGGCTGCGCCTGCAACATGGCCGCCTATCACGAGGAGATGAAGCAGCAGGAGGCAGCGCGGCCGGAAGCTGAGAAACCCTATTCCAGCATCACGACCATTCCATCACCGCAAGGTGACACCCCAAAAAAACCCACCGAACTGCAGCAGGCCGCAAGGCCGCCGGAACAACCGGTTCCGGAACGCGACTATGACCCGAACAACAGCAAGGTCCGCGTCATCGGCCCTAAATTCCTGCCCGACCAGACAGGCCGGATCGACCTGAAGAACCCGGCGCTGAAGGGCATTCAGCCGCAGCAATAGCTCCCATCAGGCACACGGTATGGAGTTGGCAACGCTCTATCTCACTCACAAGACGGTCGCGTCTTCTCTTTACCGCCCACCCCAGCGATTGCGAAACACCAGTTCCTCCAGCGGCACGCGCTGGCGCCAACCCTTCACCGCCAGTTCCGGCTCGGTGTAAAGTGTATCGACGCGGCCGAGGCATAGCCAGGCGACGATCTCGATGTGGTCGGGGATCTCCAGAATGGTGCGAATGTCGCTATCGTGGAAAATGCTGACCCAGCCGACGCCGATGCCTTCGGCGCGCGCTGCAAGCCAGAGGTTCTGGATGGCGCAGACGGTGGAATAGACATCGGTGCGCGGATTGTGGGTGCGGCCCAGCACCACCTTGCCGCCACGCGTCGGATCGCAGGTGACGCAGATGCTGAGCGGCGCCTTGCGGATGCCCTCAAGCTTGAGGCTGCGGTAAAGCGCCTGCTGCTCCCCCTCGAACATCGCCGTCGCCTCGCCATTGGCGCGGCTGAAGGCAACCCAGGCTGCCTGCCTGACCGCACCGTCAGTGACGAGCGTGAAATTCCACGGCTGCATGAAACCGACTGAGGGCGCGGAATGCGCCGCCTTCAGCAAGCGCTCGACCACATCTTCCGGCAATGGATCCGGAAGGAACTGGTCGCGCACATCACGGCGGGTTTCGATGGCACGGTAGATCGCCTCTCGCTCCCCCTCGGAAAACGGGTAGGCGGGCGAAAGCGCGTGATCGAATGCATCGGCGTCGAGCGAACTGGTCGCGAGTGGATCGGTCGGCATCGTCTATCCCCAACAATGCTGGCGCGCCGCCACGAAAACCGGCTCCGGTTTTCACCTGCACGACGCGCTGCTGCAACAACCTGCCGCCGTCCACGCGGTCTGGTCTATCCTGTCAGGCCGGTCTTCTGACTCGGCTTCATCCGCCCACTTTCGCCTTCCCGAATGGATTCAGTGGCATCAAGAAAAAGGGCATCCGCCTCACAGCGCTGGGCACGTTCCGGTCTTGCACCGGATTCCCGATTCTCCCGCCGTAAAGGGCAGGCACCTGACGAAGAAGCTTATGAGCAACAAAGATTGCAAATACAAGTATCTTGCGCAGCGATGCGGCAATGTGACCGTGGCCACCTCACCTGCGTATTGCGGCCTTCGGCCGCCGCGCAGACGCGCGCCGGCTGAAGCACCCTCTACCGCATCACCCAACGGGAAAATACCGCACATAAGCGAACTCATCCCCGTCCGGTGACCAGTTGGGCGAATTCATCGTTCCCTGCCCGCCGAAAAGGTCAAACAGCGTTTCGGCATTACCGCCCTCCATATCCATCAGCCGCACGCGCACGTTGAGGTCGCGCGGATGGTCGAAGACATCGGCGTCGTAGGAGACGAAGACGACCTTGTCACCGCTGGGGGACGGATGCGGGAACCAGTCGCCGTAGGCGCTGTCGGTGATACGCTCGACGGCCGAGCCATCCACCCGCACGCGCCAGATCTGCATCTGGCCGGTGCGGCTGGAGTTGAAATAGATCCATTCTCCATCCGGCGAATAATCCGGCCCGTCATTGCGGCCCTCACCATGGGTAAGGCGTGTCTCAACACCGCTGTCTATGTCCATGGAATAAATATCGAAAACCTGATCGCGAATGCCGCAATAGGCGAAACCTTTCCCGTCCGGCGACCAGCCGTGCCAGTAGGACGGAAGGTTCTTAGTCATCAGACGCGGCGTTCCGCCCGTCGAAGGCAGCAGATAGATGGCACTCTTGCCGAACTCCACCTTGTCGGAAATGGCATAAAGCGAACCGTCAGGCGAAATGCCGTGGTCATTGTTGCAGATTGTCGCAAAGCCGGTATCGACCTTTTCCGGCGAAGGATCGCCGGCAAGTGACAGGCGATAAAGCAGACCGTCGCAGTTCAGAAGCAGGTATTTCCGGTCCGGCGACCAGTTCGGAGCCTCGAACAGCTCCGGCGTCTGCCAGACCACCCGCATCTGCCGAGTGCGGATGTTGAAGATTTCGATGGAACTGCGCATGCTGCCTCCCGGGCCTGTCGATCGTCTGGCGTGGAGCGTTGAATGGCACAAACATTCCGTTTGCATCCGCCACCGCCGTGATTATGATCCTATTGCCGCAGGCACCGCCCTGCAAATTCAAATAGGAAAAAACAGCAGCGTTCCGGCACCGCCCGCTCCCCTGCCCGTTTCTCCCAGATCCGAGGTTCCGCGATGAACACCATCGCCGATCACGGCATCCGCTTCGGTCGGATCGCCGCAATGCTTCCTGTCAAGAATATCGAGAAGGCCCATGACTTTTATGTCCGTGTGCTGGGCTTCGAAAAGACCTTCGAAAACGGCAACCCTGTCGGTTTCATGATCCTGAAACAAGGTAATGCCGAGTTGCACCTGACATTGCAGTCGACGCACAAACCGGCCCCCTTCAATGTGGCGCATATGCTGGTCAGCGACGCCGGCGCGCTGCACGCGCTTTGCAAAAGCCACGGGCTTCGCATCATCAAAAGTCTGCAGGACAAGGATTATGGCCTGCGGGCCTTCGTTTTCGAAGACCCGGATGGTAACCGCATCGATGTGGGGCAGGTTATTTAACGAGATAGGGAGACGGCGCGGCGTGTCCGCGCCGTTGGAGGAAAAGGATGCTTCTTCGCCATCGATATATGGCGAAGCCGCAGCATCCGCACTCCATCACCCCGAACTAGATTCGGGGTCCAGCAAGCTCCCTCCATGCCCTCCTTCGACTACCTGTCCCTGAACCGGTTGGTAATCGGATAACGGCGATCGCGGCCGAAGTTCTTCTTGGTGATCTTCACCCCGGGCGCGGATTGGCGGCGTTTGTATTCGGCGAGATAGAGCAGATGCTCGATCCGGTGCACCGTCGCGATATCATGGCCACGCGCGAGGATTTCCTCGACCGACATTTCCTTTTCCACCAGGCACTCCAGAATATCGTCCAGCACCGGATAGGGCGGCAGCGAATCCTGGTCTGTCTGGTTGGGTCGCAATTCGGCGGATGGCGCCTTGGAGATGATATTGGCGGGGATCACTTCGCCGGACGGCCCGAGCGCGCCCGGCGGCACATGGGAATTGCGCCAGCTGGAGATGGCGTAGACCTGCATCTTGTAGAGGTCCTTGATGGGATTGAAACCGCCATTCATGTCGCCATAAAGCGTCGCATACCCCACCGACATTTCCGACTTGTTGCCTGTTGTCACCACCATCGAGCCGAACTTGTTGGAAACAGCCATGAGAATGGTGCCGCGTGTACGGCTCTGCAGGTTTTCTTCGGTAATGCCTTCTTCCGTGCCTTCGAACATTTCCGAAAGCGCCGACAGGAACCCATCCACCGGTTCGGCAATGGGCACGATATCGTAACGGCAGCCAAGCGCCCTGGCGCAATCGGCTGCGTCCTTCAGCGAATCCTCGGAGGTGTAACGATAGGGCAGCATGATGCAGCGCACCCGCTCTTCGCCCAGCGCATCAACAGCAAGCGCAGCGCAGATCGCCGAATCGATACCGCCGGAAAGGCCGAGAACCACGCTCTTGAAGCCGTTCTTGTTGACGTAATCGCGAAAGCCCAGCATGCAGGCCCGGTAATCCGCCTCCTCGCCTTCAGGGATTTTCGAGAAAGGACCGCTCTCGCAGCGCCAGCCTTCTGCGGTGCGTTTCCAATCGGTGACGGCAAGGGTCGCCTCGAACTGGCTCATCTGGAAGGCAAGGGTCTTGTCGGCATTAAAACCGAAGCTCGCGCCGTCGAAAACCAGCTCGTCCTGCCCGCCAAGCTGATTGGCGAAGACCAGCGGCAAGCCGCTTTCGATTACCTGTTTCAGCGCCACCTGATGGCGCACATCCAGCTTGCCGCGATAATAGGGCGAACCATTCGGCACCAGCAGGATTTCCGCCCCGCTTTCGGCAAGCGTTTCGCACACACCCATATCGTTCCAGATTTCCTCGCAGATCGGAATGCCGATCCTGACACCGCGGAAATTATAGGGACCGGAGATCGAACCTTCGGCGAAAACACGCTTTTCATCGAACTCGCCGTAATTCGGCAGGTCGATCTTGTCGCGCAGCGCGATGATCTTGCCGCCATCCAGAAGCGCAACCGAATTGTGCCGGCCCGTTTCGCCCTGACGCGGAAAACCGATGACGACGCCCGGCCCGCCATCGGCGGTTTCCGCCGCCAGTTCTTCCACGGCCTTCAGGCACGCTTTCAGAAAAGCCGGCTTCAATACCAGGTCTTCCGGCGGATAGCCGGATATGAACAGCTCGGTCAGAAGCAGGAGATCGGCACCCTGCGTCGCCGCATCGGCCCGTGCTTCGCGCGCCCTGGCGAGATTGCCCGCCACGTCGCCAACAGTCGGATTGAACTGCCCGACGGCAATTCGAAGATGGTTTTTGATGTCGTGTCTGTCGCTCATGGCTTTTCAATACCGCGCCCGTGCCCGCTCCGCAACGCGGCAATTGCATGCCGCACCACCTTGATAGGATGAAGCCGCAACCGGCATTCACGCTAAGGTTATCACCGCACCGGCCACACCCCGCAAAGTTCATGTCGCGTTCATCGCGCTTATGTGACAGTTACATGACAGTTTTGCGACGCCCCGATTCACCTCCCCGAATTGCGCGGTGTTGCCTCGTAATACCGGAGTATGAGTTTGAGAAATTCGGCGCCAAAAACAACGGCTTCCGAAAAGGCTGATTTTGTCTTTTCGCCTGCATGGACGCGGAGCCTTTCCAAGCTTTCGGGTAAGGCCTACACGCTTGCCAATCTGACATTTTCGTCAGTCGTGCTTGTCGTCGCGCTGGAATGGATCGCCCGCGGTTCGCTAGTTGATGTCGGCACCTTCCTCACCTCATCCGCCCGCCCCGGCATGACCACCATCGCCGCCGTGCTGGTGGTGCTCGTAGCGCTGGATTCCATCCTCGGCCGCCGTTACCTGTCGCTCATCGCCGTTGCGCCGCTTTGCGCGCTGACAGGGCTGATTTCCGCGCAGAAACAGACCTATCTCTCCGATCCGCTTTATCCCTCCGACCTGCTGTTCGGCCGGCAGATCCTCGAGCTTCTGCCCACCATGCTGAAAGCCCAGCCGCTGACGGCCGTGCTGGTCGGCCTTGGCCTTTGCGCCACGGTTGCGGCCCTTTCCACCCTGTGGCTGCTGGCGCGGCGTTATTCGCCGGGCTTGAGCTGGCGCGAACGCGCCGCAGGTCTTGTGCTGGCGCTGCCGCTTCTGGCCGGCCTCGCCTCGCTCATGGACTATTCGCATTATTCGTGGGTGCGCGATCGTCTCAACATCATCCCCATGATGTGGGATCAACAGGAGAATTACCGCCATAACGGTTTCCTGATGGCCTTTGCCTTCAATATTCCCATGGCCAACGTCTCGGCGCCGCAGGGTTACGGCCAAAACAGCATCGCAGACCTGACCTCGGAACCCGCCGCCTTTGCCGCCAACACGGGCGATTACCCTGATGTCATCATGTTGATGAGCGAATCGCTGTGGGATCCGACACGGCTTGAAAACGTGAAGCTCTCTGCCGATCCGATGCCCAACATCCGCGCCAAGCAATCCGGCAACGTGTTCTCGCCGGAATTCGGCGGCATGACGGCGAATGTGGAATTCGAGGCGCTGACCGGCTTTTCCAACGCCTTCCTGCCCTATGGCAGCATTCCTTATCAGCAATATATCCGCCGCCCGGTGCCCTCGCTTGCCAGCTTCTTCCGTGGCGAAGGATATTCGGCCATCGCCATGCATCCGTTTCAGGAATGGTTCTGGAACCGCAAGGAAGTCTACAGGAATTTCGGCTTCGAGGAGTTCCGCTCGGAAGAGACATTGCCGCCCATGGAAAAGCGCGGCAACTTCGCCTCCGACGACGCGCTGATGGACCAGATCATGGTGGCCGCGGACGATGCGCGCAACCCGCTCTTCCTCTTCGCCGTCACCCTGCAGGGACACGGACCTTACGAGGCGGGCCGTTATGCCAGCGACACCATCGGCGTAGAGGGCGATCTTTCCGCTTCCGCATCGCAGGCGCTTGGTACCTATGCGCAGGGCGTGGCGGAGGCCGACGACGCCCTTCTGAAGCTGATGCGCTGGGCAAAAAAGCGCGAGCGCGAAACCATCATCGTGCTCTTCGGCGATCACCTGCCGCCGCTTGGCCAGACATTCGTGGAAAGCGGCTACATGCCGGGCATGGTGGCCAGTCGCCGCGCGCCGCTGGAAATCATGAAAAAGGAACACGAGACGCCGCTTGTCGTCTGGTCCTCGAAGACGGGCGTGCGCAAGAATATCGGCACCATCAGCCCGGCGCTGTTGCCCTATCACGTATTGAAAACAGCCGGTTTCTCAGACCCCTTCTATACGGGGACTTTGGGTGAAGTGCAGGATGCGTTTTCCGTCGTCGACCGGCATATGCTGGTGGCAACGGATGGCAAGGCCCTGCCCGACTGGTCGATTTCACCCAATTCCATTCCGGACGTGGTGCGCAATTACCGCCTGCTGCAATTCGACATCATGTTCGGCGAGCAATATGGCCGAGAGCGCTTCTTCCCCGGCTTCAACTGGGTAAATGACGCTACACCCTCCGTCTGATGGGGCTGGATGTCTAAACGGCATGGCAGCGGAAATCATTTGAATTCCATTGCCATGCGGGTTTATCTCGACAGGGCCGTAACGAACCATCAGCACCACGAGAAGCACCGTGTCAGACATCTCCGACTATATCGTTTCGCACTTCAAGCGCTCCTCCCGGGAAATCGGCGAGGTGGAGCGTCGTATTCTGGAACTGTCGCACCAGAAAAAGCTGGTCTCGACCGACACCAATGCGGAATTTTCCGCCGGGGCAAACCTGGGCGACAGGCTGGCCGACAGCATTGCAAGGGTTGGCGGCTCCTGGGGATTTATCCTCAGCTTCTGCTTTTTCCTGGTGTTCTGGGCAATCATCAACACGATCGTGCTGACGACGCGGGCCTTCGACCCCTACCCCTTCATCTTCCTCAATCTTCTGCTCTCCATGCTCGCGGCCATTCAGGCGCCGATCATCATGATGTCGCAGAACCGGCAGGCCGCTCGTGACCGTTTCGAGGCCGCCAAGGATTATGAGGTGAACCTGAAAGCCGAGCTTGAGGTGCTGTCTCTGCACGAAAAGATCGACGTGAAGGTACTGGCCGAACTGGCAGCACTCAGGCAGGACCTCGCTGCCCTTCACCGCCATGTGACCCGGAAAGAAGACTGACGAAAAAGAACCGGCGCGCGAAAATCCATCCCCGCTTTTCCCCGCCCCGCCTTACCCTGTTATCTTGAATGCAGTCCTGCCAGGTAGACGCCAGACGTGGCGTAAACCGAAGGACGGTCCTGGTGGTGGGAACGGTGGCACGTTCATGGTGACAGGACCATTTCGCAAAAGGCCGTGCACTGCCTCTTGCGAAATACGGCTTTCTGGAAAGGCCCGGTCGCGCAAGCATCCGTCCACTCCAACCCCAATCAGCGCGTGACCGGGCACAACCCGTCTAAAACCACGAAAACCCGACAGCGAAGGCCGTGCCGGGCGCAAAGGCGCATCTTTGCGTCGCAAAACGACAAGCGGACAAAACGGTTACGAATCCGTCAGATTATTGCGCTACAGATTGACGCAGGCGTTTGTTGCATTGCACTCTTGTGTGCAAGGCTGACAAGGGAATCACTTCCCCTGGTCAAAATGGCATCACGACCATTTCGCGGCAGCGCCATCCCGGATGCGACATCCGGTCATTGCAATACATTCTGTTCCGGGGTTTTCATGTACCAGTTCGATCTGATTGTTATCGGCAGCGGTCCGGCGGGAAGACGCGCCGCCATCCAGGCCGCCAAGCTCGAAAAGAGGGTTCTGGTCATCGAGAAGGGCAGCCGCGTCGGCGGCGTTTCGGTGCACACAGGCACCATCCCTTCCAAGACATTGCGCGAAACCGCGCTCAATCTCACCGGCTGGCGCGAACGCGGTTTTTATGGCCGCTCCTACCGCGTCAAGCAGGAGATCGACGCGGACGATCTGCGCCGCCGCCTGCTGATCACGCTCGACCACGAGGTCGAGGTGCTGGAACACCAGTTCGCCCGCAACCGCGTGCAGCACATTCGCGGCACGGCAAGCTTCGTCGATGCCAACACGGTGAAGGTGGTGAAGAACGACGGTGAAGTCATGAACGTCACCGGCGCTTCCATTCTGCTCGCCATCGGCACGCGGCCCTACCGGCCACCGCATATTCCCTTCGACGGCGCGGCAGTGCTCGATTCGGACGAGATACTTGAGATCAAGGAACTGCCGCGCTCCATGGTCGTTGTCGGCGCGGGCGTCATCGGCATCGAATATGCCACGATCTTCAGTGCGCTCGACACGCAGGTAACGGTGGTTGAACCGCGCGAAACCATGCTGGAATTCATCGACAAGGAAATCGTCGAGGACTTCACCTATCAGTTGCGCGACCGTAACATGAAGCTGATCTTCGGCCAGAAAGCGGAAAAGGTGGAGCGCGACGACAGCGGCAAATGCCTCGTTTCGCTCAGCAACGGCCGCGTCCTTAAAGCCGAGACGGTGTTGTTCGCCGCCGGACGCGTCGGCGCAACCGATACGCTTAATCTTTCCGCCTGTGGGCTGGAAGCCGACAGCCGCGGCCGCCTGAAGGTCAATCCCGAGACCTTCCAGACAACAGTGCCGAACATTTACGCCGCCGGCGATATCATCGGTTTTCCGAGCCTCGCCTCCACCTCGATGGAACAGGGCCGTATCGCCGCCCGCCACGCGGTCGGCGCACCGGCCGGTGAACCGCCGCAGTTCTTCCCTTACGGCATCTATGCCGTTCCGGAAATCTCCACCTGCGGCCTGACGGAAGAAGAAGTCACTGAACGCCACATTCCCTATGAATGCGGCATCGCCCATTTCCGCGAAACCTCACGCGGCCATATCATGGGTCTCGACAGCGGGTTGCTGAAGATGATCTTCTCGCTGAAAACCCGCCGTCTGCTCGGCGTCCACATCGTCGGCGAAGGTGCCACCGAACTGGTGCATATCGGCCAGGCGGTGCTGAACCTGAAGGGTACGGTGGAGTATTTCGTAGAGAACACCTTCAACTACCCCACGCTTGCCGAAGCCTACAAGATTGCCGGTCTCGACGCGTGGAACCGCATGGGTGAGCTGAAGAAGGATTGAGGTTGGCTGTTGCGGGTGGAGATCGTTTGCAATGTGCGCAAACCTCTCCTCCGTCATGCTCGGGCCTGTCCCGAGCCTCTGCAACGTCGCGATTTTATGCGACATGATTAGATCCATGGGACAAGCCCAAGGATGACGCCGAATGCGACGCAAGAACGTCCATCACTTTCTGCTCATCCATACGATAACCGGTGACGCCCCTCACCATCGAATACTATACCGCGCACTCACACCCGGCCGAAAATGATCCGCATATCCCTGATCGAGCGTTCCGCGCACTGTCAGGTGATCGCCGATCTTCTGCTCCACGGCGACGCCGCTGCTGAACTCGTTGAAGCTGTTGCGGCTTGCCCCCGTCAGCACGAAGGCCGTGCCGGTTTCCGAGCGGGAAAGGCGCAGCGACTGCGATACATCCAGGCCGTTCCATTGCTGCGCCGTGCCGTCATAACGCACCGTGAAATTTCGGTTGGCCTCGATATCCAGTTCCGGCGTAACGATGCGTTTCTGTCGCGACGTCATGGAAACGCTGCTCGACCCCGTCAACGCGTTGAAGAGGACGCCGACATCACGGGCAAGCGAAACGCCGGGCAGCTGCTCCGCCAGCAGCGTGACATTGCCCCACAGCCGAACCGGCGTATCGACAAGCTGCCCTGTCTTGGAGGCATTCATGCCCATTTCCAGCCCCGCCCGGATCGGCGTCTCGACCGGCAGCTTCGCACCGATACGCGCCGTATAGGAACGGTCGGAATTCTTGACCGGCTTCCAGATCAACTCCGGCTCATCGGCACGGGCGTTGGTGCCAATCGCGGCGAACAGAGAGAACAACAGGGCGAAGCCCGTTCGTGGCGACATATCTTGTCCCCTGGCAAATTAAGGGCGCACCGGGTGAACCCGGCAGGCACGGTAAAAGCTTAAGGCCAAAGGTTTTGGCAGCGATGACAGCCGCGCGTTGGCGGCCATGTTTCCTTGACGGCTGCACCGGCAGCCAAGGCAAATCATGCTGCGCAGGGTGCCAGATGAACGGGAGATGAACAAGAGCAGATGCAGCAAAAAATCATGCTGCACCGCATTGTGATCAAAACGAAGGTGACGGGAACCGCAGCGTGTTAATTTCCTGCCTTCGGAACATTGCAACGAGCCAGAATATCATCCACCACCACTCCCAAAGACCTCGATGAATCAATGGCAGATGCACCGACTGGAAGGTCTTCATTCGTTGCGTGGAGTTGCAGGACAAATTGTCTTTCGGCCAGATTGCCACCGAACTCATCCTCCGGCCTGGCAGCCAGCCGTCTTTGTAAGGTCGCTGCGTCGACATCCAGAACGAAGACCTCATCGAACAGATCTATAAAGCGTCGAAAATTTCTCGATCCGCCACAGAAGAAGGTGACGGCGTGCTCTTGATCAGCCACAAGCTGCCGAACTTTTTCGACATTCCAGATGTGATGTCGGTGACGGAAGGCGATTTTTGTGTCGTCGCCCTGAAACAGCGCGACATCCATGGGTTCGCCCGTTTCGGGGTCGCCTTTGTAAGCCAGTTCACGGTCGCCGTGAATCACATGAAGGCCACGTTGCTGAAGTTCCGTTGCAACCGAGGTTTTACCAGCCCCGGAGACACCCTCGATCAAATAATTTCTTCTGCCCATCGCCGCGACTGCCCAACGCCCTGTCATGCCTTCTGAAGATAATATTCGAGAAAGACGTGAAGATGTCGGAGTGTCGAATTCTCCGGTTCATGTAATGCGGAATTGCGGTAGCTTGACGACTCAACGTTTTCCCACTGATAGTGACAAAAAGGCGAAGCCTGCGCCTAACCTCCCAGACCTTCCCCAGCATGGTCTTGAACGGAGGCAAAGGGACTGTCGTTGTCTCAGGCTGCTGTCTTGGTCCGATCGTTTCGGGCGGGTTGCTGGGGAATCGCGTCCGGGACGTGAAAGGCCTGATCATGACGCAAAATAATAATTTCAAACGCCGTGTAAGAGCTCGTGCAGCGAAAACCGGCGAGTCCTATACGGCGGCGCTCAAGCATATCCGCCGAACTCCCGACATGCCAGTTAGCCGTTCTTTACGAATGGCTGTCGCGCAAACGTCGCTGGTCGACGACCCTCGTATGGTTTCGGCACTGAAAGCAGCCGGGCAAGAAATGCGTCGCCTCATGTGCGATGCCCATAAGGCCGGCGCCCGTCTCATCCATTTTCCGGAAGGGGCAACGTGTTGGCCCAATAAACGCATCATGTCCGAAACTGGGCCGAGAGAAATCGGGCCTTCCGACTGGACGCGCTTTGAATGGGAAACTCTGCGCAGAGAACTGGAAGCGAGCAGAAAACTGGCGCGAAGGCTGAAGCTTTGGACGATTCTCGGGTCCGTCCATCAGCTTACTCCGCCACATCGACCGTATAACAGCCTGTACGTCATCTCCGATCGCGGGAAGCTTATAACTCGCTACGATGAGCGCCTGCTGTCGAACACCAAAATCTCGTTCATGTACTCGCCGGGAACTGTACCGGTGACGTTTGAAATCGATGGCTTCCGTTTTGGTTGCGCGCTCGGCATGGAGGCGCACTACCCAGAAATATTCATGGAATACGAGAAGCTGAACGTCGATTGCGTGCTGTTTTCCACCGCAGGTGATGGCCCGTCCAATGCCAAGGCATTTGCAGCCGAAATATTGGGGCATGCGGTGAGCAACACCTATTGGGCCAGCTATTCCACCTTGGCGGCTCAGAGTACAGCTGCTCCCTCGGGAATCGCCGCACCGGATGGCCGTTGGGTGGCGCAATGCCCGATGAACGGTTTACCGGCTATCGCAATAGCAGACATTGCTATCGATCGTGAAAATCCCGCACGACCATGGCGGCGAAAAGCCCGCAGCGATCTATATGCGCCTCATCAGGTGAATAATGATCCCAGAAGCGATAGCCGGGAGCAATTTTAACAGGCGAGATCGGTCAGCGGCGCGGTTTGGGCCCGCTGACCACCGCGCAAGGCGGATGGACCGCATCGCGCAGACGAAACAAAAAAAGGCCGCAGCTTTCGCCACGGCCCTTCCATTCATTCAGCTTTCGCCAGCCAAGATTATTCGGCGTCGGCCTCAGTGGCCTTCTTCTTGGCCGGAGCCTTCTTCTTCGGAGCGGCTTCTTCGCCTTCAGCGGCGTCGTCAGCCTTGGCAGCAGCCTTTTTCTTGGCGGGCGCCTTCTTCTTGGTTTCCGTTGCTTCTTCGCCGTCGTCAGCCAGAAGCTCTTCCTTGGAAACGGTCTTGTCCGTTACCGAGATTTCCGTGAGCAGCTTGTCGATGACCTTTTCTTCGAAGATCGGAGCGCGCAGCGAAGCGGAAGCGCCGGGGGTGTTGCGGAAGAAATCGAGGATTTCCTTCTGCTGGCCGGGGAACTGCTGCAGCTGCTGGAACAGCGCGCGCTGCATTTCTTCTTCGGTCACTTCGACGCCGGCCTTTTCGCCGATTTCGGAGAGAACGAGGCCGAGACGAACGCGGCGTTCAGCGAGCTTGCGATATTCTTCGCGGGCTTCTTCTTCCGTGGTGTCTTCGTCAGCGAAGGTCTTGCCGGACTGGGCAAGATCGGTGTTGATCTGGCGCCAGATGTTGTCGAATTCGGCATCGACGAGGCCAGCCGGCGTGTCGAACTTGTACATTTCGTCGAGCTGGTCGAGAATCTGACGCTTGACCTTCTGGCGGGTTACGTTGCCGTACTGGCTTTCGATCTGGCCGCGAACGATTTCCTTCAGCTTTTCAGCCGATTCGAGACCGAGCTTTTCCGCCAGTTCGTCGTTGATTTCAACAGCAGCGGCAGCAGCAACTTCCTTGACGGTGATGTCGAAGTTGGCTTCCTTGCCTGCGAGATTCGCAGCCGGGTAGTCAGCCGGGAAAGTCACGGTGATGGTCTTTTCGTCGCCGGCCTTGACGCCAACGAGCTGGTCTTCGAAGCCGGGGATAAAGCGGCCCGAACCGAGAACCAGTTCAGCGTCTTCAGCAGCGCCGCCATCGAAGGCTTCGCCGTCAACCTTGCCGAGATAGTTCATGGTGACGCGGTCGCCTTCGGCGGCCTTGCCCTTCTTGGCTTCAAAGGTACGGGCGCTCTCAGCGATCTTGAGGATCTGCTCGTTGATTTCGTCTTCGGAGACTTCAACAACTTCGCGGGTAACCTTGATGCCGTCATTGGCCTTCAGTTCGATGGCCGGAATGATTTCGTAGGCAACGGTGAATTCGAAATCGGTTTCAGCCGAAAGGATCTTTTCGGCTTCCTGCTCGTCTTCGGTCATGGAGATGGCCGGCTGCGTTGCAGACTTCTCACCGCGGCTGGAAAGGATTTCGGAAGGCTTTTCACGAACCAGCTCGTTGACGAGGTCGGCCATGATGGACTTGCCGTACATCTTCTTCAGATGGCCCATCGGCACCTTGCCGGGACGGAAACCGTTGATGCGAACCTTGTCCTTGGCGTCAACCAGGCGCTCGTCCAGACGGGCCTTCATGTCGGCAGCCGGGATAACGACCTTGAGTTCGCGCTTCAGGCCTTCAGCCAGCGTTTCGATAACCTGCATTTTCTCAAACCTTCACATCATGGCGGCGGTGCTCAGACAGCCGTTGGTTTACTTTCGAGCACTGCGCCGGAAACATCGTTCCCCGGCCGTGGCTTCCATTATTTCTTCACACAAGCGCCTGCCGGACAAAATTGCGCTCGCGCCGGAGACAAGGGCGCGAAGGGGATGATGAACCCCAAAGCTCCCTGCATCACTAAGGATGCACTCTGGCACAAGCGTGGCACAGCCATGCTTTACTTGTGGTGCGGGTAGAGAGACTCGAACTCCCACGCCGAAGCGTTGGTACCTAAAACCAATGCGTCTACCAATTCCGCCATACCCGCACGTTGGGCGGCGGTATGTCACAATGTTCTGAAAGGGTCAAGCACACCTTATCGCCGCGTCCGGTTTCGCCCGGACTTTTCTTGGGTCCCCGCCCCAGCCGCAAAAGCCGCCCGGTACGTTCTTGCCGTTTCGTGCCCGCATGAAAGGGAACGGCGCGCCCGCAGACGATGACACGAGAGGCCGCAAAACTGCGCGCGCCGTCTCCCTCTTTCCCGTCCGGCTTCACATGTTCCGACAGGAAAAACGCGCAACATTTATGCGGCTACATGACATTATATATATATGACATGCCGCCAGTCATTTTACGAGAATGTGCGCCTCCAGCCGAATCCCTTATACGAACGACCTTTGCATCCCCATCCTCGCCGCTGCCCTGCCCAACCCCTCGTATTCAGCCGGACCGCACGGCTTGGCAGCGACAGATGCCGCCAAGTTCACTAAAAGCACACAAATTGGTCACAAATTATGCAGTATCCGCCGCAATTGGGGTCATTTACCGGCTTGCTTTGCGTTCCATGCATAGGTGGCATCTTGCTTTGTCTGTTTTTGTTTTTATTAAACCGATTATATTCATGGTCATACAGAGATCGAGTTCAGCCCCGAGCCTAATCCTCCCAAGACGGGCCGGAAACGCTGGACAGCACGAAGAGGAAGATGACAATGAACATTACACGCTCGCTCACCAACTGGCGCAAGTATCGTCAGACCGTAACCGAACTCGGCCGCATGACCGACCGCGAACTGAATGACCTCGGCATTGGCCGTCAGGACATCCGTCGCGTCGCACGCACCGCCGTCGGCATCTAATACGCTCCGCCGCTTGAAGCGGCGGATGCGAGACGACCTTCCCAAAAGGCCAGAGGCTCCCGCCTCCGGCCTTTTTTTTCGTTCTGGCACCCTCTCGGAACCGAGCCGCGCCGCCCCACCGGCATGTGCGCGTGACAAACAGATGAAAAATGCATCGATTAGGCGGCTGCATCCGGCATGTCTGGAGAGCCCGAACGCCCTTCAAGCACCGCTGAGGGGAGCAAAAAGCCGGTCTAACACCGCCAATGGCCGCAAACCCCTTCAAAACCGCCCGAAAGACAGGCATTTCCGCTCATATTTTGCTCATGCGGTAGTCAAAGCCGCAAATTTAGCCGACATAGTGCACAAATGCATGGCAGTCGCCTAAATTCTGCACTGCACAACATGGCTCAATGTCTATATATAAAACCTCAACAGCCGAGAGCACAGAAACACTGAGCCGGCCGACGAAATCAAAGAAAGATTGAGGAAACGATCATGAACCCTATCCGCATCGCAAAGAACTGGATCTCCTACCGTCGCACGATCAACGAACTTGGCAGCCTGTCCAACCAGGCCCTGAGCGACATCGGCCTGACACGTTACGACATCCGTAACGTAGCTTCCCGTTCGTTCCGCTAAGGCGTAAAAGATCGTCCCGCTGCCCGACCTCCAGGGCGCGACGATTGAGCGACAGGTAAAAGAAAGCGGCGCCTCTGGCGCCGTTTTTGATTCTGGCGGTATTCGCCGGAGATTTTTGGCTTACAAGCATAGAGACCACATTCCCTCCGCCCCAATCGTGCCACCCGCAAAAACATTTGGCTGTCGCAGCCATGCATGGTAGTGCATCGCCCTGAAAAACGCGTCCTTCGGGACCCGCGCGGAACAATCACTCGAAAGACAGCCGCCGGAGGGGAGCTTTTGCCCCCACGCGGCCTATGGGCGCCAGCATGCAAGACAAGACCTATTCTCCCATTCACGTCGTGGGCGGCGGACTGGCCGGTTCGGAAGCCGCCTGGCAGATCGCTGAAAGCGGCGTTCCAGTCATCCTGCACGAAATGCGCGGCGTGCGCGGCACGGAAGCGCACAAGGGCGATACGCTGGCGGAACTGGTCTGTTCCAACTCCTTCCGCTCCGACGATGCGACCGCCAATGCAGTGGGCGTCATCCATGCGGAAATGCGGCTTGCCGGCTCGTTGATCATGGCCTGCGCCGACAGGCATCAGGTGCCTGCCGGCGGCGCGCTTGCTGTCGATCGCGACGGATTTTCTCAGGCCGTAACAGACCGGCTCGAAAGTCACCAACTGGTGACGATCCTGCGCGAAGAGGTTTCCGGCCTGCCGCCGAAGGAATGGGGCAGCAGCATCATCGCCACCGGCCCGCTCACCTCGCCGGATCTGGCGGCGGCGGTTCAGGCCGAGACGGGTGAGGATGCCCTGGCATTCTTTGACGCCATTGCCCCCATTGTGCACCGCGACAGCATCAACATGGATATCTGCTGGTACCAGTCGCGTTACGACAAGGTTGGCCCCGGCGGCACGGGCAAGGATTACATCAACTGCCCGATGGACGAGGAACAATACAACGCCTTCATCGACGCGCTGATCGCCGGCGACACGGTGGGTTTCAAGGAATGGGAAGGCACACCCTATTTCGACGGCTGCCTTCCAATCGAGATCATGGCTGAACGCGGCCGCCAGACGCTACGGCACGGCCCTATGAAACCGATGGGCCTGACCAACGCCCACAACCCCACCGTCAAGGCCTACGCCGTGGTCCAGCTTCGCCAGGACAATGCGCTCGGCACGCTTTACAACATGGTGGGTTTCCAGACCAAACTGAAATACGGCGCGCAGGCGGATGTATTCCGCATGATCCCGGGTCTAGAAAATGCGGAATTCGCCCGTTTGGGCGGCCTGCACCGCAATACCTACATCGATTCCCCCGTCCTGCTCGATCCATCGCTGAAGCTGAAATCCCGGCCTGACCTGCGTTTTGCAGGCCAGATCACCGGCTGCGAAGGGTATGTGGAAAGCGCCTCCGTCGGACTTCTGGCCGGCCGTTTCGCTGCCGCCGAACGGAAAGGCGAGACCCCGAGCCTGCCGCCCGCAACGACAGCCCTCGGCTCACTTCTCAACCACATCACCGGCGGGCATCTTTCCTCGAATGATGAGCCGGGCAAACGTTCCTTCCAGCCGATGAACATCAATTTCGGCCTCTTCCCGGAACTGGAGCCAGGCTCCATCGTCAAGCCGGAAGGCGTGAAACGTTTTCGCGGCAAGGACAAGACAATCATGAAACGCCAGCTCGTTGCAGCGCGGGCGTTGAGGGATTGTGCAACGTGGCTTGGCGTGGAACACGTCGCAACGGAACAAGAGAGCGACGCAACGCCATAGGCCCTGCCCGCATCTATCAGCCAAAATAAAGGGGCGTGTTTTCCGCACACCTGCTTTTCATTCCGGGTCACCGGATTTTGCCTTGCCCGGCCAGCCGCGCTCGGGCAAAACCTTTTACTTCGCACATTAAAAGACTGAGGAGATAGAATATGGACGTTCGCGCCGCAGTTGCCATTCAGGCAGGAAAACCGCTTGAGGTCATGACCGTTCAACTCGAAGGTCCCCGCGCTGGCGAAGTGCTGGTCGAGGTCAAGGCGACAGGTATCTGCCACACCGATGATTTCACCCTCTCCGGTGCCGATCCCGAAGGTCTGTTTCCGGCCATCCTCGGCCATGAGGGTGCAGGCATCGTCGTTGATGTCGGTCCCGGCGTCACCTCGGTCAAGAAGGGCGATCATGTCATCCCGCTCTACACGCCGGAATGCCGCGAGTGCTATTCCTGCACATCGCGCAAGACCAATCTCTGCACCTCCATCCGCGCCACCCAGGGCCAGGGCGTGATGCCTGACGGCACCTCGCGCTTCTCGATCGGCAAGGACAAGATCCACCACTATATGGGCTGCTCGACTTTCTCGAACTTCACCGTCCTGCCCGAGATCGCCCTTGCCAAGATCAATCCCGATGCGCCCTTCGACAAGGTCTGCTATATCGGCTGTGGCGTGACGACCGGCATCGGCGCCGTCATCAACACCGCCAAGGTGGAGATCGGCTCGACGGCAATCGTCTTCGGTCTCGGCGGCATTGGTCTCAACGTTCTGCAAGGCCTGCGTCTTGCCGGCGCTGACATGATCATCGGTGTCGATATCAATAATGACCGCAAGGCCTGGGGCGAGAAGTTCGGCATGACCCACTTCGTCAACCCGAAGGAAGTGGGCGACGACATCGTGCCCTATCTCGTCAACATGACGAAGCGTAATGGCGACCTGATCGGCGGTGCGGATTATACGTTCGACTGCACCGGCAATACCAAGGTCATGCGCCAGGCGCTGGAAGCCTCGCATCGCGGCTGGGGCAAGTCTGTCATCATCGGCGTTGCCGGTGCCGGCCAGGAAATCTCCACGCGTCCGTTCCAGCTGGTCACCGGCCGCAACTGGATGGGCACGGCCTTCGGCGGCGCGCGTGGCCGCACCGATGTGCCGAAGATCGTCGACTGGTACATGGAAGGCAAGATCCAGATCGATCCGATGATCACCCACACGATGCCGCTCGAAGACATCAATAAGGGCTTTGACCTGATGCACAAGGGCGAGAGCATCCGCGGCGTCGTGGTCTATTGATCGGCTGACAAAATGGCAGGCGCGCACCGCGCGTCTGCCATATGAATTGACCGACCTTTCCGCTTACAGCCGTGCCGATTAACGGGACGGTAAATCTATCGTCGTATGCCGATATTGCGCGGTGGAGTTGAAAAATCCCTCCCTGCCCGAAACGACGCCAGATAGCGGGAGCGACCTCTGAAAACCGTACCGATCGACAACGGAAACCGCGTCGCTGCCGTTGCACTTCTGACGAAAGGTTTTCCGGAAAAGAGCGAGGCCTTCTGGGCGCTCGGCGTGTCCCTTATAAGCGACCATCATCAGCGGCAGGATCTCGGCCCCATCGGGCAATTGCTGATGAAGGGCGACGATGCCGTTGGCGTTCTTCTGAC
This sequence comes from Agrobacterium sp. A3-95, assembly GCF_053521785.1. Taxonomy (NCBI): domain Bacteria; kingdom Pseudomonadati; phylum Pseudomonadota; class Alphaproteobacteria; order Hyphomicrobiales; family Rhizobiaceae; genus Agrobacterium; species Agrobacterium sp. A3-95. The sequence goes on along the minus strand of NZ_JBNWDR010000004.1, from coordinate 322,156 downwards.
GATCCGAAACCGCCTTGCCGAGACCGGCAGGACAGTCGTCAACCTGTCCAGCTGGTATGTCGAACCTTCCAGCCGCTGGTTTGCACCGCGTATGCTGCAAATGGCGACATCCTCCGAAGAAGACATCTTCACCGATCTCACCCCGTCTCCAGAAGCCTGCAGGCTGAACGAGAGACTGGGGTTCACAACGATAACGAATTGCACGCTTTTTTATCCCCTGCCTTTAAAGGCATTCGGCCCGGCCAGGGCGCGGCTGCGCCCGCTTGCCGAAGTGCCGCAGGGCACGCTGTCTGCCGCCACGCGCGACATGCTGGAAGATCATGCGCGTTTCGGCTGCATCGTGGCAGTCATGGAGGCGGACGGAAGCCATTATCCGCTGGTGTTTTTAAAAACCATAACCAAAAGGCTGCCCTCCGCCCGCCTCATCTATTGCGAGGACAGGCAAGTCGCCCAGAGGCACATTTCGGCAGTTGCCCGCCATCTTCTTGGCAAAGGCCGGCTTGCATTGACCATGGCGGCTTCCGATGAGAAGCGAGACGCCGGCGGATTTGCCATACTCAAATCCTCGCCAATACAAGTAAAGGGAGCATGGAACCCACGGTTTATTAACGAAACATATTCAGAATTGGTGTTATTGCCACCCTGGGTATTGGGACGCTCTTAAAAGACGCGCGCTTAAACCTTGCCTGAAAAGAAGAAAATGCGCTTCGGCCGAGACTAGTCCCGACTGCGCGAACGAGCGGAGAATAAGCATGCTTTCAGCGAAACCCAGGGAAGTCGATGTCTCCGAGACCATCTATTCCTACCTCTCGCAGCGTTTCCCGGCTCATGCACCGTTTTCCGCAGATACGCAATTGCTCGAAGGCGGCGTGATCGATTCGCTCGGTTTTCTCGAACTGATGATCTTTCTCGGCGAAGGTTTCGGCATCGTTCTCAATGATGAACATTTCACCCCGGAAAATCTCAGCACGCCGGCCGATCTGATTGCCTTCGTCACGCAGGAACGGCGCAGATGACAACCCACATCCTGCTGCACCACCTGCTCACCGCGCGGGCGGAAAGCGGCGATGAGGCGCTTGTCTACAAAGAAAAATCACTGAGCTATCGCGAATTTTCCGAAGCGGCCGCACGTTGTGCGGCGGCATTGCAGGAGGCCGGAACGGAGCGCGGCGACCGTGTCGTCATCTTCCTGCCGCGCGGCATCGAGGAATGCTGGTCGATCTTCGGCGTGAGCATGGCTTCCTGCGTCTTCGTGCCGGTCAACGCGCTTTTGAAGGCGCAGCAAATCCGCCATATCGTCGCGGATTGCGGCGCAAAAATCGTCATCAGCAGTGCTACGATGATGGATGAGCTGAACGCGGCTGTGGAAGACCTGCCCGAGGTCACTGTACTGCTGGCGGAACAAATCGACCGCCGCCCGCCCGTGCCTGCCAAAGTCTCCCCATCAATTGGCGAGGACCTTGCAGCAATCCTCTACACATCCGGCTCCACCGGCTCGCCCAAGGGCGTGATGCTGTCGCACCGTAATCTTCTGGCCGGAGCGCGCATCGTGCGCACCTATCTGGAGATCACCGGAAAAGACCGCCTTCTCTCCATTTTGCCCTTCAGTTTCGATTACGGCCTGAACCAGTTGCTGACGGCGGTTGAACAGGGTGCGACCATTGTTATCTCCACCTTCAGGCTCGGCGATGATATTGTCAGGGACTTGCGCGACCATGCCATTACCGGGCTTGCCGGCGTACCAACTGTCTGGGCGATCCTGACGAGGGCCGCGCCGTTGCTGGCGAAGACGCCGTTGCGACAGTTGCGATACATCACCAACTCCGGCGGACGCGTGCCGCAGGAAACCGTGAGGGCGTTGCGCGAAAAGCTGCCAGACACCAAAATCTACCTGATGTATGGCCTGACCGAAGCCTTCCGATCCACCTTCCTGCCGCCTGATGAAATCGACCGCCGCCCGACTTCCATCGGCAAGGCTATCCCGGAATGTGAAATCTTCATCGTCACCGCCGAGGGACAGAGGGCAAAACCGGGTGAGCCCGGCATTCTCGTCCATCGCGGCCCGACCGTGTCGCTGGGTTACTGGAACCGGCCGGAAGATACCGCCAAGGTGCTGCGCCCTCACCCTTTCATTCCGGCTGCACGCGGCGGCGAGACCGTGTGTTATTCCGGCGATCTGGCGGTGGAAGACGAGGACGGCTTTTTCAGTTTCGTTGCCCGCAACGATGCGATGATAAAATCGTCAGGCTATCGCATCAGCCCGACCGAGGTGGAGGAAAGCCTGATGTCGACTGGCCTTTTCCAGCAGGTCGCCGTCATCGGCCTGCCGGACCCCTTTGCAGGCGAGAAGGTGCATGCCGTGGCAACCGCCGCCAACGAAAATATCGATGTTTCGGCAGCTCTCAAAAAAGCCGCCGAAATGCTTGCCCCCTTCATGATTCCGCGCGCCATCGAACTGGTCGACCGGCTTCCGGTCACGGCCAATGGCAAGGTGGATTACCGCGCGCTGGTGCGCGAACGGATGGATGATGGCGCCCACGGATAAACCCCAAAGCCACGGCCCTGCCCTTGCCGCCGCGCAATTCGCAGTCGACGAAAACGATCTTGTCATCGGTGGCCGTGCCGTGCGCGATATCGTCGCTGAGACCGGAACGCCGTGCTTCCTCTATGATGCCAGCGCCATGCGCCGCGCATATCGCGATCTCGCAACCGCGCTCAGTGGTTTTGCCGATATCTTTTATTCGGTGAAAGCCAATCCCCTGCCAGCCATCATCTCGCTTTTCCGCGAAGAAGGCGCTGGCGCGGAAATCGCCTCCGTCGGTGAATATCGCGCCGCCATCAAGGCGGGCATACCGCCGGAAAATATCATCTTCGCCGGCCCCGGCAAGCGCCAGGCCGAATTGCTTGAGGTGATCGAGAGCGGCATCGGCGAAATCCATATCGAGAGCGCCGAGGAAATTGCCCGCATCGAGGCGATCGGCAAACCGGTCAAGGCTTCGATCCGCATCAATCCGGTGCCGGATGCGCAGGCAGGCGCCATGCGCATGGGTGGCAAGGCCACCGCCTTCGGTTTTGACGAGGAAGAACTCGAAAACGTCCTGCCGCTGTTCAGGGACATCAGGCATATCAATCTCGTCGGTGTCCATATTTACGGCGGCACGCAAATCCTCGATGCCGACATGCTTGTCTCCCAATGGAGACACTCCATTTTGCTTGCCGCACGCATGGCCGAAATGCTCGGCAGGCCACTTGAAACCATCGATCTCGGCGGCGGTCTCGGCATCCCCTATTTCGCCGGAGAAACGCCGCTTGATCTTGCAGCGGTCAGTGCCGCCATTCCCGACCTCAAGGCCTTGATGCAGGCGCATCCGCTGATTGCGAATGCTCATATCATCGTCGAACCCGGCCGCTTCCTCGCCGGTCCCGGCGGCATCTATGTGGTGGAAGTCAATTCGGTAAAGACCTCGCGCGGCACCACCTTCGTGGTGACGGATGGTGGCATGCATCACCATCTGGCCGCCTCCGGCAATCTCGGCCAGATCGTCAAGCGTAACTACCCCATCGTCGCACCGGCCATGATGCAGGCAGACAATGAGGAAACGGCAACCATTGTCGGCCCGCTCTGCACACCGCTCGACACGCTGGCACGCAATGCGGCCCTGCCGAAGCTGAAGGCTGGTGATCTCCTGGCAATCCTGCAATCGGGCGCCTATGGCGCCACCGCCAGCCCTTCGGGTTTTCTCAGCCATCCGGCGGCGAAGGAAGTGCTGGTGGAGAATGGTGCGTTTGAGGTGATAGGGCGCTGAGGATGTGTGGTTGCGAAACCCGTACCCGGTTTTCCTAAGGGCACACTTTTGGCTGCTTACCTCGGAGCCTCCTCAACCTCCCTCATTCCTGTGCTTGTCACAGGAAAGGAGATCACCCCCGTAACAGCCTGTCCCCAACCGCAAACTTGGATTTCAGCAGACACTCATCATATTCCGCCTCGGCATCGGAATCGAACACAATACCGCCGCCAACATTGAAGATCGCGCGGCCGCCATCGAACAGGGTCAGCGTGCGGATCGCCACCGAAAAACGCATTTCTCCATTCGGAGACATGAAGCCGATCGCGCCGCAATAGGCGTCGCGCGGCGTCTGTTCCAGTTCGCGCAGGATCTTCATCGCCCACATTTTCGGCGCGCCGGTCACCGAACCGCAGGGAAAAAGCGCCGCGAAAATATCCTCCACCGTCACATCCGGCAAAAGCTTCGCGCGCACATGGCTGACCATCTGGTGCACGGTGGGATAGGTCTCGATATCGAACAGTCGCGGCACATGGAGGCTGCCGACTTCGGTGATGCGGGAAATATCGTTGCGCAGGAGATCGACGATCATGCGGTTTTCGGCAAGCGTCTTTTCATCCTCAAGCATCGCCGCGATGATCGCCCGGTCCTCTTGCGCATTCGCACCGCGCGGCGTCGTTCCCTTCATCGGATGGGTTTCAATGAAACCTTGCCCGTCCACCGAGAAAAACAGTTCCGGTGAGCGCGACAGGATCACCGGTCCACCGAGATCGACCAGCGCGCCATATTTAACCGGCTGGCGCTCAACCAATGACCAGAAGGCCGTGAGCGGATCGCCGCTCCAGCGAGCGTGAACGGGCATCGTCAGATTGCCCTGATAACAGTCGCCGCGACGCAGATGCCCGTGCAGCCGCTCGAAGCGCTGGCAATAGTCTTCAAGGCCCCATGCGGGCGCGGGATCGGACAGAAACGCATCGGCATCCGGCAGACTTTCGGGCCGCGCAAATCGCCCCTCATCCGGTTGTGGGCCGGAAAAGACGCCGAAGCGAAGGAACGGCACGTTGCGAGGCTCGGCAGCAAAGTCCGCAAGTTTCGGCTCGAACAGGAAACCCGCCTCGTAGGACATATAGCCGGCGAGGTATTTCCCGGCGCGGCGCAGCTGCTCCATGCGTTTCAGCGCCGCGAAAAACGCCTCTGGCTCATCCGCGACGATGATCTCCTCCGGCTCGGTGAAGGCTGTCACCGTGCCGGTCGTGTCATCCCGGAAAAGAACGTAAGGCGCATGTGCCAAGGAAAGCGTCCGAACAGGAGAAAGGGTCGGGAAAAATCAGATCGGGTCTATGTCGCCCCGCGCCCACATCTCTATGGTTTCCGCATAAAAATCAGCGAAACGGCCTTCCTCGATCGACTTGCGGATACCCTGCATCAGCTCCTGATAATAGGCAAGATTGTGCCAGGAGAGCAGCATGCCGCCCAGCGCCTCGTTGGAGCGCGTGAGATGATGCAGATAGGCGCGGGAATAATCACGCGAGGCCGGGCAGTTTGACTGCTCATCGAGCGGCCGCATATCCTCCGCATGGCGGGCATTGCGTATATTGACCCTGCCGCGACGGGTGAAGGCAAGCCCGTGACGACCGGAACGGGTCGGCATCACGCAGTCGAACATGTCGATGCCGCGCGCCACCGATTTCAGAATATCGTCTGGCGTACCGACGCCCATCAGGTAACGCGGCTTTTCGGTGGGCAGCACCGGCAGCGTGATGTCGAGCATGCCCAGCATCACATCCTGCGGCTCACCGACGGCAAGGCCGCCGACAGCGTAACCCTTGAGATCAAGCTGCTTCAGCCCTTCGGCGGAGCGAATGCGCAGATCCGGCTGGTCGCCGCCCTGCACAATGCCGAACATGGCCTTGCCGGGTTGTTCACCGAAGGCGACGCGGCAACGCTCCGCCCAGCGCAGCGACATTTCCATGGCGCGCTCGATTTCCTTGCGCTCGGCCGGCAGCGCGATGCATTCATCGAGCTGCATCTGGATGTCCGAATCAAGCATGCCCTGAATTTCGATCGAGCGTTCCGGCGACATATGGTGCAGCGAACCGTCCACATGGCTCTTGAAGGTCACACCCTTCTCGTCCAGCTTGCGCAGGCCTGAAAGCGACATGACCTGGAAGCCACCGCTGTCGGTGAGGATCGGATGCGGCCAGCGGATAAGCTCATGCAACCCGCCAAGCCTTGCCACGCGCTCCGGGCCGGGCCGCAGCATCAGGTGATAGGTATTGCCGAGAATGATATCGGCCCCGAGCTCGCGCACCTGGTCGAGATACATGGCCTTGACAGTACCGACAGTGCCAACAGGCATGAAGGCAGGTGTGCGGATGACGCCGCGCGGCATGGCGACTTCGCCAAGGCGGGCGCCGCCGCTCGTGGCTTTCAAGGTAAAGGTGAATTTGTCGTGCATCAGTTCTTCCGGAACAACAGGCTTGAATCGCCATAGGAATAAAAACGGTATCCGGTTTCGATGGCATGCGCATAAGCGGCACGCATCGTCTCGAGACCGCAAAAAGCCGAAACGAGCATGAACAGCGTCGATTTCGGCAGGTGGAAATTGGTCATCAGAATATCGACCGCGCGGAAACGGTATCCGGGCGTGATGAAGATGCCCGTCGCGCCCGACCATGGCTGAATGACGCCATTCTCATCAGTGGCGCTTTCGATAAGCCGCAGCGAGGTGGTGCCGACAGAAACGATCCGCCCGCCGCGCGCCTTGACGGCATTGAGCTTTGCCGCAGTCTCCTGCGAAACATGGCCGATCTCGAAATGCATCTTGTGATCGTCGGTGTCGTCGGCCTTAACTGGAAGGAAGGTGCCTGCCCCAACGTGAAGTGTCACGAAATGTCGCTCGATGCCGGCTTCGTCCAGCGCCGCAAACAGATCGGGTGTGAAATGCAGGCCGGCAGTTGGTGCGGCAACGGCGCCCTTCTCGCGGGCATAAATTGTCTGGTAATCGGTCTGGTCCTGCGCATCTTCCGGGCGCTTCGCGGCAATATAGGGCGGCAAAGGAATATGGCCGACGGAGGCGATCGCCTCGTCCAGAACAGGTCCGGAAACGTCGAACAGCAGCGTGATCTCGCCCTCCTCACCCTTTTCCTCGACGGTGGCCTCCAGATGGGCAAGGCCGCAGGCATTGTCGCGCTCATAACCGAAACGGATGCGGTCCCCCTGCTTGATGCGCTTGCCCGGCCGCGCGAAAGCCTTCCAGCGCGACTGGTCGGCGCGCATGTGCAGCGTGGCTGAAACTGCCGTTTCAGGCGCACCTTCGCGCAGCCGCACGCCTTCAAGCTGGGCTGGAATGACGCGGGTGTCGTTGAATACCAACGCGTCGCCGGGCTTCAGGAAGGAAGTCAGGTCGGATACGATGCGGTCTTCCATGTGGTTCGCATTCGGATCGACCACGAGAAGACGCGCACTATCGCGCGGGTTCGCCGGGCGAAGGGCGATATTCTCCTCGGGGAGATCGAAATCGAACAGGTCTACGCGCATTGCAAGGGCTCTCGAAATATCAAAACCCGCCCTGCATGGCATGGGGCGGGTGGTGGGTGACGACAAGGCTTCCGACTACACTCGACCTCATCCTCGGCTTGTCCCTAGGATGAGGTCTGAGAGGTTGGCGCCATCATCAATGTGAAACGCCCCGCAGTTTCCTGCGGAGCGGGTAAACACTTTATACGCTATTATCAGGCCGCCGAAGCAAGCTTCATCGAAACGATCGAATCGGGGTCCTTCACAGGCTCGCCGCGCTTGACTTTGTCGATGGCTTCCATGCCTTCGATGACCTGGCCCCATACGGTGTACTGCTTGTTCAGCCAAGGCGAATCGGTGAAGCAGATGAAGAACTGCGAGTTGGCGGAGTTCGGGCTCTGCGAACGGGCCATCGAGCAGGTGCCGCGTACGTGGGAAATAGCCGAGAATTCAGCCTTGAGGTCAGGCTTCTCGGAGCCGCCCATGCCGGCGCGGGCCGGGTTGAAGCTCTCCGAACCCTTCTTGCCGAACTTCACATCGCCCGTCTGGGCCATGAAGTCTTCGATGACGCGGTGGAACACGACGCCGTCGTAAGCGCCTTCCGATACCAGTTCCTTGATACGGGCAACGTGGCCCGGAGCAACTTCCGGAAGCAGCTGGATCACGACCTTGCCGGTCGTCGTTTCCATGATGATGGTGTTTTCCGGATCCTTGATCTCGGCCATGATTATTCTCCTCTGTTCGGGCTCTATTGCCCTACCTTACTTCTTGCCGACGGTGACCTTGATCATCCGGTCGGGGTTGGAAACTTCGCCGTTGCCGCCGGCGCCACGCTTGATCTTGTCCACGGCTTCCATGCCGGACACGACCTTGCCGACCACGGTGTACTGGCCGTTCAGGAACGGACCGTCGGCAAACATGATGAAGAACTGCGAATTGGCGGAATTCGGATCGCTGGAACGGGCCATGCCGACAACGCCGCGCGTGAACGGTGTCTTGGAGAACTCAGCCGGAATGTCGGCCATGTCAGAGCCGCCGGTGCCGGCACGCTGGGCGTTGAAGCCCTTCTCCATGTTGCCGTACTGCACGTCGCCGGTCTGCGCCATGAAACCGTCAATGACGCGGTGGAAGGCCACGTTGTCATAGGCGCCCTTTTTCGCCAGCGCTTCAATCTGCGCCACGTGCTTGGGCGCGACTTCCGGCATCAGTTCGATGACGACGGGGCCGTCCTTCAGCTGGACGGTCAGGAATTCGGCAGCCGAAGCGAAGGTGCTGGCGGCAAGCGCGCCCGCAAACAGGGCGCCGGCAAAGGCAAATCGAACGAGTTTCATTGGATTGGCTCCGGAATGTGAGGCTGAAGTCAGCGCTTCAGCTTGGCGTTGAGGGCTTCAAGCACGGCTTTGGGAACGAAGGCATCCACATTGCCGCCCATGGCGGCGATCTGCCGGACCAATGTGGCTGTAATGGGTCGCGACGACGTACCCGCCGGCAGGAACACGGTCTGTATATCAGGTGCCATCTGGCGGTTCATGCCGGCCATCTGCATTTCATAATCGAGATCGGTGCCGTCACGCAGGCCGCGCAGAAGAAGGCGCGCGCCATGTTGACGGGCTGCATCGACGACCAGATTGTCGAAGGAAACGACCTCAACGCGCGCCGCCTCACCGGGCAGGCTTTCAGAAAGCGCCCGGCTTATCACCGTCGCCCGCTCCTCGAAGCTGAACAGCGGTGCTTTTCCGGGATGGATGCCGACGGCGACGATGACTTTGGACGCCACGTTCAGCGCCTGGATAAGCACATCCAGATGTCCGTTGGTCATCGGATCGAAGGATCCTGGATAAAAGGCAATCGTCATATCGCTCTCAAGTGGTGGGCGTTATGTGCCGCCTTTTGTCACGGAGATGGGCGCGGCGCAAGACTTTTACAACCCGGACGCCCTCCCGGTGCGGTCTGAACAACGGATGAATGCGCCGTTCAGTGCGGTTTCAGGGCTCATTTATATAAATACACGGCATCGGGAAACCGAAATGCCCCTCACCTCGTTAAGCCCCCGGAGAAATGAAAATGCTGGCCTTTATGATCGTCTTTTCGGTCATCGCATCATTCGCAGCCGAGTATCTTTTCCTCGAATGAGGCCAGTCGCCGGTTTCCTGAACGCCAGATGAACAAGCCATTCAAGGAAGTTTCACAGGCGCGATGCTAATCGATTTTTAAGGTTGACGCGGAACATGATTGGACGTGGCGCGTTAATATCAAACCAAAGGAACAGACAGATGTTTGTAAGAGAAAAACAGTCTACTTCGGCGAAAATCAGCGTCATCAGCACCGCCTGGACAGTACTGGTCATCGCAATGGTAGCAACAACGTTTAGCCTTTATGATCAGAAGCCTGCTGCCCAGGGACCGGACTATCCACAGATGACCGCCCGCTATCAGTCCATGACCTATTACTGATGAGGAACTAGGATTTCCTCGCTACCAACGGAGATGATATCATGTTCACATTCCTGACTCTGCTTCTTGCCCTGATCAGCATTATGTTCGTGACGTCAATGATCTCCGCAGTCGCCGAGATGCGACGGGAAGACGAGGAATTCAAGGCCTCGGTAAGACGCAACCGCGCGTTCTGACCGCAACCATCAGACTTAGCCGTCTTTCAGAATATGATTCTCCGCAACCGCCTGGACGCTCCGGGCGGTTTTATTTTGCCGCGTTAAAGGCCAGTATGGCGAAGATGAAGGCGTAAAAACCTAGCGCCAATCACAGAAGCGTTTTCAAAACCCCGTTTTTCCAAGGCAAATTCCCTTCAATTTCCCATTGGATTGATTTAAGGAACGCCGATACGTTGCGGGCCGGACGGCTGGCGACCGCAATGACGTTCCTGTGAGGTTTGCATAACGATGCTCGATTCCCTGAGAAATGCTTCTCGAACCATGGCAGCCAAGCTGCTGCTTCTCCTGCTTGTTGTTTCGTTTGGCGTCTGGGGCGTCTCCGCATCACTCGTCACCTCCAATTCGCATGCGGTCATGACCGTCGGCGACCAGACGGTCAGCCCGCAGGAATTCCGCCTCGCCTATCAGCGTCAGGTTTCCGATCTCAGCCGCCAGTTCGGCGCGAGACTGACGACCGAACAGGCCAAGGCCTTCGGCATCGACCGTCAGGTGTTCAGCCAGCTTGCGGCGGGTGCCTCGCTGGATGAACTGGCGTCGAAGATGAATCTCGGCCTTTCGGAAGACCGCCTCGCCAATCTCATCGCCGAAGACCCGGCATTCAAATCGGTTAATGGCCAGTTCGATCGCACCCTGTTCACCGAACGGCTGCGCAATTCCGGCCTGCGCGAAGACGACTATATCAAGGAACGCAGCAAGGTCGCGGTCAGAAGCCAGATCGTTGAAGCCGTTTCCGATGGTTTCAAGGCACCGCAGGTACTGGTGGACGCACTCAAGCAATACCGCAACGAACAGCGCTCGGTCGATTACCTCATCCTGTCCAACGCCGTCATTGCGCCGGTCAAGGCGCCGGGCGACGACGTGCTTGCACCCTGGTTTGAAACCAACAAGGCGAAATATCGCGCGCCCGAGTTCCGCAAGTTCACCTATGTGAAGCTGGAACCATCGGACATTGCCGATCAGGCTTCGGTGACGGATGCGCAGATCGCCGACTATTACAACAGCCACAAGGACAGCTTCCGCACCGCCGGTCGCCGCACCGTCGAGCAGCTGACCTTCCCGGAAAAGGAAATGGCAGAAGCCGCTGCAGAGCAGATCCGCCTCGGCAACACCACCTATGATCAGGTGGTTAAGGATCAGGGCAAGACCGCCTCCGACGTGACGCTTGGCGAATTCACCAAGGACACGATCCCCGACCAGTCGATTGCCGATGCTGCTTTCGCCGTCCAGAAGGATGGCGGCGTGTCTCCGGTCGTGGCAGGGTCCTTCGGCCCGGTCATCCTGCGCATCACCGGCATCAAGCCGGAAACCACCCGCACGCTGGAAGAAGCGAAAGAGGACATCCGCAAGGACCTCGCCACCGCTGCTGCAGCCGAAGAAGTCACCAATGTGCATGACCGTTACGAAGACCTGCGTGCCGGCGGCTCCTCGCTTGCCGATGCGGCAAAGCAGCTGAACCTCAAGCCCGTCACCATCGACGCCATCGATGCCGCCGGTCTTGATGAAAAGGGCGACGCCATTCAGGACCTGCCCTCGCCGCAGCTTGCCCAGGAAGTCTTCAAGACCGAACCCGGCACCGAAGCCCTGCCGATCAATCTTGGCCGCGAAGGCTACATCTGGTTCGACGTCGATCAGATCATCCCCGCCCGCGACCGCACGCTTGCCGAAGTGCGCGACGATGTCGTGGCCGACTGGACGGCAGAGCAGCAGCGCACGGCGCTTGCCACCAAGGCCGACGAGCTGAAGGCACGCGTTGAAAAGGGCGAGACACTGGCAGCGGTGGCTGGCGAACTCGGCCTTGCCGTCGAGCAGAAATCCGGCCTGCGCCGCACCAGCGAGGACGCGATTTTCGGTCGCCAAACGATTACGGCGGTATTCTCCGGCGCTGAAGGCATGACGGGCACAGCGGCAGACGCCGATGGTTCCAGCCGCATCCTCTTCAAGGTCACGGCAGTCGACACCAACGCGCCTGCCGATGCGCTTGCCAATGACGATCAGCAGTTTGCAGCCATCGCCCGCGCGGCAGGCGACGACATGCTCGACCAGATGGTCAACCGCCTGCAGAACGACTACGGTGTGACCATCAATCAGGCCCTCGCCGATCAGGCGATGGTCGGCTTCTAACCGGGGGGCGGAAACGATGGCCGAACTGAAACCGCTGATCGCAAAGGTCGCAAACGGGGAAAGCCTGAACCGTGAGGAATCGCGGGCCGCTTTCGACATTCTGATGTCGGGCGAAGCAACCCCGTCGCAGATCGGCGGTTTCCTCATGGCACTGCGCGTACGCGGCGAGACGGTGGACGAGATTGTCGGCGCCGTCTCCTCCATGCGCGCGCGCATGCTGCCGGTTTCGGCCCCCGAAAACGCGATCGACATCGTCGGAACCGGCGGTGACGGCATCGGCACCTACAATATCTCGACGCTCGCCTCGATCATCGTTGCCGGCACGGGCCTTCCCGTTGCCAAGCACGGTAACCGGGCGCTAAGCTCCAAATCCGGCACGGCGGATGCGCTGTCCGCACTCGGCGTGAAGCTGGATATCGGCCCTGACCTTATCGCCCGCTGCATCAGTGAGGCAGGACTCGGCTTCATGTTCGCGCAGCTGCACCATTCCGCAATGCGCCATGTCGGTCCAAGCCGCGTCGAACTTGGCACGCGCACCATCTTCAACCTGCTCGGCCCGCTTTCCAACCCGGCGGGCGCGAAGCGCCAATTGCTCGGCGTCTTTTCGCCGCGCTGGCTGGTGCCGCTTGCCGAAGTGCTGCGCGATCTCGGCTCGGAAAGCATCTGGGTCGTACATGGCGACGGCATGGATGAAGTCACGACGACAGGCGTCACCCATGTGGCGGCGCTTGAAAACGGCAAGATCCGCACCTTCGACCTGACGCCGAAGGATTTCGGTGTTGAACCCGCTTCCATGGCAGACCTCAAGGGTGGCGACGGCATTGCCAATGCAGCGGCACTTCGCGAGGTTCTGTCCGGCAAGCGCAACGCCTATCGCGACGTATCGCTGTGCAACGCCGCGGCAGCCCTCGTCATTGCCGGCAAGGCCGAAACGCTTGGCGAGGCGATGACGACCGTGAGCCAAGCGCTCGACAGCGGCGCGGCGGCAGCAGCGCTCGACCGCCTGGTCGCCGTCTCCAATGAAACAGTCTCCGGGCAGGCCGACCACTAAAAGGAATGAGAGCGAAACCATGAGCGACATTCTGAAAAATATCGAGATCTACAAGCGCGAGGAAATTGCCGCCGCCAAGGCCAGGGTTTCACTTGCCGATCTCAAGGCGATGGCCGCAGGCCAGACTGCGCCGCGCGGTTTTTACAAAGCGCTGCGGACAAAGCAGGCTGAGGGCAAATTCGGTCTGATTGCCGAAATCAAGAAGGCCAGCCCCTCCAAGGGGCTGATCCGCCCGGATTTCGATCCGCCGGCACTGGCCGCCGCCTATGAGGCTGGTGGCGCCGCCTGTCTTTCCGTGCTGACGGACACGCCGAGCTTTCAGGGTGCGCCGGAATTTCTGACGGCTGCCCGCAATGCCTGCACGCTGCCTGCGCTGCGCAAGGATTTCATGTTCGATACCTATCAGTTGCATGAGGCCCGCGCCTGGGGCGCGGACTGCATCCTGCTCATCATGGCGTCTCTTTCCGACGATGAGGCGAAACGCCTTGAAGACGAGGCTTTTTCACTCGGCATGGACGTGCTGGTCGAGGTGCATGATGCGGAAGAAACCGAACGGGCGCTGAAGCTCGCCTCGCCGCTTCTCGGCATCAATAACCGCAATCTGCGCACTTTCGAGGTCAGCCTCGAAACCAGCGAGAAACTGGCTGGCCTCGTGCCCGCCGATAAGCTGCTTGTCGGCGAAAGCGGCATCTTCACCTATGAGGATTGCCAGCGCCTCGAAAAGAGCGGCATCAGCACCTTCCTCGTCGGCGAAAGCCTGATGCGCAAGGACGACGTGACGGCAGCTACCAAAACCCTGCTAACCGGCCAATCCGGCGTCCTGGCGGCGGAATGATGCGCCGATGAGCGAGGCGACAAAGCTCACCCATATCAATGCGAGCGGCGAGGCCCATATGGTCGATGTCGGCGACAAAGCCGAGACCGTCCGTGTCGCCGTTGCCGAAGGCTTCGTGAAGATGAAGCCGGAAACGCTGGCGCTCATCCGCGATGGCAATGCCAAGAAGGGTGACGTCATCGGCACAGCCCGGCTCGCGGGCATCATGGCAGCCAAGCAGACGGCAAACCTCATTCCGCTCTGCCACCCGCTGATGCTGACCAAGGTGGCGGTGGACATTACCGAAGACGCTGCCCTGCCTGGCCTGCGGGTGGAGGCCATGGTGAAGCTTTCCGGCAAGACCGGCGTGGAGATGGAGGCGCTGACCGCCGTGTCCATCGCCTGCCTGACCATTTACGATATGGCCAAAGCCGCCGACAAGGCGATGGAGATCGTCAATATCCGCCTTCTCGAAAAGAGCGGCGGCAAGTCGGGCGATTTCCGGCGACAGGAGACCTGAATGAAGCCACTGCTGCCCGTGGATGAGGCCGTAACGCGCCTTCTGGAGGCGGCGGTTCCTGTGGTTGACAGCGAAACCCTTCCGCTCGCCGAATGCGATGGCCGCGTCCTTGCGGCTGACCTTGCGGCGCGTCTGACCCAGCCGCCTTTCGATGCCTCGGCCATGGACGGCTATGCGCTGCGCAGTGCCGATGCGCCACAAATCGGGTCAGTCCTCACCGTCATAGGCCAAGCTGCCGCAGGCCACGCTTTCCCGGGCACGGTGGGTAAAGGCGAGGCCGTGCGTATCTTTACCGGCGCACCGGTGCCAGCGGGTGCGGATGCCATTCTCATTCAGGAAGATGCCGAGCTTCTCGGCGAGGACAGAATCCGCACCGCTTTCGACATCACCGCCGGGAGACACATTCGCCCGCGCGGACAGGATTTTGCCGAGGGCGACATGGTTTTGACGTCCGGGCGCGAACTCGGCTTCACCGATCTCACCGTTGCGGCGGCGATGAATCACGCAACGCTTGCAGTCTATCGCAAGCCACTGGTCGCCATCCTTGCCACCGGCGACGAATTGCTGCCGCCCGGAAGCACGCCCCTTCCCGCCCAGATCATCGCCTCGAACACCTTCGGTGTCGCCGCACTTGTGCGGGCAGCCGGTGCGGAGGTTCTCGATCTCGGCATTATACCCGACAACGACACGTTGATCCGCGCCGCCATCGGCAAGGCTGTCGTGGCAAAGGCCGATGTGCTCGTGACGCTCGGCGGCGCCTCTGTCGGCGACCATGATCTCGTTCAGGCGGCGCTTAAGGCCGAAGGCATGCAGCTCGATTTCTGGCGCATTGCCATGCGTCCTGGAAAACCGCTGATGGTGGGTGCCATCGATGCCATGCAGGTTCTGGGCCTGCCAGGAAATCCAGTCGCGAGCCTCGTCTGCGGCCTGCTGTTCCTCGAGCCATTGCTCCACAGAATCGCCCGCCGCATTCCGCCGCAACGCGTCACCACGGCCCGAACCGCCACACCGCTGAAGGCGAACGATCACCGGCAGGATTATCTTCGCGCCCGTTTCAGCACCGATTACAACGGCGCTCTGGTGGCGCAAGCCTATGCCAAACAGGATTCATCCATGATGAACATACTGGCACATTCAGACGGCCTGATCGTGCGCCCGCCAAATGCGCCGGCAGTTGACGCCGGTGCGGAATGCTCGGTGATACGGCTTAGAACCTGACGGGACATATTCCGGCGGCAGACAAAACAACGCATTGTTTCAAAATCTTGCGCAATTTTCACCGCAAGTAGTCACAGAAATGAGACGGGCTGCAGCCACTTCTGTTGAGACGACGTAATAAAAACTGTAACGTTGCTGTATCCGGACATGCGCGAAGAAGTTCGTTGCTTATAAGCGGCGTCTTGCCAGATGAAAAACTCCGCGCCTCAACCAACTCCCGACTATCACCCTGCGTTGTTGTGCCGAAATAAATCACCCGAAAATCACTATCGGGATTGACAGAATAAATACGAAGCTGGCACCAAGACGAGCAGTAGAAATCAAAAAACTCCGGAACTTCCTGGAAATGAGAATTACTTATAATTATCAACTAAATAAGATAAAAATTGCCGAATATCAAATTTCAGGGAATAAAAATTAGTTTCCCATAAATTAAGCTTTCCAAAACGACCTACATAATAATAATCATAGTCGATAAGCAGACTCACTGGAGTTTCTTGATGAACACGGCATCCACGCCCAAATCCACGGGGCCCGACATCGCCGGGCAGATTGCCTATGCCATGCGGAGCATGGGTGTGTCGCCGATCCCGCGCAACTATAGCCTTTTTTACGAAGCCTATATCGGCTCGAACCCGGCGCTGACGAGGGATCTGGCGGCACTGGGAAACCGGGTGACGCAGGAGGATCTGGACGAACTATCCACGCGGTACGGGGAAGGCAATCCCATCGCCTCGATCGACGACGCGCACGAGAAGCTGCGGCGTGAACTGGAGGCGCTTCTCGGGACGCTGAGGCGCGAACAGTCCTCCATCGAGAACTACAACAGAATTCTCGGCGAGACCCGTCAGCGCATTGACGACAAGACCGTATCGAGCACCAATATCCTGAAAAATGCGGTCTCGCTGCTGGCCGAGGCCACCGGCTCGAAAATCATCGATGGCGAAAAGGCGTTCAACGACGTCAACCGCCATGCCGAGGAAATGCAACAGGTGCGTCTGGAGCTGGATGAATACAAGCGCATCGCCAATACCGATTCGCTGACGCGCCTTTCCAACCGTCGCGCTTTCGATGACAGGCTGGCCTCCGTCTACAACAGCTCCATCGGCCTGCAATATACGACGCTCATCCTGCTCGACATCGACCATTTCAAGCGGATCAACGATACGTTCGGCCACCCGGTCGGCGACAAGATACTGGCCACCGTCGCCTCCGTCATCCGCGCCAATGTCCGCAAGGACGGCTTCGTCGCCAGAAGCGGCGGCGAGGAATTCGCCATCATTCTTGATGGCAACACGCCGGAAGAAGTCATGGTGATCTGTGAGCGCATCCGCCTGTCGCTGGAAAGCACACCGTTCCGCAATTCACGATCGGGCGCCGACTACGGTACGGTGACGATCTCGATCGGCTTCGCCTCCGCCTCGCAGGCAAACAATCCGGGCGAACTTTACGGACATGCCGATATGGCACTTTACCACGCCAAGGAAACCGGCAGGAACCGTTCCGTCATTTACGAGGACGGCATGCAGAAGAACTATATCGGCAAGAACTGGCTGATTTATCGGACGTGAGAAGGATAGCGCCGGTTAGGGAGCATATTAAATGCAGTGCTCCCTCCGCCCCCACGCGCTGTTACGTGCGCACCTGTTGCTGCGGCAAAACACATGTCACCACATGGTCTTCGCCGCCCGAACCGCCCATTCGCGGTCATAAGTCTCCTGATCGAACTCCGCCTTGGCGGCTTTGAGCAGGCTGCCGGGTGTGGGCAGTGACGCGGGTTCCACGAAGTTGTCGGGGTTCCACAGTTCCGAACGCATCAAGGCCCTCGCGCACTGGAAATAGACCTCGTCGATTTCGACCACAATGACGGTGCGCGGGTGTTTTCCGTCCATTTCGAAGCTCTGCAGCAGATCGGGTGCGACCGAAACGACAGCGCGGCCGTTGATGCGCATCGTTGTATTCGAGCCCGGGATCAGGAACATCAGCGCCACGCGTGGATCGCGGACGATGTTCAAAAGCGAATCGACGCGGTTGTTGCCGCGCCAGTCGGGCAAAAGCACCGTCCTGTCGTCGGCCACCCTTACCACACCGCCCTTGTCGCCGCGCGGCGAACAGTCCATGCCTTCCGGCCCGACAGTCGCCAGCGCCAGAAATGGCGAAGCCTCGATCATCTGCCGGTATTCGGCGGTCAGCGTGGCTGTCACCTTCGCGATAGATGCCTCGCTTGTGCCATCGTAAATGGCCTTCAATTCCTCAACCGTGCGAATGACCGTCATTGTCCGCTCCAACTCCTGCAATCAATCTGCCCCCCATAAATCAGGGCGCGTTATTCCTCTGCCGCTTCCGCTTTTTCCCGCTCCGCCCGTTCGCGCGCGGTGCGTGCAGCAACGAGGTCCGCCGGCTGGGCATTGCCGCGGATCAGCGACCGGCCCGCATAAATACCGCCGACGACTTCCATCGCGAAACGTTCCTCGTCGCGGTCGCGGAATTCCTCCACCAAGCGGGCAGCATCTTCCCGCTCCTCGCCCATGGCGCCAAGCACTTCCTCGCTGAAATTCATCGCCGATTCCAGCGTCTCGCGGATCTGGTAATCTACGCCGGCCTTCACAAGATCGATTGCGTGGCCACGGTCATAGGCACGGGCAAGAACGGGAACCAGCGGAAACTCATGCTTGACGATCTCCGCGATCCGCACAGCGGCTTCCTTGTCGTCGACGCAGATCAGCACCGCACGCGCGGTGCTTGCCCCGGCGGCATGCAGGATTTCCGCGCGTGAGCCATCGCCATAATAGACCTTGAAACCGAATTCCGCAGCATCGCGCACAAAGTCGGCATCCTTGTCGATCAGCGACAGCGTGTAGCCACGCGCGAGAAGCGGCTGGCTGACAATCTGGCCGAAACGCCCGAAACCGATCAGCAGAATGCTGCCCTCGACATTTTCCGGCACATCGAGATCATCGGTCTTGGGAACGGCCGCCGGCACCAGCCGGTCGTGCAGAATGACCATCAGCGGCGTCAGCACCATCGAGATGATGATGGTCGCCGTCAGGATGGCGTTGGCTTCGCGGTCGAGGATGCCGGCGCTGACAGCGGCGGAATAGAGTACGAAGGCGAATTCGCCACCCTGCGCCATCAACACGGCCCGCTCCAGGCTTTCGCGCCTGGTGGTGCCGAGCGCCCGCGCCACGCCGTAGATCAGGAATGCCTTGAGCAGCATGTAACCTGCGACGCTGACGACCACGAGCTGCCAGTTCGACGCAATGACGGCAAGATCGATCGCCATGCCGACGCCAAGAAAGAACAGGCCGAGCAGAATGCCGCGAAACGGCTCGATATCCGCTTCCAGCTGATGGCGGAATGACGATTCGGACAGTAGCACACCAGCCAGAAACGCGCCCATCGCCATGGAAAGACCGCTGACCTGCATCAACAGCGCCGAACCGAGCACCACCAGCAAAGCTGCGGCTGTCATTACCTCGCGCGCACCGGACGCCGCCAGCAGGCGGAAGAACGGGTTGAGAAGATAACGCCCGGCCAGAATGAGCGCGCCGACGGCGGCGAGCGCGATGCCGACGGAAATCCAGCGCTCCGAGGGTGTGACGTGCTCGCCACCAGCACCGAGGAAGGCAACGAGCGCCAGAAGCGGCACGATGGCGAGATCCTCAAACAGCAGGATGGCGATGATGCGCTGGCCCTTGAGGCTGGACATGCTGTTGCGTTCCTGCAGCATCTGCATGACGATTGCCGTGGAAGTCAGCACGAAGCCGGTACCGGCGACAAATGACATGATGAGCGGAAAGCCGAGACTGACGCCAACCATCGTCAGACCCGCCATACAGACCAGCACCTGCAGCGCGCCAAGCCCGAAAATATCCTGCCGCATGGACCACAGCCGTGACGGCTGCATTTCAAGGCCGATGATGAACAGGAACATCACCACGCCGAGTTCGGCGATATGAAGGATCGCCTGCGAATCGGAGAAGAAACCGAAGCCATATGGCCCGATCACCAGACCGGCGGCCAGATAACCCAGCACCGAACCGAGGCCGATGCGCTTGAAAATCGGCGCGGCCACCACGCCCGCCGCCAAAAGCACGACCACCTGGGCCAGATCATTCCCGTTCGCTTCGACCGCCACACATCACCCCGTTTAAATTGATAGAACGAGGGTGTTCCCTCCCTCACTTCCTAGCGCATCAGTATGAAAATCGAAAATGATTTTACAGATGGACGATGCGCAGATTCAACGGGTTATTTGTCCATAAGGCATGCGGGCTTGAGATGCCGCTGCCCTTCTCCCCTCATTCCCGTGCTTGTCACAGGAATGAGGGTGGGGAGTGTCCGCAGGCCTTGCGCCCGCCTACCGGGATAGCGGTTCCCTGCTCAAGCCCTTTTCGGCGAGCTGTCGCTCATAATCGGCAAACGATGCGTCGCCGGTCTCTCCCAGTTCCTTCAGATATCTCCAGGTGAAGATGCCGCTGTCATGGCCGTCGTCGAAGACGATGCGCACGGCATAATTGCCCGTCGCCATGATGGAGCGGATCGTCACGTTGCGCTTGCCGGGAACAGTGACCTTCTGGCCCGGCCCGTGGCCCTGCACTTCCGCGGAGGGTGAAAGCACGCGCAGCATCTCGGCACCAAGCCGATAGACGCTTCCATCATCGAAGGAAACGGTCAGTTGCCGCCGGTCTTTCGACACAAGCAGTTCAGTCGGCCAGGCATCACTCATTTTTCACTTCCGCAAGCTCGTCTTATGCGTCAGAATTACGGACTTGCCTCGCGATAGGCAAGTCACTACATCACCTGTAAAGCACATGCCCGGCAATCTTGTGCCCGGCGCATCGCGCAGTGAGGACGGAGACGTGAACAGTTTCCCCGGATCGCTCGAAAGAGCGCAGTCCCTGACGGAAAACAAAGCACCGATGGTGGACCCTTTCGGCCGGTCCATCACCTATCTGCGCGTTTCCGTGACAGACCGCTGCGATTTCCGCTGTACCTACTGCATGTCCGAACACATGACCTTCCTGCCGAAGAAGGACCTTCTGACGCTGGAGGAACTCGACCGGCTCTGTTCCGTCTTCATTCAACGGGGCGTGCGCAAGCTGAGGCTGACAGGCGGCGAGCCGCTGGTGCGCAAGAACATCATGATGCTGGTGAGGAACCTCGGCCGCCATATTGGCACCGGCGCGCTGGATGAGCTGACGCTGACCACCAACGGTTCGCAGCTTGCGAAATTCGCCGCTGAACTCGCCGATTGCGGCGTGCGGCGCATCAACGTCTCGCTCGATACGCTGGACCCGCAGAAATTCCGCGAGATCACCCGCTGGGGCGATATCGACCGTGTGATGGAAGGGCTGGATGCCGCGCAGGCCGCCGGCATCAAGATCAAGCTCAATGCCGTCGCGCTGAAGGACTTCAACGAGACTGAAATTCCCGAGCTGATGCGTTTCGCCCATAGTCGCGGTATGGACCTGACTGTCATCGAGACCATGCCGATGGGCGAGATCGAGGAAGATCGCACCGATCGCTACCTGCCGCTTTCCAGGCTGCGCGCCGATCTGGAACAAAGCTTCACGCTTGTTGACAACGACTACCAGACCGGCGGCCCTGCCCGCTACGTGACGGTAAAGGAAACCGGCGGCAGGCTCGGTTTCATCACACCCATGACCCATAATTTTTGCGAAAGCTGCAACCGCGTCCGCCTCACCTGCACCGGCACGCTCTATATGTGTCTCGGGCAGGACGATGCGGCCGACCTTCGCACGGCGCTGCGCGCTTCCGACAGCGACGCCTATCTCTCGGGCGCCATAGACGAGGCCATTCTGCGCAAGCCGAAAGGGCATGATTTCATCATTGACCGCACCCACAAGCGCCCCGCTGTCGCCCGCCATATGAGTGTGACCGGCGGCTGAACCTGTTTCTCGTCCACCCACCCATTTAAGCGGTTGAAATGCCGGCTTGGCCGTGTCAGGTCTCTTGGCATGGAGGAATGCGCGGTCCCGCCCGGCGGGCGACCCCTGAGAGGAATTTGGGGTTAGGCTGCGCATGGTCTGGGACAGTATGAAATGGCATTGACGGACAATACGCGCGGCGCCCTTCTGATGGCGCTCGCCATGGCAAGCTTTACGGCCAACGACGCCCTGACGAAATCCGTCACCCCCTACATCAATACCGGCCAGATCATGTTCGTGCGCGGCATCATGACGGTGGTGCTGATTTATATCGCCGCCCGGCACTTCGGCGCGCTCCGGCCGCTGAAAACCCTGATGCGCCCCATCATCATCCTGCGTTGTCTCTGCGAAGTGACAGCCGCCGTTCTCTATCTGACGGCGCTCGGACTCATAGAATTTTCCAACGCCTCGGCCATATTGCAATCCCTGCCGCTGATCGTCACGCTGGGTGCCGCACTGTTCCTGCGCGAGCCCGTCGGCTGGCGGCGCTGGGCGGCGATCATCGTCGGCTTCATTGGCGTGCTCGTCATCATCCGGCCCGGCCCGGAAGGCTTTACCTCAGGCGCGCTGCTGGTCGTCGCCTCGCTGGCGGTCACCGCCGCGCGCGATCTTCTGACCCGCAAGATGTATGCGGATGTCCCCTCGCTTGCCGTCACCTTCGTTACCGCCTCCGTCAACATGGCGGTGGGTGGCCTGCTGATCCAGCCCTTCGGCGGCTGGCAGCCCATGAACTTCATGATCCTGTCGCATCTGGCCGGTTCTGCCGTTCTGGTGCTGGTCGGTTACCAGGCAATCATTCTGGCAATGCGAACCGGCGAAATCTCCTTCGTCGCGCCGTTCCGTTACACCAGCCTGCTCTGGGGTTTCATGATCGGCGTGTTCTTCTTCAACGAAAAGATCGACAGTTTCACGATCGTCGGCGCCATGATCGTCATCGGCTCGGGCCTCTACACCTTCTACCGTGAAAGCCTGCGCAAGCGCTCGCAGATGGCCAAGCGCTCCGCCGCAACGCCCACTGCCGCGACCACCGTGCGGCCAGCTTCCGTAACGAAAGCTGCCTTTACGGAAAAAGCGGGAGAATGACATGAAAAACGCCCGCTTTCTGGATCGCACCACCCCGCCCCACATCATCACGCTCGTCGTTATCGCCGGCGTCGCGGCGCTTTGCATGAACCTGTTCCTGCCCTCGCTTGCAGCGATGGCGCTCCATTTCGAGACCGATTACGCCGTGATGCAATTTGCCGTGTCCGGCTATCTTGCCGCCACCGCCTGCCTGCAACTCCTCATCGGCCCGCTATCCGATCTTTTCGGACGCCGGCCCGTCATGCTTGCCAGCATCGCGATGATGATCGTCGCCACGCTCGTCTGCATGCTGGCGCCAGATATCACCGTCTTCATGTTCGGGCGTGTGGCGCAGGCGGCCGTCGTTTCCGGTTTCGTGCTGGCGCGCGCCATCGTGCGCGACATGGTGCCGATGGAACAAGCCGCTTCGATGATCGGCTATGTGACCATGGGCATGTCGGTGGTGCCGATGGTCGGCCCAACGGTCGGCGGTCTGCTCAACGATATCTCCGGCTGGCAATCCAGCTTTGCGCTTCTTGCCCTGCTCGGGGTCGGCATTCTGGTGCTCGCCTGGTTTGATCTCGGCGAAACCAATCACAACAGATCGGCAAGCTTCTCGCAGCAGTTCCACGCCTGGCCGGAACTTCTGCGCTCGCCACTCTTCTGGGGATATGCGCTGACCTCGACCTTCTCGTCGGGCATGTTCTTTTCGTTTCTCGGCGGCGCCCCCTTCGTCGGCAGCGTGCTTTATGGCCTTGCCCCGGCCATGCTCGGCCTGCAATTCTTCTTCATGGCCAGCGGCTACATGCTCGGCAACTTCGTCTCCGGCCGTTATGCGAGCCAGATCGGTATCACCCGCATGATGCTGTCGGGCAATGTCGTCGCCATCGCCGGGATTGTCGCAGCCATAGCGCTGATCTTCACCGGGGCGGAAAGCCCCTATGCGTTTTTCGTGCCGCTTGCGCTCATTGGTGTCGGAAACGGTGTGACCCTGCCAAGTGCCAATGCAGGCATGGTCAGCGTCCAGCCGCATCTGGCAGGCTCCGCCTCCGGTCTTGGCGGCGCCATGACCATCGGCGGCGGTGCGGCACTTTCCGTGCTTGCCTCCTCGGTTCTGTCCAAAGAGGACGGAACCTGGCCGCTTCTTCTCGTGATGCTGGCGACCGGCCTTGTCGCCCTCCTCACCACCTATATTGTAAGGCTGCAGGAAAAGCGGCAATGACGGCGCGATTTGAAATACCCGGTCTTGTGCTTGCCGGTGGCCTGTCGCGACGGATGGGCACCAACAAGGCGACCGTAATGCTGGGCGACGAACCGCTGCTTTCCCATGTCGTGCGCCGCATCGCGCCACAGGTGTCGGATGTCACCATCAATGCCGCGAATGGCTGGGCCGAAAGCTATGGCCTGCCGTTGCTGCCTGACACCGTGAACGGCCATGCCGGGCCGCTAGCCGGAGTTCTCGCCGGCATGCGGCATTTCCAGAACCATCACGTCCGGAAAAGCCACTTCCTGACAGTGCCCGCCGACAGCCCGTTCTTTCCCGAAGATCTCGTCGACCGCCTCTGCCAACACATGGCCGAAGACGCAATCGTCATCGCCGCCTCCAGCGGCCAGTTGCACCCGGTTTTCGCGCTGTGGCCCGTGGCGCTCGCGGACGATCTGGAGGAATGGCTGAAGAACGATGCAAACCGGCGCATCCGCGCCTATCTTGCACGACACGTCACGATCGGTATCGCCTTCCCGCCGCTGGAAACGGCCAAAGGCAGCCTCGATCCGTTCTTCAACATCAACACGCCGGATGAACTGGCGCTCGCTCGAAGCTATCTGGAGAGCATGGAACCATGATGAGCCAAAAGGTCTTCGGTATTGCCGGCTGGAAAAACTCGGGCAAGACCGGCCTTGCGGTCCGCATCGTCACCGAGCTGACGGCCCGGGGCTATAGGGTCTCGACCATCAAGCATGCCCATCATGATTTCGATATCGACAAGGTCGGCGCCGATAGCTGGCGTCACCGTCAGGCGGGCGCGCACGAGGTCACCATCGTCTCCGGCACCCGCTTTGCCATCATGCATGAATTGCGCGGCGAAGCCGAACCGTCCTTTAAGGAAATCCTCTCCCGCCTCGCCCCTTGCGATCTCGTACTGATCGAGGGTTACAAATACGAGCCGGTACCGAAGATCGAGGCGCGACGGCTGGAAGCTGCCAAGACCGAACCGCTTGCCGGAAGCGATCCGCACATCATCGCAATTGCCGCCGACCACGCGGTGCCCGACGCCACCCTTCCCGTCTTCGACCTCGATGATACCGCCACGATTGCGGACTTCATCGAGAAGACGGTTGGGTTGGTGAGGGCGTAACTGCCGTTTCGGCAACCTCCTCTCCTCCGTCATCCTCGGGCTCGACCCGAGGGCCCGCAAACCGACCGCACCATGGATCCTCGGGTCAAGCCCGAGGATGACGTCGAATGTGTGAGGACGCTTGGCCTACCCCCAAAAATGAAAAAGCCGGGCGTTCGGCCCGGCTTCATCATTCCTTGAGACGCAATACCTATTCAAGGAAACCGGAGGGGTTCACCGGCGTCGCATCCTTGCGAACTTCGAAGTGAACCTGAGGACGTTTGGCGCTGCCGGTCATGCCTGACGTGGCAATGGTCTGGCCGCGCTGAACCTTCTGGCCGCGCTGCACGTCGAGATTGGCGGCGTTGCCGTAAACGGTGACCTTGCCGTCGTCATGGCGGACGAGAACCGTGTTGCCGAGCTGCTTAAGGCCATTGCCCGCATAGATGACCACACCATTTTCGGCGGCCTTGATTGGCGTGCCTTCCGGAACGGAGATGTTGATGCCATCGTTGCGGCTGCCTTCGACGTTGTCGCCGAAATTGTTGATGACGGCGCCACGAACCGGCCAGCGATATTTGCCGATGCCCGTGGATTCCGGAGCGAGCGAGGCCATATCGGACTTCTTCTCGATATCGCCGACGCTTGCCGTTGCGGCAGGAGCGGACGGTACGGTCGCAGCTGCGGCAGGAGCCTTGTAGGGTTCCGGCTTGGCGGATGCGGTTTCCACTGCCTTGGCCGCTTCCTTTGCGGGTACGGAGGCTGTCTTGATGGCGTCGGTCGAAGCACCCGGCATGGCGAGTGTCTGGCCGACACGGATGCTTTCGGTGGAAATGCCGTTCGCGGCCTTGAGGGCTGCAACCGAAACGCCGTTTTCACGGGCGATCTTTGCCAGGCTGTCGCCCGGCTGAACCTTGTAACCACCGGCTGGCGGCATAGGCTTGCCACCGGGAGGTGTGAGCTTGCCGTTTTCAGCCGAAACCTTGTCGCGGGCAACACTCTGCGAGGGCAGCACGGCTACCTTCTGGTCTGGACCGCGCAGCGGGTTCGGCTCGTCGCCGTTGCGGTTGAGCGCAATGTCACCAGCCGCAGCCTTAGCGGCATTGCGGACCTGACCGAATTTCGGAATAAGGATCGACTGGCCAGCCTGCGCGGACGCCGCGGTCTTCAGACCGTTGACCCGCAGCAGTTCCTTTTCGGGAACGCCGTAACGGTTGGAGATAGTCGCGATGCTTTCACCCGGACGCAGCGTTACCGAAGAGGCGCCATCCGTATGCCAGCCGTTCTTGTCGGAACGGACGGTTGCGGTGGTGAGATTGTCGGCGACGGGAGCGGCAGCCTGCTGTGCAGGTGCTGCGAGAGACGGAGCGGCTGGTCGTTGTGCGGACGGGAAAGGCTGGGCCATGGCTTCGTTGCGGGTCGACGGGTCGCGGCTTGCCACCGCCGGCGGAGCCGACAGCTCGGAGCGCTGCACCGGAGAGGCCGAAGCCGAACGGGCCGTCGAAGGCTGAACGCCACCGCCATAACCGCCGGAAGACGGATAGGAGTTGGCCGCCATGTTCTGATTGGCGTAGCCGCCCTGGGGTGCCGCAGAGGCATAACCACCGTTCATGTCGCCTTGCGGGACCGGGGCCTGCCCATAAGCACCGCCGCCCTGGCGGGCTGGAATTGACGCTGTCGTCATCCGATCCGGTCCACTGGAAAAGAGGCCGCTGAACCGCGTTGCATCCGAGCTACAGCCCGTTGCGACGCTTGCCAGCAATGCCGCTGCGAACATTTTTGCGACTGATTTTCCGATTTTAGACGAATGTCTCATACGC
Organism: Agrobacterium sp. A3-95; assembly: GCF_053521785.1. Taxonomy (NCBI): domain Bacteria; kingdom Pseudomonadati; phylum Pseudomonadota; class Alphaproteobacteria; order Hyphomicrobiales; family Rhizobiaceae; genus Agrobacterium; species Agrobacterium sp. A3-95. Next base: position 295,288 of record NZ_JBNWDR010000004.1, on the reverse strand, counting down.
ATAACTCGATCTACACTGACGCCAACCCGCCGCATCGAGGTCGATCCGGCACAAATTTCACTTCTTGCAAGGCCCATTTCCCGATCCCGGGAAAACCATGCGTCGATGTTTATGATTAAAGCGCGTTAGTGTTACCACGCCGTTAAAACGTTAAGCCGCTCGGCGCTTTTTTGACACTTCGATAACCATGACGAAAACGGCATGTGTCATGTCGGAGCAATATTATTATGGAAAATCAGTTGGTTGTGATGATTTAGAATATTCTAAGACGAAAATTAATCGCCTTCGATATTTTCATTTTGTCACAAATGCCGGGCAATATGGCTGCCAAGCGGCAGATAGGGCGTCTCGAACAGCTCTTCCTTCTCGAAGCGGCTGCCGGTCTTAGAGAAGCGCGTCATCACGCAGCGCCCGTCTTCCAGAATGATCGGCGCGATCATCATGCCGCCGGAGACGATCTGCTCGGCGAAAAAGCGGGGCATGGTGGTAAAGGCGGCGGTGGCGACGATTCGGTCGAAGGTGCCCTCGCCCACCAGACCGTTGCTGCCATCCGCCTGGCGGATGACGACATTGCGGATGGAAAGATCGTCCAGACAGTTCTGCGCCTGCTGCACCAGCGTCTTGTAGCGCTCCAGCGAAAAGACCCGCTCCACCCGGCGCGCGATGATCGCCGTCATGAAACCGCTGCCGGTACCGATTTCCAGCACGCGCTGGCCCGGCTTCAATTGCAGGCGAGCCAGGATTTTCACCGCCATGTCAGCGCCCTCCATGAAGGCGCCGCAGTCGATCGGGATTGTGCGGCTGGAATAGGCATCAGCGGCGAATTGCGGCGGCACGAATCTGGAGCGCGGCGTCTGTTCGACCGCCGTCAAAAGGTCGAGATCGGAAATCCCCTCACCCCGCAAGCGGAGAACGAGAGCGGCAAAACCTTCCTTTTCAACCATTGCGGATTTCAATCGGCGACTCCGAATCCAAGTGCTTGCGCAACCCGATCCTTGACCGTGTAATCCGTAAGGTCAAGCTTTAGCGGCGTGACCGAAATCTTGCCGTGCTTCAAAGCGTGGATATCCGTGCCCTCGCGGAAGGTGCCGAGGCGTTCGCCAAAGCGCAGCCAGTAATAAGGAAGACCGCGGCCATCCTGGCGTTCTTCTACCGTCAGGCCGAAATCGAGCTTGCCCTGCCCGGTAACGGAGACACCCTGCACATCATCAGGTGCACAATTGGGGAAATTGAGATTGAGGAAGGTGCCATCAGGCAATTCCACATTCATCAGCTTGCGCAGCAGATCCGGCGCATGGGTCTCGGTCACCTCCCACGGCACGACGCGGCCTTCGGAATGGCTGAAAGCCTGGCTGAGTGCGAAGGAGCGTACCCCTTGCAGCGTACCTTCAATGGCGCCGGCAATCGTGCCGGAATAGGTGACATCGTCAGCCATATTGGCGCCGGCGTTGACACCTGAGAGTACGAGATCGGGCTTTTCCGGCAGAACTTCACGGATGCCCATGATGACGCAATCGGTCGGTGTACCGCGCAGCGCGAAATGCTTGTCGGAAACCTTGCGCAGCCGCAGCGGCTCGGAGAGAGTCAGGGAGTGAGCAAGACCGCTCTGGTCGGTCTCGGGCGCCACGATCCAGACGTCATCGGACAGCGTGCGGGCGATACGTTCCAGCACCGCCAGCCCTTCGGCATGGATACCGTCGTCATTGGTCAGCAAAATCCGCATGTTTCTCTCTCCGCTTTTCATATCTTCCGGGACGGAGCATCCTCCCCACCGGCAGTGAGGTGTGCAGTTCTCTCAACGTCATCCTCGGGCCTGTCCCGAGGATGACGTCGGCGTATTGGAAGATTCTCCTTCCAATAGCACGACGCTGCTCTCCCTCAGGCCGCTTTCTCAATCCGCGTCAGACCGCCCATATAGGGCAGCAGCACGTCTGGAATTGTGACAGAACCGTCGTCGTTGAGATAATTTTCGAGAACCGCGATCAGGCAGCGGCCGACGGCGGTGCCGGAGCCGTTCAGCGTGTGCACGAACTTCGTCGCCTTGTCGTCCTTGCCGCGATAACGCGCATTCATGCGCCGCGCCTGGAAATCGCCGCAGACGGAGCAGGACGAAATTTCGCGGTAGGTGTTCTGGCCGGGCAACCACACTTCCAGATCGTAGGTCTTGCGCGCGCTGAAACCCATATCGCCGGTGCACAGCGTCATGGTGCGGAAATGCAGGCCAAGACGCTTCAGCACTTCTTCGGCGCAGGCCGTCATGCGCTCATGCTCGGCAACAGCACTTTCCGCGTCGGTGATGGAGACGAGTTCGCATTTCCAGAACTGGTGCTGGCGCAGCATGCCGCGTGTGTCGCGGCCGGCAGAGCCCGCTTCCGAACGGAAGGACGGCGTAAGTGCCGTGAAGCGTAGCGGCAGCTTTTCCTGCTCGAGAATTTCGCCGGAGACCAGGTTGGTCAGCGTCACTTCCGCCGTCGGGATCAACCAGCGGCCATCGGTAGTCTTGAACAGATCCTCGGAAAACTTCGGCAATTGGCCGGTGCCGAACATCGCCTCATCACGCACCATCAGCGGCGAAGAAACTTCCGTGTAGCCATGTTCCGAGGTGTGCAGGTCGATCATGAACTGGCCGAGCGCCCGTTCCAGACGCGCCAGCTGGCTGGTCAGCACGGTGAAGCGCGAGCCGGAAAGCTTGGCCGCCCGCTCGAAATCCATGTAGCCGAGCGCTTCGCCAATCTCGAAGTGCTCCTTTGCTTCATGGTTCCAGCCGGGCTTCTGGCCGACCACGCGGGTCACCACATTGTCGTGTTCGTCCTTGCCGTCAGGAACATCGTCGAAAGGCATGTTGGGCAGGCGCGACAGGGCGTCGTTAAGCTCGGCGGTGACCTGGCGGTCCTCCTCCTCGGCGCGCGGCATGTTTTCCTTGATGTCGGCGACTTCCGCTTTCAGCTTTTCCGCCAGCTCCATGTTCTTCTGCGCCATGGCGGCGCCGATGTCCTTGGAAGCGGCATTGCGACGCGACTGCATGTCCTGCAGGGACTGGATGACGGAACGGCGCTTTTCGTCGAGAGCGATCAGGCTGCTTGCGGCAGGCTCTGCGCCGCGCCGTGCAAGTGCTGCATCAAAGGCTTCGGGGTTTTCGCGTATCCATTTAATGTCGTGCATCGTCGTTCCAGACTATTGTTGGTCGCTCGCGTTTTATCAGCAAAACGCCGGGCGAAAGGCCCGGCGCGAGGAAATTTGATGAGCAGGAAGACCGTGGCGAAGCGTCAGGTCTCTTCCAGCTCCGTGCTTTTGGATTCCGCAGCACGTTTCCTCTCCACGAGTCGAGCCATGTAGATGGAAATCTCGTAGAGAATGATCGCAGGTAGCGCAAGACCGATCTGGGACATGGGGTCTGGCGGCGTCAGCACGGCCGCAACCACGAAGGCCATGACAATGGCGAACTTACGCTTTTCCCGCAGCCAGTCGCTGGTCAGAATCCCGACCCGCGCCAGAAGCGTGGTGACGACAGGCAGCTGGAATACCAGGCCGAAGGACAAAACCAGCGTCATGATGAGGCTGAGATATTCCGACACCTTCGGCATCAGGGAAATCGCCACCTCGCCATCTACTGGCAATTGCTGCATGGCGAGGAAGAACCACATGACCATGGGCGTGAAGAAGAAATAGACGAGCGCCGCGCCGATAAGGAAAAGGATCGGCGATGCGATCAGGAACGGCAGGAAGGCCGCGCGCTCGTTCTTGTAGAGGCCCGGCGCCACGAATTTATAGAGCTGCGAGGCAATCACCGGAAAGGAGATCACCATGGCACCGAACATGGCAACCTTGATCTGCGTGAAGAAGAATTCCTGCGGCGCCGTATAGATCAGCGATGATTTCGCCACATCCAGCCCCGCCCAGATGACCGCCCACTTATAGGGAATGACGAGCAGGTTGAAGAGATGCTTGGCAACGGCGAAACAGGCGATGAAGGCGACGAAGAACGCGCCGAGCGACCAGATCAGCCGCGTGCGCAACTCCATGAGATGTTCGATAAGCGGCTGCGGCTTGTCCTCGATGTCCCCGCTCATGCTTCATCCTTTTTGGGCTTTGCAGCCTTGGTTCTTGCCGGTTTGGCCGGTTTGGCATCCGCAACGGCAACCGCCTTCTCCGCTGCCGCTTTCCTGACAGCAACCTTTTTGGCGACAGCCTTCACGGTCGGCTTCAAGACAGCAGCTTCTTCAACAGGCGCTGCGGCAGGCTTGCTGCGGGTGGTGCGCTTCGGCTTGGCGGCAACCGCTTCGGCTTCAACGGTCGCAACAGATTTCGCACGCGCACGCTTCGGCTTTTCTTCCGCAGCAGCAACCGCAGTAACCGGCGAAGACGCAGAAGGCGTGGGAACCACCGCAGGCGCCACATCCGGAAGCTTCATCGCGGGCTCCGGCACACTGACAAGAGGAGCCACCGGCTCACTTGTTGCAGGTGCTGCTGTCGACGACATCGCATCGGGAGCGGCTGTCGCCTTCTGGAGATCAGACTTGATTTCGTTGCCGAGCTGGCGAAGCGGGTTCATAGCATCGCGCAGGGAATTCGTCGGGTTGAGATTGCGCACATCGGAGATCGTCTGCCGCACATCGTCCATGTCTGCCTCTTTCAAGGCCTCGTCGAACTGCGTGCGGAAATCCCCCGCCATCTTGCGAAGGCCGGCCATCGTCTTACCGAAGGCGCGGATCATGGGCGGCAAGTCCTTAGGACCGACGACCACGATCAAAACGACCGCGATCACCAGAAGCTCGCTCCAACCGATATCAAACATCAAAACGCTCCCGAGACCCTAGCGCCAGTCTCAAAACAAGCAGGTTCAAGCCGCTTACTTGATCTCGTCAGCCTTGTGGTCAACAGTCTTCGCGTTGACATCGGCCGGCGGCGGAGTCTGATCTTCGTCAGCCATGCCCTTCTTGAAGCTCTTGATGCCCTTGGCGACATCGCCCATCAGTTCCGGGATCTTTCCGCGTCCGAAGAGAACGAGAACGATCACCAGCACGATCAGCCAATGCCACACACTAAAAGAACCCATAACTGAAACTCCTGAATTTCGCTTTCAGACGATGTAAGACGTTTGAAAGGCTTTTTCAAACAACAAATCGTTGCTTCAACAGGCTGTGGGCATAAAGTTTTCGTGCCTTGTCACCCGCATGAAGACGATATCAATCGTCGCCATCGCCGCCACCAGGTGCAAGCAGGCCCAACTCTTCCAGATCGAGCTGCGTGATCGGGTCTTCGTCTTCGCGCAATTCGTCGCTCATCATCGGCAAAGGCACGCCGAAATTGGAAGGAATACGGCCCGAAAGCAGGCCCGCACCCTTCAGTTCCTCAAGGCCCGGCAAGTCCCGCAATTCCTCAAGGCCGAAATGGTCGAGAAACTCCACCGTGGTGCCGATCGTCACCGGCCTGCCCGGCGTGCGCCTGCGGCCTCTGAAACGCACCCAACCCGCTTCCATCAGCACATCGAGGGTACCGCGTGAGGTTTGCACGCCACGGATTTCCTCGATTTCGGCGCGTGTCACCGGTTGATGATACGCCACAATCGCCAGAACCTCCAGCGCCGCACGCGAAAGCTTCTTAGGTTCCTTTTCCTCAGAATGGACGACGAAGGAGAGATCGCCGGCCGTGCGGAACGCCCATTGCCCGCCCACCTGCACCAGATTGACACCCCGCTCGCCATAAGCGGCCTTCAGCCCGTGGAGTATGGCAACAACATCCATGCCGCGCGGCAGCCGCTCGGCAATGAAGGCAACTGAAACCGGTTCGGCCGAGGCAAAGACCAGCGCCTCGGCAATGCGCTCGGCTTCCTTCAGCTGACGCTCGGAAAATACCGCGGGCTCGGCCCCAACCACATCCGCCGCCCCATCTGCCACGATGGCGGCTTCGCCGGTCTCGTCGTCATGCGTCATTATCAGTCCTTTCCGCATCAGGCGCGCGGTCATCTCGCTCGCTCCTGCGCATATAGATGGGCTGGAACGCGCCCTCCTGCCGGATTTGCAGCGATCCCTCGCGCACGAGCTCCAGCGAGGCGGCGAAAGCGCTGGCGATTGCCGTCACGCGCATCGCGGGGTCAGGCACATATTGCAGCAGATATTGGTCGAGCACCGTCCACTCGCCGACATCCCCGAGCAGACTGTTCAGCAGTTCCCGGGCTTCCACCAGCGACCAGACCTGCCGCTTTTCAATTGTGACCTGGGTGATGGCCTGCCTTTGCCGCAGATTGGCATACGCACTCAGGAGATCGTAGAGGTTCGCCTCGTAAGCCGAGCGGTTGATATGCGGAATATGCTCCGGCGCGCCACGGGCGAAGATATCGCGGCCAAGCTGGGCGCGGTTGACGAGGCGTTCAGCCGCCTCCCGCATCGCCTCCAGACGTTTCAGCCGGAAGGCCAGCGTCGCGGCCATTTCTTCGCCGGAGGGGCCGTCATCCTTCGCCTGCTGCGGAATGAGAAGCTTGGACTTGAGGAAGGCAAGCCAGGCCGCCATCACCAGATAGTCGGCAGCAAGCTCGATGCGCACGCGGCGGGCTGTTTCCACGAATTGCAGATATTGCTCGGCAAGCGCCAGCACCGAAATGCGCGACAGATCGACCTTCTGCGTGCGGGCAAGGTGTAGCAGCAGATCGAGCGGGCCTTCGAAACCCGCGACATCGATCACCAGCCCGGCCTCGCCCGTCAGCCGCTCCGGCGTCACATCCTGCCAGAGCTTGTCCATGGGCGTTGAAGTGCGAGACTTGTCTGCTGCCATTGTTCCATCCGCCGGGCGTCCGGCCTGTCGTCCCGAGTACCGGGCCGCCGCCCGATTGTCAGGAAACGGCCCACATGGCGTTGAATTCGGCTCTCAGTTCAGCTTCGTCGGAGGCATCAGTGGCGGGAAAACCCGCTTCCACGGCCCGCACCCGCTCCAGCGAACGGCCGGAAAGAACGGGAACCTCCTTCACGACCTCAAGCATTTCACCCATCACACCGTTGCAATGCAAGACTATATCGCAGCCACCCGCAACAATATTCGCGGCACGCTGGCCAAGCGTGCCCTTCAGCGCATTCATGGAACTGTCGTCGGACATCAACAGACCGTCAAAGCCGATTCGCCCACGAATGATCTCCTCGATCACCTTTGGCGAGGTCGTTGCCGGACGCTCCCGATCGACGGCGTTGAACACCAGATGCGCGCTCATCGCCATCAATTCACGGTTCAGAGCGCGGAATGGCACAAAATCATGGGCGTCCAGCTCGTCCAGCGGCACATCGACAACAGGCAATTCATGGTGCGAATCCACCATGCCGCGACCGTGGCCCGGCATGTGTTTCATGACAGGCAACATGCCGCCCGCCTTGAGACCGTCAGCCGCCGCCTGCCCCATCTCCGCCACCATGGTCGGGCTGTAGCCATAGGCCCGGTTGCCAATGACGTTGCTGGCGCCTTCCACCGGCACGTCGAGCACCGGCAGGCAATCGATATTGATGCCGAATTTCATGAGATCGAAGGCATGCAGACGCGACATCAACCACGCCGCACGCAGCCCTTCCTCCCGGTCACGCTCGTATATCTCGCCAAGAATGCGGGCATTCGGATAGGCCTGCAAAAGCGGAGGCTTGATGCGCTGAACGCGCCCGCCTTCCTGATCGATCAGAACCGGGGCATCCGGCCGCGCGACGGCATCGCGCATTGAGGCGACGAGATCGGTAATCTGTTGCGCATCACCGATATTGCGCCCGAACAGGATGAAACCCCAGGGCCGCTCATTGCGGTAAAGGGCAATCTCGTCAGCGGAAAGCGTAAGCCCGCCGCATCCGAGGATCATAGCTTTGCAATCGGTCATGATGTCACGCTCACAGAATGGGGAAATGGCCTTATACCGCAAGGCGTCGGGGATAAGTCGACAACCCCTCCGCCGTCATGCTCGGGCCTTTCCCGAGCATCTGCAACCGACCGGTTGGCGAAACGTTGGCAGATCCTCGGCACGGGGCCGAGGATGACGTCGAATGTGAGGAAAGCCTTTCCCCACTGCGAGGGCTGCCTTAGACGGCAGCCCCAATCTTCACTCAACCGGATCAGCCGCTATCAGCGCGCCACCAGGCAGCTGCCGCCAGCTGCGCGGAACTTTTCGCACAGCGCCACGGCTTCGTTCTTGTCGCCTGCCGGGATGCGGACGCGGTAGAACGTGCCCTTGCCGGCGATCTCAGCGGCCTTGATGTCGACGCCCCGACCAGAAATGACCGAACCGAACTTGGCCGACATGTTCTGGTAGGACTTCTGGGCCTCCGCCTGGCTCGGCAGGGACGCGATCTGGATGTAATAACCACCCGAAGACGGCGCGCTCGTTGCTGCGGGCATGGCGGCTGCTGTCTGCTGCTGTGCAGCCTGCGGCTGGGCCGGAGCAGTTGCAGCAGGACGGACGTTGCCCTGATTGGTCACCGTTGCCACCACATTGGAAGGCTGTGCGGACGGACGCGCCGAAGGAACGGGCGCAGCCGACTGCGAGGCCGGTGTGGAGGAAGCGGCTGGCGTATTGGCCTGCGGGTGTTCAGGCGCAACCGGAACACGCGAAGCGGCGATGACGGCGGGAGCGCCCTCACCCGGCTTGGCTGCCTGCGGTGCAGCAAGCTCCGCGACCTTGTCTGCCTTCGGTGGCTGGGCAGCAGGCGCATCGACTTCCTGTGCAACCAGCGTACCATCAGGCTTAACGATCATGGTGCGGACCTTGCGCGGCGAAACGCCCGTCGCACCGGCACCTTCGTTCTGGCTGGCCTTTTCTTCCGGAGAAAGCAGGCGCGGATCTTCAGTCTCGCCAACCGGCGTGCCGGTGGCTTCCATGTCAGCGTCGTTTTCACCTTCCAGCGGCAGCTGTTCGGGTATCAGCGTACGCTGGACCACATCGACAGGCTTTTCGTTGCTGGAGATCAGCGCCGGTTGCTTCGGATCGGCAGCGCTACCACCGGCCACGCGGTCGTAAACCGCCTTGTCCTGATTGGGCACGACGCGGCCACCCGGATTTTCCGGCACCACCTTCATCGGGTCGTTATCGGCGGAAATGATGACCGGCGCGCCATTGGAGCCCGCACCGGACGAACCGCCCGACATCAGCGCGTAAACACCACCACCGACAAGCACCAGACCGATTGCTGCGGCAACCGGCATGATCCAGCGGCGACCGCCGCGTTCTTCTTCTTCGCGATAGGCCGGCTGATGGTCGACATAAGTATTCTCGGCATCGCGCGGCGCATTACCACGCGAGGCAGCAGCCTCCTGCATGGAGCGGCGGAAATCTTCTTCCAGCGCCCGCTCAAATTCGTCGACCTCCTCCGGACCCTGTGCCTGAGGACGCGCCTGCGGGGCAGCAGCCCGGTTTTCCGCATGTTTGTGACGGTCAAGACCACCGGCAACCGCCGGGGCAAACAGCGTTGCGAGCTCGGTGTCGATATCGAGGTCTTCTTCGTGACGACGGGCGACAGGCTTGGGTTCGAAAACGCCGACCGGCAATTCCGGCACGTCCATCTCGGTAATATTTTCCGGATGTTCTTCCGTCTCACCGATCTGCGAGGGATCGAAAGGCAGGCTTTCCAGCGTTTGTGGTGCAACCGGCTGCGGTGCGGCTGCGACCGGACGCGGCTGAACCGGAGGGGCGGCTACCGGAATTGCAGCAACCGGGGCCGGGCGCGGCTGAGGTGCTGGCTGTTCCCGCACCGGCTGCGGCGCGGCGGCAGCAACCGCTACCGGAGCGACCGGCTGCTGGCGAACGGGCTGCGGCACAGGCGCAGGTGCGACTTCCGCTGCAGCGATTTCGGACAGGTCGAGGTCAAGATCGAGATCATCAAGCGCAAGCTCGAAGTCATCGTCGTTGAAACCTGCGAAATCCCCAAAGTCCGGCTCCTGAACGGGCGGCGCTGCTACGACCGGGGCTGCTTTTACAGGGGCTGCGGCAACCGGCGCCGTGGCAACCAAAGGCGGCTCCACTCTTGCAGCCGGAACGATAGGCGCAGCCTGTGCGATGGGGGCATCCTGAACGACAGGCTCTTCGCCGCGTCCGGGAATGGAATATTTCGCAACGCCGTAGATCAGCTCGTCCATCGGCGAAAGATTTGTTTCAACCGGCTTTTCTGCAACCGAAGGCGCAAAGGTCGGCGCAGTTTCTTCCGCCTGAACGAAGACGGGCTCAGGCGCCGGAACTGGTTCGGCCTGTGGCTCGATCCGGGCTGCAGGCAGCGCTTCGGCCCTCGGCTCGATTCGCCGGGGATCACCAGCCGCAACATCACGGCGCGCGCCGAAATTGGCAAGCGGCAGACGCAGGCTGGAAAATTCCAGCGAAGAACGGCCACCATGCGAAGGCGGACGCACGGAAATCGGTGCAGGCGCTTCGGCGACGGCGATCTCTACCTCATCGGCAAGATCGAAAGCCTGCGGCTCAGGCGCATGGCTCTGATCGGAATGCGCAATATTGCTCGAAACATCGGCCGGAAGCTCAGGCATAGCGTGCCAGGTGCTTTGAGCCGGCTCGACAGCCTGCGGCTCTTCCCATGCAGCCTGCTGGTAAACCACCGGCTCGGCAGGGCGCGACTGGCGCGAATGCACATCGAACACCTCGGCAACCGCACCGGCATCATCACGGAAATCCGCGCGGATGTCCTGCGTCGACGTCTCGACGTAATTGTGAATGTAGGCCTGATCGGCCTCGGGAAGTGGCTCCTGGCTCACTTCGGGTGCGGGGCTTGCCTCGAACACGGGTTCGTCCGCTGGCGCAAGCTCAGGCTCACGCCGGGCGAAAACCGATTCGACGCGCTGCATGAAGTCGCTGGGGTGGATGCCCGCACGCACATCGTTTGCCGGGTCAAGAACGACCGGATCGGCATGCGGCGCATCGTAAACCTCGAACTCTCGAAGCAGCTCGTCTTCGAGATTGAATTCGGGTTCGCGGCGGGTTGCCGCAGAGCCGGCGCGTGGCGCAGCTTCGGAACCCGCATGCGAAGGACGCTCATCGAAACCGACGATACGCGCCAGTTCTGCCAGAGGATCGTTGTCAGCGAACCCTTCAGACCGGGCGTCCCGGTTATACGCGACATTTTTTTCGACCATTACGTGTTCCACCATCTACGCATTGCAGCTCTTGCCAGCGTATTGTGAGCAAATAATGGTGATATGTTATCGCATCTCGTCAGGCGCGTCCGCTCCTAAAAGCGTAAGACCAGACTTCAAAACATTCGCGACAGCATTCACCAGCCCGAGTCTGGCAATGCTCAATTCTCGGTTTTTATCGTTAATAAAACGTAATTCCTGATGGTCTTTACCTTTGTTCCAGTGTCCATGGAAGGAACTGGCGAGATCGTAGAGGTAAAAAGCAAGCCTGTGCGGCTCGTGCGCAAGGGCTGCGGATTCGATCAGGCGCGGGTACTCAGCAAGCTTTGCAACCAGCTGCAACTCGTTGATATCGCTAATCAAAGCAACGGAAGACGACATGTCGTCCTGCGAGAGCGCAAGACCCGGAAACGCCTCCTGCGCCTGGCGGAAGATGGACATGCAACGGGCATGCGCATATTGCACGTAAAAGACCGGATTATCCTTCGATTGTTCGGTTACTTTCGCAAAATCGAAGTCCAGCGGCTCGGAATTCTTCCGATAGAGCATCATGAATCGCACGGGATCGCGACCTACTTCGTCCACCACATCGCGCAGCGTGACGAAATCGCCTGAGCGTTTCGACATCTTCACCGGCTCGCCATCGCGATACAGCTTCACGAGCTGGCACAGAAGAACCGTCAGCTTCGACTTGCCTTCCGAGACGGCGCGCGCAACCGCTTCAAGCCGCTTCACATAGCCGCCGTGGTCGGCGCCGAGCACATAGATCATCTCGGAAAAACCGCGATCGAACTTGTTCTTGAAATAGGCGACGTCGGCGGCGAAATAGGTGTAGGAACCGTCCGACTTCATCAGCGCGCGGTCCATGTCGTCGCCCACCTCGGTGGACCGGAACAGCGTCTGCTCGCGGTCTTCCCAGTCTTCCGGCAATTCGCCCTTCGGCGGCGGCAGGGTGCCCTTGTAGACGTGGCCCTTGAAGGTGAGATCATTGATGGCCGAGAGAATGGGTCCGCCATTGCCCTCATGCAGCGTGCGCTCCGAGAAGAACACGTCGTGCTTGACGTTCAGCGTCTCCAGATCCTCACGGATCATCACCATCATTGCGGCGATCGCCTTGTCCTTGACGATAGGCAGCCACTTTTCCTCGGGCATGGCTCGCAGCTTGATGCCATATTCATCCGCCAGCGCCTGGCCGACTGGAACGAGATAGTCACCGGGGTAGAAGCCCGACGGAATGGCGCCGATATCTTCGCCAAGCGCCTCGCGGTAACGCAGGAAGACCGAACGCGCGAGCACGTCGATCTGCGAGCCGGCGTCGTTGATGTAATATTCCTTGGTCACGCCATAACCGGCGAAGGCGAGCAGGTTCGCCAGCGTGTCACCCACGACAGCACCACGGCAATGGCCGACATGCATCGGACCGGTTGGGTTGGCGGAGACATATTCGACGTTGATCTTCTGGCCCGTGCCGATCTTCGAGCGGCCGAAATCGATGCCCTGCCCGATCATGTCGGCAAGAAGACGCTGCCAGTAACCGACAGAGACCTTGAGATTGATGAAGCCGGGACCGGCGACGTTGACGCTATCGACATCGCCATCGGCCTGAAGTGCTGGCACGATGAGTTCGGCCAGCGCCCGCGGATTGGTGCCGAGAGGCTTCGCCAACACCATAGCGGCATTGGTTGCGACATCGCCATGGCTCAGATCGCGCGGGGATTCGACCGTAATTCGACTGAAATCGACCTTTTCGCGGTTCTCTTTCACGAGATCGAGAGTCTCGAGCGCGTTTTTGATCCTGGTATCGAAATCGGCAAAAATGTTCATCGTTCCAACCTGCGCGAAGGGCTTCTGTTCATGTCCGGCCATCATAACCGGGTTGGCTTCGCGATCGCCCGCTGCCCTATCGCAAATCGGGGGTGTGGTCAAACAGCCGCTGGTGGGCGCGCAGTGCATAACTGTCGGTCATACCGGCCAGATAATCCCCCACATGGCGGGCTTTTGCGGCCTTGCTCATACCGGAAATGCTGTCCACCCAGTAGTGACTCTGCATCTCTGCCGGCACTTCCATATAACGGTGGAAAAGGTCGGTAACGATCTGCGTAGCGCCGGCGCGGATGCGCATGATTTCCGGATGCCGGTAGATATGGGCAAACAGCAGTTTCTTGATCTGCCTGTCGGTTTCAGCCATTTCCGGCGAGAAAGTCGCGACGGTAAAATCGGCGGCGCGGATATCGGCCGCACTCTTCGGTTTCAGCCGGGAAAGATTCTGCTGCGCGACCCCGATTACATCCTCGACCATATGGGTGATCTGGCGACGCATGATTTCATTGGCGAAGCGTTCCTTGTCGAGCACGGGATATTTCGCACGTACCCCGGCCATCAGCTTGCTGAGGAAAGGCACCTCTTCCAGCATCTCGAAGCTCAGATAACCGGCACGCAGGCCGTCATCGATATCATGGGTATTATAGGCGATGTCGTCGGCAATAGCCGCCATCTGTGCCTCAAGGCTGGCATAGCTGCCGATTTCCAGATCCTGCAGCTCGCAATATTCGAGGATGGGCAGCGGAACCGGGCCCTTCACGCCCTCGCCCTCGGCATTGACCAGCGGGCCATTGTGCTTCACCAGCCCCTCCAGCGTCTCCCATGTCAGGTTGATGCCGTCATATTCGGCGTAGCGGCGCTCCAGCTTGGTGACGATGCGCAGCGACTGCGCGTTGTGATCGAAGCCGCCATAGGGCAACAACACCGCATCCAGCGCATCCTCACCGGTATGACCGAACGGCGTGTGGCCGAAATCATGCACCAGAGCCACGCCCTCGGCCAGATCCTCGTCCAGCTTTAGAGCACGTGCGAGTGCGCGGGCAATCTGCGCCACCTCAATCGTGTGGGTGAGCCGGGTGCGGTAATGGTCGCCGTCAGGGCTGATGAAAACCTGCGTCTTGTGTTTAAGCCGGCGAAAGGCAGTGGTGTGGACGATGCGGTCCCGGTCGCGCTGGAACTCCGAGCGCGTCAGGCTACCCTCCTCGGCAAAAAGACGCCCGCGCGTGGTCCATGGATCAGAGGCGAAAACCGCCCTCTCGCCACTTCCGAAACCCAATGCGCGCTGGTCTATAATCATTCATCCACCTGTACTGTTCTCTGGCCGGGACTTCCTTTGACCCGAAGTCCATGGCCTTTGACCATTGACCTTTTCATCCACCCTTCATACCTATCGCAAAGGTCGGCGCAAAGCATCATCGCTGCAAAGGCCGTTGCGGACATCGCTATAGACCGTTTATTTGACTGGTTTATAATGGTGACGACAAATCTATTGCTCTCCGGTTCTTGACCCCGGCACGAGGAACGACATGGAAAACAGCGACATTACACTTTCGGAAGCCGCAGCGAAGCGAATCGCCCAGATCGTCGCAGCGGATGCGGGCAAGCAGGCTCTGCGCGTTTCGGTGGAAGGCGGCGGCTGCTCGGGCTTCTCCTACAAGTTCGATCTGGCGGAAGACCCCGCCGATGACGACATCGTGATTGCGCGCGGAGACGCCAAGGTGCTGATCGACAGCCTGTCGGTTGTCTACATGGCCGGCTCTGAAATCGACTTCGTCGACAATCTGCTCGGCCAGTCCTTCCAGATCAAGAACCCGAACGCGGTCGCAAGCTGCGGCTGCGGCACCAGCTTCTCGATCTGAGTGAAACGGCCCGCGGCTCTGCCTCAATGCTCTCAGCTTTGAGGTGATCCGCGTCCCACTCCTGCCTCATCCCTGTCTCCCCGCCGCGCAGACGCGCGTCGGCTGGATTCCTGTGACAAGCACAGGAATGAGGGGATAGAGACATGACGCTGACTTCGCGGCCCAGTTCACTCTACCAACCTCCCCTCTATCCACCACATCCTCACCAGCCGTTTCCAAAAACGGTGGCAATCGCTTTTGCATCGGGTAAAAGTAACCTCACAAAAGGGAAACTCCGATGAAGATTGCCACCTGGAACATCAACGGCGTCAAGGCGCGTATCGAAAACCTCTGCCAGTGGTTGAAGGATTCATCGCCCGACATCGTTTGCCTTCAGGAAATCAAGTCGGTTGACGAAGGCTTTCCCCGCCTTGAGCTGGAAGCGCTCGGCTATCACGTCGAGACCCATGGCCAGAAGGGCTTCAACGGCGTCGCCCTTCTGTCGAAGATGAAGCCCGACGAGATCAATCGCGGCCTGCCGGGCGACGATGCCGATGAACAGGCCCGCTTCATCGAGGGCGTGTTTTCCGTTGATGGCGGTGCGATCCGGGTCTGCTCGCTCTACCTGCCGAACGGCAATCCGCCTGACGATCCGGTCAAATATCCCTACAAGCTCGCATGGATGGAGCGGCTGCGCCGCTTTGCCGAAGATCGCCTTGCGCTTGAGGAGCCGCTTATTCTGGCGGGTGACTACAACGTCATCCCCGAACCCTTCGATTGCCACGATCCGCGGGTCTGGGCTGGCGATGCGCTGTTCCTGCCCAAGACGCGCTCGGCATTCCGCAGGCTGGAAAATCTCGGCTTTACCGATGCCGCACGCGCGACGACGGATGAACCCGGACTTTATTCCTTCTGGGATTATCAGGCTGGCGCATGGCCGAAGAATAACGGCATCCGCATCGATCACCTGATGCTGTCGGCGGAAGCGGCCGACAGGCTCCAATCGGTCAGCATCGAAAAACATGTGCGGGCCTGGGAAAAACCGTCCGACCACGTACCGGTCTGCGGTTATTTCAATTTCACGCCGATCAATTGAACGGCGCTCGCCGGGCGAGTTAGAGAATTTCCGGTAAAAGTGCTCCGAAACGACGAATTAGAGCACGGCAAACGATTCCGTTTAAACAGGACGTGCTCTAAGTCGCCTCAGCCACAATAGACATAATTGTCAGTTCGGATCGTCGATCTGCATGTTCTGCGCCAGCGCGATAGCCGCGCGGCGATCGTTTTCACCCGCGAGCGAAAAAGCCTGTTCCTGAAGGGTCTGGATCCAGGTGCAATCCACCGCCGTGCACTTGTCGAGCGCGGCCGTCATGAAGGCGAGTCCCTGCGTCGTCTGGCCTTCCTGGAAAAGCAGATTACCGAAAATCGACATGGCGCCGGCATGGCCGTGCTTGCGTGCCTGATTGAGCCACTTCTTGGCCTGCTGCACATCCGCCCGGCCGCCCTCACCCGCAAGGATCATTTCCGCCAGACGGAACTGGGCCTCAGCCACGCCAAAGGTGGAAGCCACCTGAAAATAGAGCTGGCGGGCCTGCGACAGGTCCATCTTTACCGGAGTGCCGGGAATGCCGTGGCGGTAATAATCGGCAAGAGAAAGCAGCGCGTTGACGAAGAAGCCGGTATCCTCGGAGCCCGGCTCGACGCCCTGGCTGGCAATTTCGCTGTAAATCTTGAAGGCTTCGAAGTCGTTCTTGGCAACTCCATCGCCGAAGGCATACATATTGGCAAGCGCCCAGCGCGAGCCGGTATGGCCCTTTTCGGCCGCATAGCGATAGGCCTCGACGGCTTCGTCCTTGTTACCGTTCTTGTAGGCCTTGAAGCCGAACTTGAACAGGTCGAAGGGCCCGGATTCCTTGGTAACGCCTGCGTTGATGTCAAAAGCCAGCACCGGCATTGCGAGCGACGCAAGCAAAAGGCTCATGATGAGCGGCTTTAGAACATGTGCTTCACATTTCAGCATTTAGGCGAACTTCTCTCACTCTTCCCGGCATATAGCCAATACTTGCGGAATACTGCAAAGCTGAACCCCGCCGGGTCGCGATTTTTCGAACACACTGCGTCTTTCCGGCAGCACTTTCCAGCGCACTGCCGGTGGTCATATGCGGTAATTGCTCCAAATTTTCAGTGAGACAGATATAGGCATAATTTCCGGCAATATAACGGCGTTTGACCGCCTGCCGGTCAGCGCCAAACAAGAAACCCGGATCAAATTCCCGTATTACTTGCTTAAACCCTGAATCCAAACCCGTTTTCACTCTTCGCAACTCCGCAGGCCCACATCAAACGCCTGCATGTTCTTCCATCCCCGCGTCCATAAACAGAAGCCAAGCACCTCGTTTGTGGCGGGAAATGGACAGATATGCCCACATTCCAACGCGGCACCACGCTTGCAGAAAAGTGTTGCCAAATCGTCACAAAACTTTCGGGCTAGAAATTTTTATCGAGCAGGAATCATAGTCGGGAATGAAAAAAGGTCCGGTTGGTAAACCGGACCTTTCTTTTCGTTCAGGTGTGGCGAATGGTGTCAGAACTTGACCTTGACGCCCGTAGAGATCGCAGCCACGAGATCGTTGCCGAAGTCGTAGCCCGCCTCATTGCCGCAGGTGAAGCCCGCACCGCAAGGTCCACCGTTGATGGATGAGCTACCGGAGGTCAGGAGGCCGAGAGCACCGGCAACCTTGAACTCGATATTCTTGTTCGGCGAGTAGACGATCTGCGTGCCCAGCGTCCAGGTGTCGGTCTGGGTGCCGATAACCGTCGATGTACCGCGATCCCAGGTCAGACTTACAGCACCGCTCCACTGCTCGTTGAACTTGTGACCAACGCCGCCGGAGATCGTCCAGCCATCACGATAAAACAGGTCTAGCGTGTTCAGCGTGTCAGCGCCGCTCGGAACGCAGGGGGACGTCCCTACCGCGCAGAAAGGAATGACCTGAATCTGGCTCCAGTCAGTCCACTTCACCGAACCGAAAGCCAGCCAGTCCGGAGCTATGCCGGATTGCACCTTGAGTTCGATGCTGTCTGGCATCGAAACGGAGCCATATATCGGCACCAGCTTGCCGCCGTATTTCGCCAGCGTCGGAGAGATGGACGGCGGCGTCTGCGGAACTCCTCTGACGTCGGCGAAACCGGTCAGGTCATGATCGACGGCGCTGTTATAAACAAGGCTCGCCCGGAAGGCGACCTCGGGGATTTCGTAGGCAACGCCGGCGCGCCAACCCCAACCGTCACCTTCCATCTCAAGTTTGCCGACGCCGCTGAAGCTGGACCAGGCCGGATTGAGGCCAAGAACAGCTGGGCCAAGAACCTGACGGTATTTATAACCGCTGATCTCCTGGTAAAAGCCGCCGCCAATAATCGAGAAGTCGCCCTTGCCAAGATCAAACTTCACACGGCAGGTGGTGGCGTAATTGTGCGACTTTACCTTGGTTTCGATATTGTAGCTCGATCCCTGCCAGATGCCCGGATTGAGGTGCGCGCCCCAAGGCTGCGAATAATCGAACATGCAGTCGCCGAAATCGCCGATTGCCGCCTTGGCGCCGATGCGGGTCGACCAGAAGTTTTCAGAGTCATCTGCGCTCCTTGACCAAGTCGCAGGCAGCGGACCGCTCTTCAGCGGATTGTCACGCGCATTCTCAACCTTGCGCTGTGGCGCAACGAATGTAGCGGAACTGTCGAGAACATAGTCGGACGGGTCGAACAGCAGGTCGATATTGTAGCCACCGCGCTCGAGGCCGCCCGCCAGTGAAGGCGTGACCGCCGCGATGCTGGCTACGAAACATACTGCGCCGCGAAAAAATGCAGTTTTTGCCATCTCTCTCCCCAATCAAGGCAATGTGATCATTGAGAGAGTGAAATGCTTTGCGGCAAATGACAATCTGCCGTGGCGCGGCGCGGTTGCCACCGGATGGCCATTTTTTTACGTAAGTTTTTGATGTTTGGCATCTTACATAATCATTTTAGGCTATTATTCTAATCCAATTAGAAAAAACGACACAAAACGAAACAAACTCCCAATCCGCACCGGAAATGTCGCCAAATAACCACAGTTGGACGTTTCCGAAGAAAATCGCTTATCAGGCCGTTTTTATTGATCTTTTTCGTCTTCCCGCGCGGTTTTGTGCGCCTCGCGGCAGAAATAATCGCGCTGTCACGCAGTGCATGATTCGCCATTGCAACGCAGCAATGAATTGAGCCGGCCCTTACAAAACGCAAAACGCCCCGTTTTCACGGGGCGTTTTGATTTTACACGCAACTGGAACCTTATCCTGCTTCGCTGACCCGCTGCAGGGCGGTTCGAAGACTTGTCAGCTGAACTTCCAGTTCCGCCTTACGCTCGCGCTCGGCGGCCACAACCTCCGGATCGGCATTGGCCACGAATTTTTCGTTCGACAGCTTCTTGTCGATACGTTCCATCTCCGCGTCCACCTTGCCGATCGCCTTTTCGAGACGGGCCTTTTCGGCCGCGAGATCGACCAGGTTGCCGAGCGGCAGGCAGACGGTGGCCTCACCGATGATGATCTGCGCGGAACCTTTTGGCGCCACATCGGCACCACGGATTTCATCGGCACGCGCCAGGCGCCGGATGGCGGCGGCATGGCGGTCCAGCCGCGCTTCTGTCGAGGTATTGGCACCGACCACCACCAGCGATGCGGTGGCGCCCGGCGGCACGTTCATCTCGGCACGCGTCGAGCGGATGCCCGAAACCAGATCGATCAGCCAGTTGATTTCCGCAGCCGCAGCATCGTCGCGGAATTCCGGAGACGGCCAGTCGGTAAGGCAGAGAAGATCAGCCCGCTCCTCGCCCTCGCCCGCCGTATGCGCCCACAGCTCTTCCGTCATGAAAGGCATGAAGGGATGCAGGAGCTTGTAGATCTCATCCAGAACATAGGCCGCGCAGGCCTGCGATTCCGCCTTTGCCGCCTCATCCTCGCCACCGAACACGGGCTTGAGCAGTTCCAGGTACCAGTCGCAGAACTGGTTCCAGACGAAACGGTAGAGGATGCCGGATGCATCGTTGAACCGGAAGTTCTCAAGAGCCGCCGTCACATCGCGCGCGGTGTTGGCAAGCTCGGTCAGGATCCACCGGTTGATCGTCAGCGATGCGGTTTCGGCCAGGAAATGCGGATCGCGCTTTACGCCGTTCATTTCGGCAAAACGCGTGGCGTTCCATAGCTTCGTGCCGAAGTTGCGATAACCGGCGATACGTGCCGGATCGAGTTTCACGTCACGACCCTGCGCCGCCATGATGGCGAGCGTGAAGCGCAGCGCATCCGCACCGTATTCGTCGATCAGTTCCAGGGGATCGATGACGTTGCCCTTGGACTTGGACATCTTCTGGCCGTTCTTGTCGCGAACCAGCGCGTGGATGTAGACGGTGCTGAACGGCTCGACCGGATTGCCGGCATCGTCCTTCATGAAATGCAGACCCATCTGCATCATGCGGACGACCCAGAACGGGATGATGTCGAAACCGGTGACAAGCACATTGGTTGGATAATACCGCGCCAGTTCCGGTGTCTTTTCCGGCCAGCCGAGCGTCGAGAACGGCCACAGCGCCGATGAGAACCAAGTATCGAGAACGTCTTCGTCACGGGTCAGAATTTCACCCGGCTTGAAGTTTTCAAGCTTCTCCTCGACCCAGGCCTTCCACGGACCTTCATGGGCGATATAATGCTGGATAGCGGCCTGAAGCGCCTCTTCCTCGGTCTTTTCAACGAAGACCTGCCCGTCAGGGCCGTACCATGCCGGAATCTGGTGTCCCCACCACAATTGCCGCGAGATACACCAGGGCTGGATATTCTCCATCCACTGAAAATAGGTGTTTTCCCAGTTCTTAGGCACGAAATTGGTGCGGCCTTCGCGAACCGAGGCAATGGCCGGCTGAGCCAGCGTCTTGTTGTCCACCCACCACTGGTCGGTGAGGCGCGGCTCGATCGGCACGCCGCCACGGTCGCCATGCGGCACGACGTGCTTGTGCGGCTCGATCTTGTCGAGCAGGCCGGCTTCCTCGAAGATTTCGACGATGACCTTGCGGGCGAAGAAACGATCCTGTCCTTCCAGACGATCCCATGCGCCGTGCAGCGCCGCCGGATGATTGAGGCCCTCGAGGAAATCCTCGTTCTCCTTGATGGAGATCGTCCCATCGATATTCATGACGTTGATGGCGCGCAGACCGCAACGCTTGCCGACCTCGAAATCGTTGAAGTCGTGCGCAGGCGTGATCTTCACGGCGCCCGTTCCGGCCGTCGGATCGGCATAGTCATCGGCAACGATCGGGATCTTGCGGCCAACGATCGGCAGGATGACATGCTTGCCAATGATGCCCTTGTAGCGCTCGTCTTCCGGGTTCACCGCAACACCGGTATCGCCGAGCATGGTTTCTGGCCGCGTGGTAGCAACAACGATGTAATCGCGCGTTTCGAACTCGGTAGGCTTGCCTTCCTCGTCAAATGCGATCGGGTGCTGATAGGTCACACCCTTTTCCAGCGGATAACGGAAGTGCCAAAGGTTGCCCTTCACTTCCAGCTGTTCGACTTCCATGTCGGAAATCGCGGTCTGCAGCTTCGGGTCCCAGTTGACGAGGCGCTTGTCCTTGTAGATCAGGTTCTGCTTGTAAAGGGTGACGAACACCTCGAGAACGGCCTCGGACAGACCCTCATCCATGGTGAAGCGCTCACGCGACCAGTCGCAGGACGCGCCGAGACGCTTCAGCTGGTTGAAGATCAAGCCGCCGGATTCGGCTTTCCATTCCCAGACCTTGTCCACGAAGGCCTCACGGCCCATTTCGCGGCGGCCCGGAAGCTGCTGTTCCATCAGCTTGCGCTCGACGACCATCTGCGTGGCGATGCCCGCATGGTCCATGCCCGGCTGCCACAACACGTCCTTGCCGCGCATGCGCTCGAAGCGGACCAATATGTCCTGAAGCGTGTTGTTGAGCGCATGGCCCATATGCAGGGAGCCGGTGACATTCGGCGGCGGGATGACAATGGTGAAGGTTTCCGCGCCCGGTTTGGCGTTGGCGCCGGCACGAAAAGCGTTCGCCTCGTCCCAGGCTTTGGCGATTTTCGGTTCGACGGATGCGGAATCGTAGGTCTTTTCGAGCATTTCCTGACCTGAATTTTAGAGTTCTTGTGTGGATTTTTTTAAATAAGGATGGATGGTCGAGAGTCAACAGAAACCGACCCGTCAGCGACTATGACCCCATAGCGCCTTCATCTTCAACAAAAAAGCCGCCCCGGTGCCGGAGCGGCCTCTGTTTCATTATCTTGCGCATGTTACAAGACGCGGACGAACAGAGCCTAGCGGCGCGAGCCGCGCGCCACACGTTCGATTTCCTCACGCACGAGACGCTCCACCAGGGTCGGCAGATTGTCTTCCAGCCAGTCCTGCAGCATCGGACGCAGCATTTCGGCGGCCATATCCTCGATTGAGCGTCGTTCGACGCCATCGAAAATTTCCGCAAGTTCGCTGAAGGAACGGGCGATCTGCGCACCGGCAGCCTCGGAAATGAGGTTGAGCGACAAACCGCCCTCTTCCTTGGGTTCGGCCAGATCGAATGACGGCATCTCGACAGCAGGTTCCTGCACCGAAATCTCGAAATGATCCTGGGCAGCAGGCGTTTCGATGGCGCCACGCAGCGTCAGCTGGTCGAAGCGGTTCTCGAGAGCTGCGCTCTCGACAGCGGCAGCAGCAGCACGATCCTCGGCGGCAAAAGCTGCCGGCTGTTCACTGGTGCTCGCGGCAGCGGCCGCCAGCAGCGGCCGCACATCCGTCGGGCGCTGCGGCGCAGGGCGTTCAACCTGTTGCGCAGCAGAAGGCTGCGGTACGCTGGAGGAATGAGCGGCCGGGGCTGCCTGCGCGGGCTCACGCTGCGCCTGGGCGGCAAATGCCTGCGGCCCCATGGCAGCGTTGCGGTCGGCGGCAGCGCGAACGCGCGCGGCAACATCGGCAAGCGACATGCTTTTTTCGGCCGAGATTTCCTGCTGTTCTGGCGTCTGCTTTTCGGCGGCCGTGGAAAAATCCTGCACCGGCCTTGCGCCAAATGCCTGGTTTGCGGCGGGGGGAACGCGCGCCGGCGGGCTGATGGCCTCGGTCACGAAGGACGCTTCGCCTGCGCCATCGTCTTCGTCGTCATAGACAGGCGGCAACTGCCCGGAAAACGCACCGGTAGGCCCGGTCTCATTGCTTTCGATGATCCGGCGTATCGACGCCAAGATCTCTTCCATGGACGGTTCACGCGCTACGCTTGGCTGAGCCATATCAATCCCCGGTTTCCACTCTCTAGACCGCCTTGCGTCCATACGGACGCCCAAAGGACGCTCCAACATTTTAAATCTGCACACCGTTCCTGTCGAAAATCGCTTCCGGTTTTCGGGCCGATGGCCTGAAAAGGGGTAGAAATACGCACACCCCGAATCACCCTTAGTCTAGGGCAGCATAGTCAGGAACTAAATCACTGATTCGACAAGTTTCGCCGTGATGCACAGCTTTGTGAGAATGGTCTTTTGGGGCAATTGATGGGCGAAGCGGGTCTGCCGTGCGGCACCCGCAAAAATAAACGCCGGGGCGGAAAGTCCACCACGGCGTCCAGAACAATGATCGCTTTTAAAGATCAGAAAACGAATTCGGCCGCCTTGGCAAAACCGGGCAGAGGCTTGATCGACGCGTTGAAAGAGGTTGCAGCCGAGGTGCTGTTGCCATCGCGACGGTAAACGGTTGCCTTGGCAGCGTTACCGTATCCGACAACGACGACCAGACGTCCGCCATCGCGCAGCTGGTCAGTCAGTGCCGCCGGCACTTCCTCGACAGAGCCGTTGATGAAAATCAGGTCATAGGGTGCTTCGCCCGCATAACCCTTTTCGAGATCGCCGGTGACAACAGCAACATTGTCATATCCGAGCGAGGCCAGCGTCTCAGTCGCCTCAGCTGCCAGCGTTTCATCGCATTCGAGCGAAACCACCGAACCGGCGAGCTGGGACAGGATGGCCGCGGTATAACCGGCGCCGCCGCCGACTTCCAGCACCACGTCTTCCTTGGTCACCGCCGCAAGCTGCAAAAGCTTCGCCAGCGGCGAGGCCTTCATGACGTAACGGGCCGGGCGACCATCCCGGGCGGGACAGATCTGCAGATCCTCGTCCACATAGGCAATCTGCCGCACACCCGCCGGCACGAAAGCTTCGCGCGGCACGCTCAAAAACGCCTTCAGCACAGAATGCGACGTCACGTCGGTCGTGCGCAACTGGCTGTCGACCATGTTGGCGCGTGCGGTTTCGAAATCCATCATATCGTTATCGCCTCAATTTCGCGGATGCCGGTCGGGAAGCCTCGGCCCCAAAAGCTCAAAACGGCACGGGTCTCCCCTCGCCTTTAAACAATCTCATAATTGCCCAAGCCTGCGCTTTCAAGCGCGGTGAGCCCTAAGTGCTGGAAAAAGCGAAATGGCCGGGATTTTTTAGAACAGCAAGGGCAGCCGATGACCGCAAGGTTAGCCAAAGGTTCAAAAAAACAGGTTCTATTCGGTGAAATTTTTGGAGGCCTCGCCCGGAATTGAACCGGGGTACAAGGATTTGCAGTCCTCTGCGTCACCACTCCGCCACGAGGCCTCACACGCTCATGAATTCGAGCGATGGCGGGCATTTAGAACGAATCCATTATGCGCGCAAGAGGGTTCGTTCCGAATGTGCTGTTTTTTCCGATCCGATGGACAAAGGGCAATCGACCACGTCCTAAGCCCTTCGGATTCCGACATTTTTTGTATCTCACTCATATTCCAGAAGAAACAATGCCCGCAGCCGGCGCTTTGCGCGGGTGCGGGCAGTCGCTGCATCTTCAATGCGGATCGATCAGATGCGACCCAGCAGAACAAGAACGAGGACGATGACCAGAACCAGTCCGAGGCCACCCGAGGGACCATAACCGTAATTGTGGTAACCCCAGCTTGGCAAAGCACCGATCAGGAAAAGAATGATGAGGATAACGAGAATGGTGCCGATCATGTTTAGCCCTCCATGAATAATAGGTATGCGCTGTATTTAATGATCAAACACGCAAAAAGTTCCGTTTACTTCATCCGCTTATGGCGTGGGCCGAGAATGCATCTCCAGCCGATTCAACGGGTTAAACGGCATTTGCGGACAACGCGGCGGGTCGTGCGCGCATGGCGGCAGCAATTAGCTACGCACCACGCCCAGGCCCCGGGGTGATCGACCAAGGTAGCGATTTATTCGAGGTAATTTCTCGGTCTATGTATATCGCATGCCGTTCGTCATACTAAATCAAGTCACCCGTTCCCTGAAACTGGCGGGGGACTGGGAGACCTGGTATCACTGGCAGTGCGCCAGGTCTCACCTGTTTCCTTCTTCTCCGGCGATCTTCCCGCCGCACGCAAACCGTTCCCCAAACAGGCACACGGACATTTTACCTGCGGCGCTGCACGCCACGCTTGCCTTGCCTCTTTCTCTCCGGTTAGACCCCGGATCGGGAGGGAGAAATGAGAATCATATGTCCGGTTTTGCGAACCTCATCCCGCTTTTCATCTTCGGCCTGCTCGTCTACGCTTTCTTCCGCTGGGTCGCGCGCGACACTCAAAATCCGAGACGAAAGTAGCA
Organism: Agrobacterium sp. A3-95; assembly: GCF_053521785.1. Lineage (NCBI taxonomy): Bacteria > Pseudomonadati > Pseudomonadota > Alphaproteobacteria > Hyphomicrobiales > Rhizobiaceae > Agrobacterium > Agrobacterium sp. A3-95. Next base: position 269,862 of record NZ_JBNWDR010000004.1, on the reverse strand, counting down.
GGTGCGAATAGCTCTGCCCTTTGTCACCGGCGGGGAACCGTTGCGCCTCCATATCGTTTTCGCAGACGCACTTCGGAGGACAGGATGAAAACGCTCGTATCATTGGCCGCAATCGCGCTTACGCTTGCGGGCTGCACGACCTCAGGCCCGGCCGCTTATGTCGAACCGATCCCCGGCAGCATCACCTATAAGGGCCAGCCGCGCACCAAGCTGACGAAATCGCCGATCGGCAGCACCTTCAGCCACGAGTTCCGCATCGACGGCAGCACGAGGGCGGTGGAAACCTATCGCATTGCGCCCGATCGCTCGCTCGAACTCATAGACCGCCGCATCATTCGCGATTGGCTGTTCGGACGCGACGACTGACCGCACCGCAAGCCAACCGAAACCAATTGCGCATCCTGCCCGCTTGGTTTAGAGCCGGGCACGACAACCAATACGGATGAGCGATGAACACGCGCTGGCAAAAACCCGTCCTGATCGCGTTCGAAACGCCGGGCGACTATACGAGCATCGAGACCACGCAGGCGGCGTCCTGGGCCATGATCGAGGATTGGCCGATAGAGGACGGCGATGCGTTGGACGCGGCGTTGCTGGTCTGCGCCGCCGTCGATGCCGGCAGGAAAAAGCCGGAGGATGCGCGCAAGGCCTTCATCGCCGCCGCAATCGAGGCTGGCCTCGACATCAAGGCCTGACGGCCTCAAGACCCATGGTCGAGAATTAAAATGGCGTCCTGAGGCGAAACAAGTCAGGACAACAGGTTTAAAGGGTAAAAACAGATGGAAGCTTCTGGAAACATGAAAAAAGCCCTGTTCATATTTCTCCTCTCCTGCCTCGCCATCGGCCTTCTCGGTCACCTCGTGGTCGCCTTCGTCGTTACCGGCTGAAGCACCGATGTCCACTCCGTATTGTGGCGGAGCGGCAGGGCATTAAAATTTCCTAAATTTCATTCTGCTGTTATGGAACCGCGATAAATCTTTTCCGTTCTCTCTTCGATCAACAAGGAGGATTGAAATGCGTGACGGATTGAATGGTTTTCTCGAAATTTCCATGCTCGGCGTCGTGATTGCAAGCTGCCTTTTCATGGTCAACCTGCCGATCTGACCCGCCTTAAAAATCATTCCCTGCGGTACCGGCGACGTTAGATGCCGGGGTAAGAAAATGCGGCCTTTCGGGCCGCATTTCTTTTTCCAGCAATGCAGGCTCAAGCGGAAAGCTTGGCGGCCAGCTTGGCGACATGTGCGCCCTGATAGCGTGCGGCTTCCAGTTCGATAGCAGAAGGCTGACGCGAGCCGTCACCATCGGTGATGGTGGAGGCGCCATAAGGCGAGCCGCCCTTGATTTCATCGACGCCCATCTGGCCCTGGAAAGCATAGGGCAGACCGACAACGGCCATGCCGTGGTGCAGGAAGGTGGGGAGGAAACCAAGGATGGTCGATTCCTGACCGCCGTGCTGCGTGGCCGACGAGGTGAAGGCAGAGCCGACCTTGCCGACAAGCTTGCCGCCGAACCACAGACCGCCGGTCTGGTCCCAGAAATTGCGCATCTGTGAGGCAACCGTGCCGAAGCGGGTGCCGGCGCCGACGATGATGGCATCGTATTCTGCCAGTTCGTCGACAGTCGCGATGGGGGCAGCCTGATCGAGCTTGAAGTGCGAGGATTTGGCGACTTCCTCAGGAACCAGTTCCGGAACGCGCTTGACGACAACTTCCGCACCGGCAGACTTCACGCCTTCGGCAACGGCATATGCCATCGTCTCGATATGGCCGTAAGATGAATAATAAAGCACCAGAACTTTTGTCATTTTCTTTGTATCCTTAGGGTTAATCGTCTCAGGCGTACCAGCCAGAAGCCTTTTTAAGAACGCGATGATCATTAGTGGTGACCCGTTACAAGCATGTGATGCAAAGGTAGCCCAGAGGCCGGTCCCACACCAGCGGTGCATCCGCATACGCACTGTTCGCAATCAGTGAACGAAACGCCGGAACGTCAACCTTTCACAGATAGACATTTTTTCAAAACCGCTTTGCATTCACCGGGCGGCGGACTAACGTCGGACAAAACAGCTGGCGAGTACCCCCATGTCCAATCCCTCACCCACCCCATCCGTCGTGACCGCCGCCATGCTCGCCATCGGCGACGAATTGCTGTCGGGACGCACCAAGGATAAGAATATCGGGCACCTCGCTGATGTGCTCACCATGTCCGGAATAGACTTGAAGGAAGTGCGCATCGTCGCCGACGAGGAGCACGCAATCGTCGAAGCGCTGAATGCGCTGCGCGCCCGCTATGATTATGTCTTCACCTCCGGCGGCATCGGCCCGACCCATGACGACATCACCGCTGATGCGGTATCCGTGGCTTTCGGCCTGCCCTGCGAGCACGATGCCGAGGCTTTGCGGATATTGGGTGACATGTACCGTGTGCGCGAGATGGAATTCACCGAAGCGCGCAAGCGCATGGCCCGCATGCCAAGGGGGGCAAGCCACGTCGCCAATCCCGTCTCGGTCGCCCCCGGCTTCGTCATCGGCAACGTCCACGTCATGGCCGGCGTTCCGCAGGTGTTTCAGGCCATGCTGGACAATGTCATGCCAACGCTGCGCACCGGCGCGAAAGTCATGTCGCAGTCGGTGCGCTCTCCCTATGGCGAAGGTGACATCGGCACGCCGCTGACCGCAATCCAGAAAGCGCACCCGGAAACCAGCATCGGCTCCTACCCGAAATATGACGGACAACGCTTTTCGACGGAGATCGTCGTGCGCGCCCGTGATGCCACCGTCCTGAAAGCGGCGGCGGATGCAGTGGCGACGATGATCGAAACCATTGGTCAGGAAAAAACACTGTCGGCCAGCAAGGGCGATGCAACCGCCTGAGACTGAAGCGGATTGACCAAAATCAAGGTGGCACCCGGCAAAGGCAGCCACTCTCCCCAAAACGACGCGTCACCGAGGAGCTAAAAAATGGGTTACAAAACGATACTGGCAGTGATCGACAATGTGGAGAACACGCAAAAGCTCGGCGATTTCGTGGTAAGTCTTGCCAACCAGTTTTCCTCGCATGTGATTGGCCTGCACATGGAAACGCTGGCCGCCGTTCCGCTCGTCGCGCCGATGGAAATTCCCGACCCCGCTACCGTTCAGGTGCTTCAGGACGTGGCGCACAAGGAAACCACGGATGTTGGAAACCTCTTCGAACACACGCTGTCTGCCAATGGCATCTCGCATGAGTGGCGCAGCTTTGTAACCTCGGTGGGTTACGCCTCGTCATCGGCAATCGATAGCGCGCGCTGCGCCGATCTCATCGTCGCCCGCCAGAGCAACTCCTCCGCACTCTCCGACAGCCGCTCGGATATAGACGGCTTTCTCCATGAAAGCGGCCGCCCTGTTCTTCTCGTTCCGCATGTGCTGACGGTTGCCAAACCGGTCAAGCGTGTGCTGATCGCCTGGAACGGCTCCCGCGAGGCAACACGCGCCACCTTCGATGCCCTGCCCTTCCTGATTGCAGCCGAGAGCGTCGAGATCTTCTCCGTCGATCAGGCCGAGAGCGAAACGCAATCGTCTGTACTTGCCGGAACCGAACTGGCCGCAACACTCGCCCGCCACGGCGTCAACGTCACGGTAACCTCGCAGGAAAAAATCGCCGGCATCTCGCCGCAGGCGGCTATCGAAAACCGGCTGTCAGACCACAGCATCGACCTTCTGGTCATGGGCGCCTACGGCCATTCCCGCTGGTGGGAATTGCTGTTCGGCGGCGTGACGCGCACGCTGCTCGATTCCATGACGGCGATGACGCTTTTGTCGCGTTAAACACCGGTAGCCGTGGATGAAGCCGCAAGAGCCTGCGCGCAATGCTTGCCTTTTTGCAGGTCTTGCGGCTATTAGCCAAAGCCATCGACAATTTTGACCAGATGGTAGACGACATGTCCCTTCCCGATAAAGCCTTTCCCGTAACCTGGGATCAGTTTCACCGCGACGCCCGCGCGCTTGCGTGGCGTCTTGCCGGCCTTGGCCGGGAGTTCCGGGCGATCGTCTGTATCACCCGCGGCGGTCTCGTGCCGGCAGCGATCATTTCCCGCGAGCTGAACATCCGCCTGATCGATACGGTCTGCATCGCCACCCGCCACGATTACGTCAACCAGGGCGACACGGTTCTCCTGAAGGGCGTGGCGCCGGAGCTGATGTCTGACGGCGGCGAAGGCGTGCTCGTCGTTGACGATTTGACCGACACCGGCAAGACCGCACTGGAAGTGCGCGAAATGTTGCCGAAGGCGCATTTTGCCTGCGTTTACGCCAAGCCGAAGGGCGTGCCGACCATTGACACCTTTGTCACCGAGGTCAGCCAGGACACCTGGATTTATTTCCCCTGGGACATGGGCTTCGCCTATCAGGAACCGATCGCCAAGGGATCGCGCGGCTGATCGCCTGTCGTAACCCAAAACCATGCCTGAAAAGCCGTCCCTTCGGGGCGGTTTTTTTGTGTGGAAATGCTTGTTTGGTAACGGCAAAAAAACACGGAAAAACCGCAGTGTCGCCTTTATGCCGCACCCCGGAAATGCGGGGTTTTTGCTTTCCGCTGCGGAAACCAGCCTCGCGCAAGCTTCAAAGTCTCACGCCAAGTCACTGATTTTTTTGAACGCTTTTGCTATCCCCGTTTTCCACAGGCGCTGCACACAATATCTTGTGGTTAAAAAACGGTTTCAATCTATGGCTTGACGAATCTATGCCGCAGGAGGAAAGTGACAGTTATGTTGCGGCGGCAACGGACCGGAAAGTAACGAGGCCGGTTCCTTTCAATCTCAGTTCGCAAGTCCAGAAGGGGCGTCCCGACCATCAGGGGGCGGTTCGCCGGTGGATTTTGCGTGCCTTGCGGATACCGCCAAAAACATGACGCGGGGACTGGCGGCAGGAAGCTGTTGATACTATATTTAGTACTCACATGACTCTTGCAGCCGAATAAGCCACGAGATACAGGGATCACATCCAAGGATGAACATCCCTTACAGATCGGCAAAAACCGGCTGCGCGCATAGTTCGCACGGCTGGAACGAATTTTTGCGCCCTTTGCCGGGCGCCCAATGGACGAGGACACGAAACCATGCGCATCGAACGCCGCTTCACGAAGCCCGGCCAATCGTCTTATGCGGAAATCGAATTCCGCAAGGCCGTCAGTGAAATCAAGAACCCGGACGGTTCCATCGTGTTCCGTCTGGCGGATATCGACGTTCCCGCGCAGTTCAGCCAGGTCGCGACCGACGTTCTGGCGCAGAAATACTTCCGCAAGGCCGGCGTGCCGAAGGTGCTTAAGAAGGTTGAGGAAAACGATGTTCCTTCCTTCCTGTGGCGTTCGGTTGCCGATGAGAAGGCCATGAAGGACGTCCCCGAGGGTGAGCGTTATGGCTCCGAAACCGATGCGCGTCAGGTTTTCGACCGCCTTGCCGGCACCTGGACCTACTGGGGCTGGAAGGGCAAATATTTCTCCACCGAGGAAGACGCACTCGCCTTCCGCGACGAGCTTGCCTATATGCTGGCGACCCAGCGTGTAGCCCCCAACAGCCCGCAATGGTTCAACACCGGCCTGCACTGGGCCTATGGCATCGACGGCCCGGGCCAGGGCCACTTCTACGTCGACCCCTTCACCGGCAAGCTGACCAAGTCCAAGTCCTCTTACGAACATCCGCAGCCGCATGCCTGCTTCATCCAGTCTGTCGAAGACGATCTGGTCAACGAAGGCGGCATCATGGACCTGTGGGTGCGTGAAGCGCGCCTGTTCAAATACGGTTCCGGCACCGGCTCCAACTTCTCCTACCTACGCGGCGAAGGCGAAAAGCTTTCCGGCGGCGGCAAGTCCTCCGGCCTGATGAGCTTCCTCAAGATCGGCGACCGGGCAGCCGGCGCAATCAAGTCCGGCGGCACCACCCGCCGTGCGGCCAAGATGGTCGTCGTTGATGCCGACCATCCCGATATTGAAGCCTATATCGACTGGAAGGTGAACGAGGAGCAGAAGGTTGCCGCTCTCGTCACCGGTTCCAAGATCGTTGCCAAGCACCTCAAGGCAATCATGAAGGCCTGCGTCAATTGCGAGGCAGATAACGGCGATTGCTTCGACCCGGCCAAGAACCCTGCCCTGAAGCGCGAAATCCGCGCTGCCAAGAAGGACATGGTGCCGGAAAACTACGTCAAGCGCGTCATCCAGTTCGCGCAGCAGGGTTACAAGGACATCCAGTTCAAGACCTACGACACGGATTGGGATTCCGAAGCCTACCTCACGGTTTCAGGCCAGAATTCCAACAACTCCGTATCGCTGAAGGATGACTTCCTGCGCGCTGTTGAAAACGACGGTGACTGGAACCTGACCGCCCGCAAGGACGGCAAGGTCATGAAGACGCTGAAGGCCCGCGACCTATGGGAAAAGATCTCCCACGCCGCCTGGGCATCGGCCGACCCCGGCCTGCACTTCAACACCACCATGAACGACTGGCACACCTCGCCGGCCGAAGGCCCCATCCGCGCTTCCAACCCGTGCTCGGAATATATGTTCCTCGACGACACGGCCTGCAACCTTGCTTCGCTGAACCTGCTTCAGTTCAAGGATCAGGCAACGAAGCGCATCGACATCGCCGATTACGAACATGCGGTTCGCCTGTGGACCGTCGTTCTCGAAGTCTCGGTCATGATGGCGCAGTTCCCTTCGCGCCAGATTGCCGAACGCTCCTACGAATACCGCACGCTCGGCCTCGGTTACGCCAATATCGGCGGCCTGCTGATGTCCTCGGGCATTCCCTATGATAGCGACGAAGGCCGCGCCATCGCCGGTGCGCTGACCGCCATCATGACCGGCGTTTCCTATGCCACCTCGGCTGAAATGGCCGGCGAGCTTGGCCCCTTCCCGGGCTTTGCGCCGAACCGCGACAACATGCTGCGCGTCATCCGCAACCACCGTCGCGCCGCCCATGGCCTTTCCTACGGTTATGAAGGCCTGTCGGTGAACCCGGTTGCCCTCATCCATTCCGATTGCACGGATCAGGACCTTGTCGCCCACGCTACAGCCGCTTGGGACAAGGCGCTGGAGCTTGGCGAAAAGCACGGCTACCGCAACGCCCAGACCACCGTGATCGCGCCGACAGGTACGATCGGTCTCGTGATGGATTGCGACACGACCGGCATCGAGCCGGACTTCGCGCTGGTGAAATTCAAGAAGCTCGCCGGCGGCGGCTACTTCAAGATCATCAACCGCGCCGTTCCGGAATCCCTGCGTTCGCTCGGTTATTCGGAAAGCCAGATCGCCGAAATCGAAGCCTATGCAGTTGGCCACGGCAATCTCAACCAGGCACCTGCCATCAATCCCTCGTCGCTGAAGGCCAAGGGCTTCACCGATGAGAAGATCGAAGCCGTCAACGGCGCGCTGAAAAGCGCCTTCGACATCAAGTTCGTCTTCAACCAGTGGACGCTGGGCGCCGATTTCCTCAAGGGCACGCTCAAGGTTTCCGACGAGCAGTTGTCCGACATGAGCTTCAACCTGCTGGAGCACCTCGGCTTCAGCAAAAAGGACATCGAAGCGGCCAACGTGCACGTCTGCGGTGCGATGACGCTGGAAGGCGCACCGTTCCTCAAGAACGAGCACTTGGCCGTATTCGATTGCGCCAACCCCTGCGGCAAGATCGGCAAGCGTTATCTATCGGTCGAATCGCATATCCGCATGATGGCGGCAGCACAGCCGTTCATTTCGGGTGCGATCTCCAAGACGATCAACATGCCGAATGATGCAACAGTGGAAGATTGCGGCGCAGCCTACATGCTGTCCTGGAAGCTGGCGCTCAAGGCCAACGCCCTTTACCGCGATGGCTCCAAGCTTTCCCAGCCGCTCAACGCTTCGCTGGTGGAAGATGAGGACGACGAAGACTTCGTTGAAGAACTGATCCAGCAGCCGCTCGCCCAGCAGGCCGTGACGATCACCGAAAAAATCGTCGAGCGCGTCATCGAGCGGGTATCGCGCGAGCGTGAAAAGCTGCCGAACCGCCGTCAGGGTTACACCCAGAAGGCAACCGTCGGCGGTCACAAGGTCTATCTGCGCACCGGCGAATTCGGTGACGGCCGCATCGGCGAAATCTTCATCGACATGCACAAGGAAGGCGCTGCCTTCCGTGCGATGATGAACAACTTCGCCATCGCCATTTCGCTTGGCCTGCAATATGGCGTGCCGCTGGAAGAATATGTGGAGGCCTTCACCTTCACCAAGTTCGAGCCGGCCGGCATGGTGCAGGGCAACGACGCGATCAAGAACGCCACGTCGATCCTCGACTACGTGTTCCGCGAACTCGCCGTATCCTATCTCGGCCGCCACGACCTCGCCCATGTCGATACGTCTGACTTCTCCAATACGGCACTCGGCAAGGGTATCCAGGAAGGCAAGACCAATCTGCTCTCCACCGGCTGGACACGCGGTTACAAGCCGACGCTGGTTTCCAACAACGAAGGCGAACGTGCTGCTTCCGAACCCAAGGGCTCGGCAACGGCAGCCCCCGCCCGCGCCTCGGCCAACGTCACTTCCTTTGCAGGCTCAGCCGCCCGCAAGCTGGAACCGACAGTCGCGATCTCCACCTCGGAAATCGTCTCCTTCAAGCGCGATTATGAAGAACGCGCCAAGGAACTGGCGGAAGAGATTGCCGAAGAGGTAATCGACGACGTGGTCCAGGAAGCCAAGCAGACCGCCACCGCCCTCTTCTCCGACAAGGCCGCCGCCGACGCGGCATCGGCAAAGGCGGAAGCCAAGAAGAAGGAAAACGAACGCCGCATGCGCTCGATCGCGCAAGGCTATACCGGCAACATGTGCTCGGAATGCCAGAACTTCACGATGGTGCGCAATGGCACTTGTGAGAAGTGCGATACTTGCGGTGCGACGAGCGGTTGCTCGTAAGATATCTCTTCTGTTAGTTTGTGTGAGATGACATGAACTTTGCCATTTTGACGTAAACTTTGCCATAATGGCAGTTCTGTCGCAGACCAAGATCTTTCCGGGCGCCGATTGCGTCCGGAAAATCCACTCCGGAACAAAGGGTGAATGCGATGGCTTTCAGAGGTTTGTTTGTTGGCGTCGACCGCTATCAGTCGCCCGGTATCCGTGACCTGTCTTGCGCTGCTCGCGATGCGACCGCGCTCGACGCACTCTTCTCCGATACCCTTGGCGGACCGACCGTCCTCCTGACTGATCAGGACGCCACCCTTGCTCGGATCAAGTTTGAGCTCGATAACCTGACCCAGTGCGATGCCGAAGACACCGTCGTCATCGCCTTCTCCGGCCACGGGTCGGAGACACATGAACTGATCGTCCACGATACCGATTACGACGATATCGAGGCCACATCCCTTCCGCTCGACCGGCTGCAGGAATGGTTCTCGAAGATACCGGCACGCCGGGTGATCCTGTTTCTCGACTGCTGCTTTTCGGGCGGCCTCGGTGCGAAGGTTCTTCAGGTACCGGCTATTCCTCGCAGCATGGCTTCGACCGAGGCTCGGCTTCAGAAGCTCGCCGGAGACGGACGCCTGATCCTCACCGCCTCGGCGGCGTCCGAAGAAGCCTGGGAGTTCTCGAGCCACGGTCACGGGCTCCTGACCTACTACCTTTTGGAAGCACTGCGCGGACCGGCAGAAATCGTTCAGGCCGGAAGGCTGTCCGTCTACCACATGCTGGAATATGTCACCGGCCGCGTGAAGGCTGCTGCCCACCAGATCGGCAAGAGCCAGAACCCGGCTATGCGTGGCCAAATCGACGGCGGCCTCTCCTGGCCCGTCTTCGCAGCTGGCGAGCGCTTCTTGGCCGCCTTCCCAGCCGTTCGCCCGGCAGCGGTCACTTCGGATATCGAGAGCTTGGCCGCCCATGGCTTCCCTGACGAGATAGTCACTGCATGGGGACAATCGATCCCATCACTGAATGACCTTCAGGTCGAAGCGATAAACGAGTACGGGATCCTCGACGGAAAGCATCTTCTCGTCTCCGCACCAACATCGTCGGGTAAGACCATGGTCGGCGAGTTGGCTGCGCTGCGTCAGGTCGTGGATAGGAAGCGTGCGATATTCCTCTTGCCGTTGAAGGCCCTGGTTGCGGACAAGCGCCGTCATTTCGAGAAGGTCTATGGCGGGTTCGGCCTACGGGTTCTGGAGGCTACCGGCGAAACGGACGACGTGTCCCCGTTGATCCGCGGCAAGTATGACATCGCGCTCCTCACCTACGAGAAGTTCGCGGCTCTGGCGCTGGCATATCCTCATATCCTCGCGCAAGCAGGCACGATCGTGGTCGACGAAGTCCAGATGATTGCCGACCAGTCGCGTGGCGCCAACCTTGAGTTCATTCTGACCTTGATCAGGATGCGCAGACGCGAAGGCATCGAACCGCAGATCATCGCCCTCTCCGCTGTGATTGGCGACACCGGCGGTTTCGAGACGTGGCTCGGTGGCAGGCTGCTTCGGCGCACGGAGCGACCTGTTCCATTGCGCGAGGGCGTGCTGCGCTTCGACGGCTCCTTTCGGTATATCGATCCTTCCGACGGGAGCGAGAAGATCGAGAATGGTGTTGTCGTCAGGATGGGACTGAAGGAAACGGCGCAGGATTGGATCATTCCGCTTCTGCGCAAGCTGACGGCCGCTGGCGAGCACGTCATTGTCTTCCGCGAGTCGAAGAGCGAGTCCCGCCACGTTGGAAACTATCTAGCGGCCCAGCTACGGCTTCCTCCTGCCGACGAGGCAGTTCGTCGGATGCCTCGGTTGGACCCGTCGCAGGCGCACCGCGATTTGATCGCTGATCTCCAGCACGGCGTGGCATTTCACAATGCCGACCTACAGGCTGCGGAACGCCAGGTGATCGAAGAGGAATTCCGGCGTGAGGGCTCGGGTCTCCAGGTCATTTCTGCGACGACCACGCTTGCGATGGGTGTCAACACGCCTGCCAACAGCGTGATTATCGTTGGCCTTGAGCATCCCGGACCAGTCCCTGTTCCCTATTCGGTTGCCGAATACAAGAACTTGGTTGGTCGTGCAGGCCGTCTGGGATATGCGGACCAAGGCACATCCTACCTGATGGCAATAAACTCCCGCGAAGAGGACTACCTCTGGCGCCGCTACGTGATCGGCAAACCGGAGGACCTGTCTTCACGCTTTGTTTCCAGTGGCACGGATCCCCGCTCCCTCGTCGTCCGTGTTCTCGTGGCATTGCCTCGCTCCGCTGCCTCTGGTGTAGCCAGCGATAGTATCGTGTCGTTCCTTGAGAGCAGCTTCGGCGCATATCTCGCCGGACGCCAACGGGATGGATGGCGCTGGTCGCATGACGATCTCGTCCGTGCGCTTGCGAACCTGGAGGCCAATGGGCTGATCCAGAAAAACAGCGAAGGGCTCTACTCATTGGCGCCGCTTGGGCGCCTTGCGGGAGAGAGCGCTACCGAAGTTGGATCGATCGTCAGGCTTGTCGGTGCACTTAGGGATCTGGCGCCGTCCCAGATCACCGAGCCTTTACTCCTCACGGTGGTTCAGAACACGGTCGAACTGGATGAGGTCCACTTCCCGATCAACAGGAAGAGCATCCACAAGGAACCGCACACATGGCCATCGATGCTTGGTCAGCAACAGGTACCTTGGGAGGTGATCCGCAGACTGAACTCGGAGGCGGTCGATCAGCATAGCGCGACCCTGAGAGCCAAGAAGGCTATGGCCTCCCTCCTGTATGTCTCCGGCCTGCCGATGAGCGAAATCGAGGTGACGATGGGGCAGCATGGCGGCGCGTTTGGGGGATCCGCGGGACCGATCCGGAGCGTTTCGTCGCGTACCGCGGACCTGATCGGTGTTGCAGCGAGGGTTGCGGAAATTCTGCATCCCGAACTCGACCTGGCAGAGCGTATCCAGAGACTCGTCGTGCGGTTGACATATGGCGTGCCAGGCGGCGCCGCCGATCTCGCCCGTGAGGCCGGAGCGTCCCTTACGCGCGGCGACTATTGTGCCCTGGTCGAAGCCGGGTTGTCCGAAACTGCAAAAATCGTGACTGCTGACGACAATGACATTCTTCGTCTCCTCGGCAACGACAAGGAAAAGGTCGCGGTCGTGCGAGATGCGGCCCGATCGGCGGAAGAGCGCAAATCGAAAGCGGCCGCAGCACCCCTACCCGTCATTCCCCAGTTTGTGGCGTAGATGTCCCGATGAACGAGCTCCTGAAATTACCGTTCGAAATCCAGATTGTCCTCGTGGCGGGTTATCTGGGCTACAAGCTCACGACGGCGACTAAGAAAGTCGAGCACAAGACCGAAGATTTCCTGTTGCAGGTGCTGGTATTCGGAACGCTTGGGCGGGTTTTCTCGTACGTGGTGGCGCGGCTGGTGATGAAGCTGGGCTACTGGGCGCCGACGACCGTCGTGGAAACCGACTACAAAAGCGTTGCCGTTATCAGCGTGCTCGCCATCGTCGGATCGGTCGGCTTTGCGCTCTTGTGGCGCAAATATCTCGAGAAGTGGGTGAAGGCGGCTATGTCACGCCTGAAGATCTACCATGACGATCACGAGACATCGGCATTCAGGTCCATTCTATCGGCGGACACGCGATGGAGCTTCGTTCAAGTTCATCTCGCCAACGGCAAAGTTCTCGAAAGCTCTCTCAACTTGCCTGAACAGGCAGGCATCCCCACGAGACCCGTTATCCTCAATGATGATGGGATCGCGCTCTATGTGACCACGATCCACCCTAGTGAGGGTGACAGCCGCGACTTGGACCAACTGACACCAACAGGCGAGAACGTCATCACGTATATCCCGCGGTCGGAGATCAAGCAGATCGATATCGGCTGGAAGAAATGATCAGCGCCGCGGTGGTGGCGGGCGATCACCAGAGCCAGTCGTCAGCGGCTGGACTGAGCCTTGTTCCGCGCCAAGGCCGCCCGTCGTTTGTGGCTGAACCTGCGTGGTTCGCGGAGTTGCGCTCTTCTGGCCATAATCGCTTCCGTTTCCGGACATGTGGGTTCCCTTTCCATCGACGTTATAAGGCGATTAGCGAACTGGCGGTGGCGGTCGGGTGCCCTCGCCCGTAGTCAAGGGATTAGATGACACTTCGCCCGGTGACCTATCCGACTGTGCTGGAGTGGTCGTGCGTGGCGTTACGCTTCTACTTCCTTGGCTGCTGTCTCTGTCTCTTTCCGTCATCGCAGTCACCTTCGATTCGAGCGTTTGATGAGGCAGGGTTTAAGGCCCTCTTAGTGAAGGTAGGTACGCCGCAACTGCGTCGCAAGGATCCATATTCGTTTCCCCCAACTTCGGTCCAGTCATGCCTCAACAGCGCCGTTAATGCTGGCTGGCTTCGCTGCCTGTTGCCCGGCGATCAGGAACCACGGAATTCGATCCGGTCGCAGAAGAGACGCCAGTAAACTGGCGACCCTGACGGAGGTTGATGCCAAGACGATGTTGGATCGAAGGCCATCGGCGATTGTCTCCCACTCCCTGAAAACATCGTCGATAGTGAAGATCGTGTGACCAATGTTCAGGGTGACATTGGTGCCATTCTCGATCACCCGAGCTCCGAAATCGCTGAAATTGTCAGGGATAAAGACGTTGATGTTCGTATGGTCGAATCCTCGCATTGCCCCTTCTGCCTGCTCGGAGAGTCCGATCTGCTTCAACACAAGCAATATTGCTGGCAGAAGACCTGTCGGGTTCGCGAGGAGCTTGCGGCAATCTTCGTATTGCCCCATGGCGGAAGCGTTCAGGAACCGGAAGGCTTCCTCGCCGTTCAACCCGGGCGCCGCGAGATAGCCGCCCCGGTCGCGAAGCTTCCTGAGTAAAAGACAAGAAACAGTCTCCAACTCGTCACCGCATCCGAGAGCTTCTGCCACCGAGGCGAAGGCGACATAGAACGGGGCAATCTCATCGGATACGGGAACAATCGAGTTGCAGTAGTGCGAGCAGATCACACGAACGAGATCACGAGCCGGAGCCATCCTTTCAGCAGCGGCTTGACTTGCGACGCCTGCCAAATGGGCCGCAGCACCAATCCAGCCAAGAATGCTCATGACTCTCAGCGGTAGGAAATAATAGTCCGCGGTACCGGCGCCTGAGATCAGCAGATGATAGCTCTCGCGGTCGAGTTCGACTGTGAGAGCTTCCACACCCCGGACGACCGCATCCACGACCCTCGATGCCAACTGCTCGATCGCGCTTCCGCAGAGTGGACTGGCCCCCGCCAGGGGAAGCAGCGCTACGGCGCAAGCCGCGTGGACACGGGCGACTTCGAATGAATCATCCAAGGTCTCCGCTCGCACGCCGAATGTCGTCGACAACCCCATGATGAAGGCCGCTGCGATCGCGGGCTCATCATGCAGTCTTTGGCACACGGGTTGGATGACATCGAGGAAGCGCTCCGCATCGAACTCGTTCGATAGAGCCAGATACTGCGCCCAGATCGCGTCCGAAGCGGCACGGATGTGCTCGTTGCCAGAGGCATCAGCCGCGAAACCTGGAAAAGTCTCGGGTATCGTATCGGAGTCTCCTGAAAACCGCGGATTCTTCGCGAGACGGGATACGCCGAAGAGATTTATTCCCCAGCACACTGATGTCTGCTGATCGCCCTGCATGGCTCGCGAAACCACCTGTCCGACTTCCACTAGGTCAAGTGACGGGCGTGTCGTCTGGACGATCGATGTCCCTTTCAGGCAGTTCATCAGCGCGCTCGTGCAATGCCCCGCTCCGCCCGACTCGCCAGCGGCTTCGTTGGAACTCGACGCTGCGAGGATTGAGACTGCCATCGACCCGGTCTTGCCGATGACGCTGGGGTTGAGGAGAACCCCGATGTCATGAACAACGCCGCCCGATTGGCACGCATCGATGATAATATTGGTGTGACCGATCCTCGCCTCGGTGATCCATGCGAACAGCTGCGTCATTGAGAGCGCGTTCACGGACATCCTGTCGACGTCGGTATCCCTCAGGCAGAGGAAATATGTGCCGTCCTTGACCCCGCCGTGCCCGGCAAAGAAGAACGTCAGCTCCTCGATGGGTTTGCCCGAAAACAGGACGGCTGCGACGGCTGATCGCACATCGTCCATCGATGGTGACAGAAGAAGCCTTGAATCCTTCGCGCTGCTATCACCAAAGCCGTCTGTGACAAGGTGATCGAACACTGCTTTGGCATCATTCTCCGCCCCGGAAAGCGCATCCAGTGGAGGCTTCTCATATGTGTCGCAGCCAACCGCTATGACTATTCGCATATGTATTCCTCGGCCCAAGCCGCCGGAAACTTGGCCAGGCGCTCGCTCTCCCGCTGTCGTGCGCAAAGGCTCTTTTCGGCCTTGATACGCTCCCACCTCGCATGGTGTTCCGAACTCGGATCGTTAAGCTGCGCTTCGATCGCCGCCCATCTTTCAGCATCCATGTATGGTGTGGGAAGGCTGACTTCCCCGCTCTCCTCTACCAAGAACTCGATCTTTTCCATGGCGTCCAGATAGGATTCGACAGGCGTCTGATCCGGGGTAGCGGTCGCAATGTTCCCGGACCTCTCGGCGGATTGAGAGATCGCCTGGAAAAGCGTTCTGGCGAGTTCATCTGATATGCCGGACGCCAACTTTCGCCGTCCCAATACGAATTGTACCAGGTCGTGGCTGACTATGTCCTCGAAAGGCGACTCGATACCGAAAGAATGCACGGTGAGTTCCCCCGTCTCGTCACCATGCACGACGGGCTTTGTCCGCCACCTTTGCCCGTGTGAAAAGCGTTGCATGTTGCGGGGTGCAATCATTCCCTCCCGAACGCGCTCGCGCGGTCGGGAGCCTCATGGACGTCCAGCATTTTTCGAAGCATCGAACCGACTTCATCCGCAGGTATTATGGCGAGGCCAGCAAGCCGTTCATCGAGACCCGCAAGGCGATCGAGGAGGAGCGCGAACCCTATGACGAACTGCCTCCGCACTTCGATATCGAGAGCGGAGAGCCCGCCTACCTCGAGGAATGGTTGGAAGCAGACATGGCGTTGAACGTCGTCGGTTATTCTTGCCTTTCGATGCTGTCGAACTCGCTCAAGATCACATTCACAAACTTCCAAGAGGAATTCGGCTTCAAACCGACGGACAAAGAGAAGCGTAAGCTGTTCAAGAAGGGCTTCGTGCCAGCCTACAAGCAGACGCTTGGAGAAGTGCTTGGGACCGACTGGAGCGATTGTCTGGCCGATTTCGCAATCATCGAACAGGTGGTGCTTGTCCGAAACATCACCCAGCACATGAAGGACTATTCCGGGTTCGATGCGTTCTATGACGAGGACTCAATCCGATCTCATCGGCGCCTGTACTTTGTCGGCGGAGACACTACAGAGCACGACCCGGATGATCCGGTGTCCTGGTTCGGCCGCCGCGTCGAGGTCAGTGCTGCCGATCTATTTCTAGCGCTCGATCATGTCGATATGCTTGTTGACTACATTCAGTCGCGCGAGGAGAAGGCGTACGAATAGCGGGTTCGCAAGCGAAAAGAGAGGGATGCATGAAAGCACTGATCTTATTGTTGACGGCTGCAGCCGCCACCCTGCTGGCATCAACCGCGCAGGCAGCCTGCTACAATGTCTCGAAGAGGGAGCCATCGTCTCTCATTGGCCATCTGACCCACCGAATATTCGCCGGGCCGCCAAATTTCGAGGACGTGCAGAAGGGCGATACGCCTGAGCCAGGTTATGTGTTGAAGCTCGACCGTCCGATTTGCATCGTGGGGGACGAGTTTGCCGACCCGAGGAACATGTTCGACGAAGTCCAGCTGGTGCCTACAGAAGCGACTGCAAAGGAGATGGCGAAGTTTCGGGACGCAGATGTCTACGTCGATGTGACCGATCCGATGCCCGCCATGACAGGACATCACCACCGTCCATTGCTCGCTTGGGTGAAATCCGTCTCGTCGGCTCGGGACATCACTTCCAGCTACGGAACGGCGGCGACTACCATTGAGGCGTTCTACGCAGCCTTGCACTCTGGTGATGGCGCGCTCGCTTCGTCCTACGTCGTTCCTGAGAAGACCCACAAAGGTGCATTCAGTTCGAAAGCGCTGACTAGCTTCTATGGATCCCTATCAGAGGCGATCACGCTGATTGACGTTTCCCGCTTGAGCAACAGCCGCTTCTCCGTACGTTACCACTTCAGCGACGGCAAGCGGGCCTGCGACGGTTCCGCGACCGTCACGACCGTAAACCGTGGCGGCCGGGATTACATATCGGGGATCCGTGCGGAAAATGGCTGCTGATGCTGCGGAGAGACATGCTGAGCGTGAGCACGTCAACGGCATGCAGAAAGCATGTTTCCCACGGCGTCTATGAGCTCATACTCCACATCGAACATTTCGTTCGGATCCCATTCGTCATATTCGAAGGAGCTGTACGGAAGTCGGCCGACTTCGAGATTGCTGTCGACCAGGGGTGGAAGTGGAAGGTTTTCTGCGACCGCCAGCGACATAGTCAAGGCCGGGTCCGACGATCGGGACCTAGCGTCAGCGACTATTATTCCTGCCTCTCGAAGGTACTTACCCTGCAGTGCCCACGGCGATGGCGGCAAGTGCGCTTCTCCCCGCATCGCATCTACCGCAGCCTGTCGGATTGCTGCGGCCTGTGGCAACCCGGCTCTGGCCAGACCTAAGTCAAGCCAATCTTCGACCGCTTGCCCCGCAGCCTTCCGCCCTCCATGGACGCAAATCGCTGCGAATGCGTAGGCCGGGTCCATGTTTTTTCGGGACGCGTCGTTCCGTTTCCCCCAGACGTTCATGAGGGCGGGAACGCGGAGCCTCGAATAATCCCGCTCGCGGAGATTTAGGCAGACATATGCCAAGCTGGCGGCAAGTTCGTAGACTGCGCGGTATTCCGAGATGTCGGCAAAATGTGAGACCATTCGGGCAGGTGCGGTATAGATAGTCAGAGTTGGATCTTCCAGCAGACCGCGCAACTCGTTATCGATGAAAATGTTCTCCACAGTTGCGGCTCCGCTTTCCAGCGTGGCGGCAACCTCAATGCCGGACTTCAATTCCGACCACATTGCGGTTGTCTCGAGCAGCGCCCCAACAACAAGGGGCTGCCTTATGAAAAACGTTCCGCTTCCATAAAATCGGACGAAGAGGATTGGACGTTCCGGGTTCGGTATCCCGTTCGCATCGAATTCGATTCCTCCACTGAAATCGACCCTGCAGTTTTTCGGCGAACCCAAATCGCCGTGACCTTCCTGAACGCGATAGTACCCAGGCAGCATGAGCCTGCGATCGGCATCATGCAGCGCAACCATCTTCCAGAACTGCTTCTCCATTCCGGAAATCCGCAGGTTAGTGATGATCCCCAGGGCCGAATGCACCGTTCGGAGATAACGGCGGCCCCATATCGTCCCAAGCAGGTCGGACCAATGGGTAAGCTCATGGTAGATTGTCGACACGACCGATCGTTTGGAGCCGAATGCGGAAACATCATCGAATCTTTCGAATTCCGCCTTGTCGATTTCGTCGAGGCCAATGATCTGCGTACGGTACTTGAAAGACGCGACCGATCTCGCTTCGGGAAAAATTGACTTCCCCTTGATCTCCGCCCAGCGCGCATTGTCGATCGGCATGCTTCCCTCCTTGTTCGTCAATGGTGCCTAATTGAGCGGAGCATTAAAGGCTAGTCCTCAGGTCGCCGTCTCGTGTTCGAATTCGCATGAAGCGCGGCGGAGATGACGTTAGGGGAGTTTGAATCTTTGCAATCTTTTAACTGAACTCGCTAAGCCAAGATTCATGGCAGCCGGGCTACCACGTGTGGCAGAAAGGCAGGCCACCATGCAACCACACGTCCCCACTGACAAATTCATCCCATTCGACCTCGAAAAGATGCTTCTCGAAGTTCACAACGAGGAGTCGCGACCCTATTTCACCGAAGCCGTCAACTGCTTCAATGCTCGCGCTTTTCGGGCCTCAGTTGTGATGATGGCCTGTGCGGTCTTCGATGACATTCGGCACAAGGCTGCAGATTTCGCCCAATTCGATGGCACTGCTAGGACTCTCGCGCAGAAGCTCGAAACGGTCCGGAAGCACCAAGGTTCGTACGAGAACGACGTGCTCAATCTGACAGACAACTGGGGAAAGCTCGACATCGAGCAGCAGCGCTATCTCAAGCATCTATACGAGGCGAGAAATCAGGCGGCGCATGCGTCCGGCTGCATCATTGGTGAAGACGAAGCCCGACGGATGATCGCGAACGGCCACGCTCGAATCCTTTCAGTCAGGTTCATCAGTGCAATGCACGGTCTCGCGGAAATTCTTCACAAGATGACTAACGTGGACATGTACCCGGCAGCGCTGCCCTATGGGCACGAGCATACGACGCGAGACGAGTTGAGTCTCTGCGACCCGGCCGCCCATTGGGAAGTGATCAACGCCATCGTTGCGAACCACGAGTCCGGCAGCCCTCGCTTCAAGCGCAATGCCGAGATCTTCCTGCGCTGGGTGGCTAACGAGCAGAACAGCCAGCTACAGAAATACCTGTCGCTGACCTTGCTGGAACGACGGACCTTACCGCCGTCAAGCTCGTGGTTGATTGACATCATCGCGCAGGATCCGGCGATACTGGGTCGGCACAGTCAGAAATCCAATGACTCAGTCGATGCCGCCCTCGCCGCAATAATCAACGAGTTCTTGCTGGACGACGAGGAACGTGAGTTCGCCCTTAGAGAAGTCTTCTACTGGGTGATGGACGACGGAACGGGCAGGCTTCGGTTAACGCTCGACGCCTGCATTCGAAAGATGCTGGCAACAGAGGCATTCTTGAGAGCGCTCGGCGCGGACCATCCGCATCTGGGGCGGGCCAAATCAATGTTGGTCTCCGCAACTTACGATCACGATCGGGCTGAGCTGTTCGCATCGGCTGCATTCGAAAGGTGGAACCCTGGCCACGAGCGGATCATTGGGCGCTCGCTCGACCAGGAAACGGCATTTCGACTGGTACTCAATCTTTGCGAAGCGGGCAGAGCAGCTAGACCGCGCTGCCAATCCTTAGTGAAGTTCCATTTTGCAGGGATGCCGTCGATCCGGCAGAAGGCTATCGCCTTGGTAGACTCTGATCCGGGAAGAGCGGAAATGCTTCTCGAGGATGCCGAATTGATAGGCTACTCGGGCGAGGAATTCTTCGACCTGTATCTGAAGCCTCTGCCCGACGAGGAGGACGACGAGTTTGGTCCCGGGCCGGATTATGAAAGTGCACCACACGGCCCGGAAATGTTTGCCTTTCTGAAGAAGGCTGTCAGCGCAGGCTAGCCGAAGCATGGTCCAGAACTCCGGGGTCGCTACCGGAGTGTCGCCTGCCTAATTGAGGTGTTCCACCAGCAAGCCGAGCATCCTGGCCTATTTCATTGTGTCGCGAACGCGGTGACCTGCTCGCTCAGGAGGTTCTTGCCGTTGCCGTCGGCCCGTTGATCAGTAAGTCTGGGTATCGCTCACCGATAACGCGTGTGAGATCGCCTTCGTCGAAGTACCACTCGTCGACAATCCACCAGGCATCCATATCCAATCTGTACTCGGCACTCAGGCCGAGTTCCACCCACTCGATCCGTACCGCGTCCGCATGGGCGACGACTTCGGCGCCGGACAGATCGAGGCCGAATTTCGCCTGAAGACTATCTCTGAATCGATCATGTGCTTCACGGTGAAATTGGTCGACGCCCGCACGGAAGTCCTCCCCCTTGATCACGCTATCGGACCGCGGCGAATGGATTTCAAATCCTTGCTTCGTCTGCAGGACAACGGTTCTCTCGGCCTTATCGGACAAAAATTCTTCCCAGTTCCGAGGATGAATCCAATCGTAGCCATAAATGCAAGGTAGCGGAGTTCTTCTGCGATCGAGAATTCTGTCCTTCTCGAACTTTTCGAAGAAGGGTTGAGGCGAAGCGAACACGTCGTCGGTCTTCTTCATCTGTAGCAACTGCGGTGTGACACGGTTCCGCGGAGTGAGGCCCTCAAGTTCACGAGACTCGGAAACATTGGCTCCGTCATTTCTACGCGGAATGGCAATTTCCGGATGGTTGTCCAGAAGTTCGCGAATGGTCCGGGCGGTTTCGATGAGATCGTAACCGTCATAAAGGCTCCACTCGGACGGACTGGAAAACTTCACCGAAGTGTTTTCCCATTTCATAACGAAATGGTCGCTTCGGCATTTGATCGAAGCTTCCCTTAGGTCGACGCCGAATTCTTTGGAAATCTCGTTTTTGAAGCGCGCGAGGGCTACAGAAAACAGCCTCGCCGCGACTTCCTGCTCATCGAACTCGGTGTTGTAGATATCTCCGTTCCTAGTGTCACGAACAACGAAATCGTGATCCTCCCGCACGATCACAAGTCGTTCGGGCTGGCCACTCAAGAAGTCTGTGAAGTCAGCTGGCGGCAACCATACATAGCCGTGCTCGAAGGGTGGTCTTGCGTAGTTGTCATGACCCGTGCGGTGGAAATGGAACTGGCCCGCGCTGTATCGACGTAAATCTTTGATGGGCTCAGCGCCCGGCGACGAATGAATGCTCATTTATACTCTCCGTTCTCGGAGAGATGATCCGCCGCCGGCGCGAATGACTGAAGCTGGTCGTTACCGCACCTTGCGAGGGCCAGCGTCAGCCAGTTATAGCCTGCGTGGTGGAATAGTGATGATCAGCAAATATCGAAATTTCACTCCTCATCCTTCAGCGCACCCGGATCGACGGCGCGCAGCAGGAGATCCTCGCAATCGTTCTGAAACATCGTGGACTTGTAGAATCGGCTGTACTCGGCATGCGTCCGACGTTTCTCGGTCACATCCTCATGGGTTATCGGATCCTCAGGCGGCACCTTCGTCGTCAAAGCCATCCGGTAGAGCGCGGCGGGCACGTCCAGAATCGATGTGCCGTTATCCATATTGAACCCGCGCGCCTCAACCGGGTTGCCATGCAGGTAATCGTTCCTCAGCTTGAAGAGCCGATGATAGAGCCATTCGGCGAGCGTTCGGTCGGAAGCGGCGCTTCTGCCGATTTTGACAGGATGGCTTGCTTCGATGAGCTTTCCACGGCGCCATTCGACTTGCGACAGCATCTCGAGGACCTTGAGTTCATCGGCCCGGCCGTCGGCGCCCGGATGGACGAGAATCTCGAACGCGCTGACCCAGTGGGCGATCACCCTGCCCCAGTCATATATGGTCTCCGTAACGCTGGTATTGGGCACCTCCATCGCCGTCGTCGCCATATTTAACGACCGCAGGATAGAACGCGCCTCCCAGGCGTCCTGCGCCTCGAGGCACTGCTCCTCAAGGTATTGCCGCATCCATAGACGATAAAGCCCATTGAACAGGCCCGCGTGAACATGACTGTCCTCCACTCGATGGATCGGCACGCCGGGTGACGCCAGCCCGCGAAAATTCTTCAACTGGTGGAGAGCGGAAATAGCAGGAGTGGTCGCGATCAGCCTGTCTCCGCGGGTCGTGACCATCCAAGGGTAGATGTCGAATGAATTCGAGTAGAACGGGCCGCGGTTGTTATCGGAGAGGATCGTGACTATGCGAGTATCGAGGGTCACCGCAGCGACAACGATGTCCTTGAAGCTGGCTATCGCGTGCGAGACGGGCTTTCCCTCATATTCGCGACTGGTAGCGATCAAGCTTGGGCGAACGGTTTCGCCATGGCTCCCTGTGAACCGGGTCAGGAAAGTCTCGAGATCGGCGTTCGCTTCGATACAGGCCTCGTAGCGAGGATCGCCAGATCCGATCAATGCAATATGGGCGCCTCCCAGTTTCTTGGTGCGAACATCGACGCTCGGCAGGACAACGATAGGCGTCCAGTTGACGGGCGCGGTGTCGGACTCGGGTTTTCTCAACGCAGGCCTCCTGATTGCAACCTGCAGGAGCCAGAACGCGAGTCCGGGTCAGCTGTCAACACTCCTCACGCAGCCTCGACGGCCTCTTTGGCGATCAAATCCTCGGCCTGCCGGGCGGCCTGCACATCAGGCAAGACGGTCCTGAACCCTCCATCACAGAACCCGTCATGCGCGGCCAGTGCGTACAGCAGAACAGGGCGCCAATGATTGCGATAGAACTTCGCTGCTTCGATATCGGCCTGCTTCCGCAGATAATATCGAGTGCCGCCGCCGCCCATCATGTCGGCAGCCATGTGGAGCCCGGTCGTATGCGCGACCATGTAACTGTTCACGTCTTTTTTGAACCGGGCGTTCAATGACAACGCTTCCATTTGGAATTTGATTTTTGCCAGTAGAGGCGGCGGCAGCGCGGCGGCATCGTCGATTTCGTAGGTAGTGACCAAACCGCCGTCATGAATGTCGACCTCAACCCGAAGAAACTGGACATCTGGAAGTTCGTCGAAATACGCGTGAGCGTATTTACCGGAGTCACTCGCCAGTTTGGCGCCGTTGCAGGCCTCGCATAGCGGAACGAGATTCCGGGAGTAAACGGAAAGCGGCTCGTAGATCGATTTTGCGAGGTGATGGTCGAGTTCAACGGGCGGGTCAATACCGCACATTGGGCACATATCGACCTTTTCAAAGGCCGTTTCCCGAATGTGGGGAATTTTCCCGTTTTCGTAGGTTTGCGGATAAGCATGTCTGATAGCTCCCCGCAGCCCTTCGGTGAGATTCGGCCCCTTGAGAGCCGCTGCGGGGGCACCGAGCGTTTGGTCGTAAAGGTCATAAATAGCCAGAACGTCGAGGATCTCAGCGTCCGTCGGTGCATATCCACGCTGTTCGTTCTTGTAGGTATACGTGTAGAGAACCTCTTCGAGATCCGCCTTTGCAGTATCCCTCGAGGGTTTCGGCAGGTTTCTCATTTCGTTCGCGAACGCCCCGCTATCTGAGACATAACGTAGCCACGAGCTTGCCCGCTCAATGCTGGCGTGAAGAGGTTTTCAATCACATCAAGGCCGAGATCGGCCCCCACGAGAAGATCAAGGACCTCATGAAAGTCCGTTGAGGAGGCTACCAGACCGAAAATATCATAGGTGAGGATACCCACGTTCTCGCCGAAAGTTTCCAACCTCGGCTGCTTGAAATGAACTGTATCTCCGGCCCTTGTCACGATCCGCACATGACGGGCGAGCGTCTCCTGAACAACGACTGGCGAGTGAGTAGCCACGATGCAGAACGCGTCAACCTCTTCCAAGATTATACGGATTGCCTGCATCAGAGCGGCGGTCAGAGGAGGATGGAGATGCATCTCGGGCTCATCGAAGAGCACCAACGACTTCCTGGCCGAGCGCGCTGTCAAGGATGCGATCACGTGCAGCGCAATCTTGTGCCCGGTACTCCAACTGAGAAATGCTCGCTTCGGTTCATTGAGGATGAACTCGGCTTCGCCCTCGTCACCTCGCTGAGCGAAAGATGGTTCGGAAAGCAGGGGCGCGAGCGCCTCAAGAAAAACCGGGCGCCGCCCACCGTTGCTTATGACATTGACCAACTGCTCGAACTCGGTAGCAAGCGCGTCGATAGACTTCAGGCGGGTGATGGTTTTCGACGTTGCCGAAGCATCATCTGTGTTCTCGCGTTCCTGAGCTTCAGCGGAGATGTCACGTAGTCCGCAGTATGCGAACCGTCCCTGCCCCAGAGTGATGTCTTTGGCGACTTGCATCCTGTCACGTCCGTCCAGCCCCGGGACATCGAAGCTATCGAAAGCACTGTAGGAGATCGTGATGATCCTTGAAAAATTGATGTCGGGTGGATCGAATAAACCAAGTTTGCGTACTTCCTCCCGCTGACGGCCGGAACCAGAGGCGAACGCGACATGCGACAATCGTGAAAGCAATGTGCTCTTGCCCGAGCCGTTTCGGCCGATCAGAGCGACAATACGCTGCGGGAGCAGTACTTCCTTCCGGCTAGGGCCGAGCATACGCATTTGCCGATAATAGTTTGGAACAGAAGGAGCTGAAAAATCGAGATCGAGGATGTCCGAAACTTCGGTAGGCCGAAAGGAAAATGGAGTATCGAGGTTGGCGAGCTTCGAGAAATCCTTGTTCAGCATGGCTGTCGCGTCGTCAAGAAAGCGATCCCAATGGCCATTTTCACGGAAGAGTGACCTCCTCCACCCGAGTTCGTTTTGGAATTCTGGAATGATGGATGGATTGGCGACAACATCCCTCAGTGAGGCGAGAATCTCTGCCCGATCTCCGTCGCCAATGGTTGATAGTCGCTCGTAGTAATCGAGGGTCCCTCCGATAGAGCACCATTGCTCATCGAGGCGCTCGAAAGGCTCCGTAATTTGCAAGGGTTCTCGACCCTTTTGCCCAAGCTTCAGGATCTTCACGCTACCTATAAGCACCGGCTCGGTGGCATTCACTGCGCGGTAATAGAGCTGGTAAGTGGTTTTGAAGTTATAATCGTCCCAGTTATCCTGCTGCAGAGCGACCTGCCCTTTGATCGAGCTGAGGTAATCCCTGGATGCGGGATAGATATCGTAGTGCATGAACCTGTTCCAAAGCTGGGTGGCGAACCGGATATTTTCAACCGTGGATTATCATGATTCGAGCGTGAGGCGAGATCGCAAGGATAGCCTGAGGGCGCGACAGCCCCGTTCCAATGCTACGCGCCCTATGTGATCAGAGCCAAGGAAAGCGGCATATGATGCCGTTGCCTCGACAAGCTCCAACCGGATCCGACGTCGGCGATCAGCGCTACGCCGCCCGGCCCGCTAGGTCCACGCGACATCAATCCCTAGAACAAATCTCATTCGCGCTTCCCGCCGCATCAAGCGTGCGTTTGGCTTTCACTCGCCTCAGGAATATCCGCCTTCCCGGCGAGGAAATGAAGAGGGATCGGCAACCGATAAAGTCTGCACGCGACCAGCACCAGGTTGTCATGGCTGAATCGAACTGCGGATAGGTTGCCGAAGTCCTTCGAGCTCTGGATTTCCAGATTCACCTGCTCAATAAGCTTTTCCTCGCCGCCGGACAGCTTGATGTCAGTTATAGCGGCACCGTGGGTCTTCGTATTCCGGTAAAGATGATCTTCCGAAATTTCGTCAGGCAGCCAGAACTGCCAGGTGCAATGTGAGAGATGCTTGGCTTGGAATTCTGCCAATTCCCCGAGGGCGGCTTTGTTCTGAAGAAGCGCGAGCCACAACGCGACGGTAGGATAAAGGTCGCTTCCAGCGGTAACGTCTTTCCGATAGGCCTCGGATCTCTGCGGATGCAGAGCAAGTTGGCTGTATTCCCTGAGGATACATGGATACGCTCCTCCTGTTCGGTAAGCGAACGCAGACGCATGAAAGACGCTCTCGATCCACCCTGCGAGAAATTGAAGATCGTCACACCGGGCCAGAAACATCGCTGCGAGCGTGATCTCGATTGCATGATCATCACGCACGGGGCATTCGAGAACGCGGTTATTGCGAATGATGTCTCGCACGATACGATGAGCACGCGCGACCCCGGCGTCGGCTGCCGCACGGACCTCCACACTCGCGCCCTTGTCGACATTTTCTCGGGCATTAAGTACCCACAAGCCATGCAGCGCCGCTCGACCAAGGACTTCAAACACACGTAGGTTCACATCGATTGGCGCCCGCGATTGGACGGCAATCGCGAGACCGTTTTCGACCTCCGAGTACGCGTCGACATGGAGTAGGATATACTGCTCTGCAATCATCTGATGGAGATGCACGCATCTCATCATCACCCTGCCGACCTCCCTGCCCTTTGCCGAGTCTGCGACGTGTCGTCGTCCGAGGTCCCACATCCACAACGCGGCCAGCTCGCTTGTTCTGTAAGCTGCCTCTAGGTTCTGAGCATCGCGCGCCCATACGAAGACGTTCCACGCCGCGATATAGATTTGGCGTGCCTTGCGCATCAGGGTTTCATGGTTCTTTGGCAAGTCATCGAAAAGCTGCCAGAGCAGCTGGGAGAAATGAGCGACACACACAGATGGCTCATCGACGAAAGCCAACGCCTTTCGGAATGAAGCCTGCATTTCCTTTGGAAACATCTTCTCCCGCAAGAGGCCCGAGACCATCATTTCGGCGATCTTGTCACCGTTCCACTCGATGAACTCGACCTTGCCCGCGACCATGTTCTTGTCCATGTACTTCTGGACACGAAGGCGAACCTCTTCCTGTATGTCTCCTCCGAAACAGAGTGCGATTACAATCGGAAGATCCTTATGTCTCGCAGCTACGTGCGTTGGGATGTAGACCTCCAATATCTGATCCAGCGACACTCTAAGGGCTTGGCTGCCGTCTTCCCAATGGCTTCTACCAAGATTTCCGGCCTTGATTGAAAGGAGATAGAGCGCGTTTTCTCCGGTCGTTGGGTGCGGCCCAATCGCAGCTACGTCGACGCCATACTGGGTCGTGCCCCGCTTTGGTCTCGATATAACATTGAAGCCCAGCTCGCTGAGAATGTCGGGTAGAACAACATCGAGTTCGTCGCGTTCATTAAGTGACGCGAGATATTGCTTCAGCATTAGCTTCATGATGGCAGCTCTTCCACTCTGAACGATCTCACCAATCGATCGAATATTCCAGGTTGAAGCACCCCCATGCGAGCAATGGGCGTAGAGATCTCGAAGCTGGCCAACGGCGTAACCTGCCTCACGCGCTCTCCGTTCGATGGATCTTCGATGTAGAAGACCGATGACCGACCATGCAAAATGGTACTTTTTTGGAAAAGACTGCCAAAGATTGATCCCTCGGCGGACGACCTGTCGATGCGGGTCCGTTCGTCGAACTCTATCTCGGCTTGGATGCGGCGCTCGCTTGTCGATGGCTGGAGGGCAGGATTCCGCGGGAGCGCTTCATAGGTTGCTTCGCGAGCGACATGCTGCTTACGGATGCGTCCGACGGACGCCGTCAGTCGACGATCCTTGGAAATTGTCGCAGCTTTCTCGAAAAGATCAATGTCACTGGGATAGTTCATCAGCCAGAAGGAAACGATCCCAGTTTCAAGGTTCTTCCGGTTCCTATCGCTGAGCGCTTTCAGGCAGGCGCAGAGAAGCGAAACGGCAGGGCCGTGGGCAACTAGCATGAAACCGAAAATCTTCCTTGCAATGAAGAAGACCTCGTCCAGATCAAGAGCGAAGGTTTCGATTCTGACATCAACGATATTCTGGTCTAGCGGCTCGAATAGGTCGTGGACCTGATCGCGGATCGCAATCCCGCCATGTAGCAGCCATTCCGTCGCAAACCAGAACGTCATTTCACTGCCTGATTCACGGATTCTATATAGGCTGCTTTGGAAGTGTTTCAGCTCTACGTCCGAATTTTGATTGCCGACGATTGCAGCGATTGTATCAGCAACTAGCTGACGATCCTTCGCAAGCCCTGTTTCAGACAAAGCGGCGTCGACCAAGCCTAGCGCCTGCCGGCTATTCGCGGTTACATCCTTCATCAGTTCAAATGTTCTGCGCCGTAGCGGATCGGGATATGGATACCTGTTCTGGACGAAACAGGTGATCAACTGATCGCGGTCACCTGGATCCGGATCACAGGCCAACGCTTCCAACGATGCTACAAGGCTCGGCGGCTGATCGCCCTCAGATAGGTGCCGGGCTGCCGCGAAGATCGCCGCATGCCGAATTTCGGGTCGATCGTCAGCAAGGCGGATTACGAGAGCTTCGACAGCCTTCGATCGGACATCCTTGGGCGCTGCCGCGTACCCCCCGAGTGCTATGATTGCAGTCCTCGCTGTAGACGGACGGATGTCCAGGCTGAATCCTAGGGCGGCGCGCAGCGCGGCAGACGGATCCTTTGGGCGCCATTTGTCCAGCAACAACGCCAGGAAAGGGCTCTCGCTGTTCGAGCGCAGAATGTCCATCGTCGCTACGCAGCGTGCGACATCTCCCTCCAGCCAGCGACCTATCGCCTGCTCATATCCATAAGAACTGTGCTCTGGCGACTTCGAGATCATTGAATGCGCAAATGGGATCAGCCTTGATGCCGTTTGCGCAGTTGCGCCGATGAATCCGCGCAGCATAAACGTGAGACGGACCGCGTGACTACGATCCAGCGCTGGCCAGACCAAGCCCTCAGCTGTCGATATGATGTCAGCGGTGCCCGCGTCGTGAATCTCGGCGGCAATGACACCCGCTGCTTCCGCTGCTTCGAACGTCAGGTTAGCGATGGACGCGATGAAGCTTCCATCAGCCAGTGCGGCTGCGATTGTTTCCTTTGAAGCGGTACCCGACTTCACAACTCCTCCCGAACAGCGTGCCCTTCCAGAAGGTGAAACCGTATCGGGATTCGCTGAAAGCCGCGCGCAAAATTACAACTTTCAACTGCGGATCGCTGACGCCCCCTTGCCTGCGTATCCGAACGCTTTCCGCCATGTCGATGACAACCACGACAACGCCTTCAAGCCGCGGAGATCCTTGGCCGCGCATGTGAGTTCCACGTTTCGAATCCTTGCGCATATGGAAGCAGCCGGGTTGCCGTAGAGTTGAGAAAGTGCCTATTTTTGATGTGGTTCGCATTTTAGCGAATAGGTTCCCGGGCCTTTAAGACGCCTCCGGATATGCCGTCCTGAAATGATACACGGACGGACGTAGGCATGGATTCGAAAGCGCAGGCACTGGCAGACCTCAAGACAAGGGTAATTAGCCTCCAGCGGCAGATGACAGACCGAATCCTGAAGATCGCAGCGGAAGTTGAAAAACTCGAAGCGCTGATGCCCGCGAAAGAAGCCAGGGACTTCCTGCGGATAACCTGCAATCTGCCCACCAGCGAGCTCTCAACCTACGTCGGCTTTGCCACAAAGCTCAAAGGGAAGGAAGCGATCCTCGAGACCGCCAGGGCATCCTTCCCAGTCGTGAAGGCCTTGGTGGCTGCCGAAGATGACGCCCGCGCGGAGATACTCGCTCGAATGGAGATCGGAGCCCGTATCGACACGCAGGAGATCACCGCTATCCGGAAAAGACTCCGGCTTGCGAAGCTGACACCTTTCCATCCGCTCATGGAGACGAACAATCGTGCGGTCCGAGCCGCAGCTCGGAAACGAAGCAATGAGGCATCGTCTGACTTTCAGAGAAATCTGGTCCCGCTGATCCAGAAGCTGGACGACGCGAAAGCGGCGGATCTTCCGATCCTTGCAGCCTCGAAACAGGTTCTCCGATTAGCATCGCGACTGCGAGACGAGTGCCTTTCCATCTTTGGAAGCGAGGGCGTTGAAGCCCACCCGCCTTGTCAAGGTGCCACGCAGGTAGTCCCGGTCGGATATCAGGCCCTCTGCCGTGTCGCGGAAGGGAAATATGGGGATTCGGATCACTATGGCGCCGATAGCGGGGTGCTGTCGTCCGACTTCGCCATGGTGACTGCCTTGCGCAAGATGGCGGGCCTTCCCGTTCCGATGGGTGGCAGGGAGGGTCGAAACCGCTTGTTAATCGAGCAGCCGCCCCGCCACGTCAGACTGACGGCCTTGGAGCTCTGCGCAGGCGCCGGCGGCATGTCCATCGGCCTCGAGCGTGCGGGATTCCGGCATGTGGGATTGTTCGAGTTCGACAAGGACGCGGCTGCTACCCTGAGCCGGAACAGGCCAGACTGGCAGGTATTCACAGACGACATCCGCACGGTCGACTTCCGCCCGTATCGTGACCAGAACATCGCACTCGTTGCGGGAGGTCTTCCATGCCAGCCTTACTCCCAGGAGGGTAAGAAGCTGGGGAAGAACGACCCCCGCGACCTGCTGCCTGAAGCTGTCCGGATCGTTCGGGAAGTGCGCCCTCGGGCCTTTCTGTTTGAGAACGTGATTGGCCTGCTGCACGCACGCCATGCGGATCATCTCGCTGACGTGCTGCGCGGTTTTAGGAAGGCGGGATACCAAACCGAGATCCACCGGTTGGAGGTTAGCGACTTCGGTATCGCCCAGTCGCGGACCCGCATCCTGATCGTCGGCCTGAAAAAGGAGTACGCTGGGGCATTCCGACTACCGCCTGCGTTCCCTTCCCGTCGAGCCAACCTGGGTGATTCCCTTGTCGATCTGATGAGCGAGAACGGCTGGACGGGTGCCGCCGATTGGGCAAGAGAGATGCGCGAACACCCGGTCCTCGACAGAAACGGAAACGTCGTTGCTCACGGTGCGCAGGCATCGACGCTCGTAACCAGCCGGGGCAAGCGCCGGAAGAACGCCGAGACGAAATGGGATGGGCTTGGTTTCGACATGTCCAAACTGTCGAACGACGCGCCGACTAACGAAGACGCCGCGGCAGACGGGTTCAAGCCGGAGCTAACGATGCGAATGAAAGCGCGCCTGCAAAACTTCCCAGATGACTGGACCTTCTCGGGTGGCAAGGTGGCCGTCTCGCGACAGATAGGGAATGCCGTTCCCCCGCGGATCGGGCAGGTAGCGGGACTGGCACTCTTCGGGGCTATGCGAAACATGCTGATCGATTGGGAAGCTCTGTTGTGGCCGGACGAACACAAGGCGCGGGTAGCGGTTTTGGCACCGTCGCTGGATATGGTTGCGGACTGCCTGCAAATTCAAGCGCCCCTCGCCTTCGAATGTACTTGATACGACGAGGCTAACCGTCGGCCGAGTCCATGTCGCTCTCATCAACCTTGCTCGAACCAGCAGTGAATCAGATGAGACACAAACTCTTCCGGCGACAACGGAAGCATTTGAAGAGCAGTTTTCCGAGCGCCCAATTTTCCGTTGAGGCACAGTCTAGTTGGGCTGGGCTGGTTTTGGGTCCGTGTCCAACGATGCTCGCAGGCGTGGAAGCGCTCCGGCGACGAAGCGATCCACTTCTGCCTGATATTGCGCGAGCGTCATGCCCGCCAGCCCGGCCAGGGATTCCATGGTCATCTCACCTCGACGGGGTGACCGCGATTCTGCGAGCAGGTTGGGCCCTATGTAAAGAAGGAATGGCTGCTCGTGCAAATGGGCGATCATGATCTTCAATGGAAGCGGATCTTCCAGATGCCGCATGAAATCGTCGGCCGTTGGTGTCTCTCCGGCCCACTGTGAATGTGTCGGCACCCGGTGAATCACGAGTTTCTCGCCGACTTGATGGACTTGCGAGAAGTGCATGTTTCGCTCCTCGAAGAAGCGACCTACAGCTGCCGCATCCGCGAAGAATACGTCCTCGAGGCTTCCGCTGGTACTGAACGGCATCGAGTTCATCACTACAGGAACAATCGTCCGGTTCGTGCAATCCTCAGCCACGAACTCAGAAAGGATATCGGGATAGTCCTCCAGGGCTTTCGCCAACCGCTTCACCTGCTTGAGGTGGCTGCCGATCGACCGGAGCAGATTGTAGGATGCCACAGGATTACTGCCCGAAAGCGATCGGTTTTTGCATTCGAAAACGAAGAGGTAGTCTCCCCACGGAACCAAGGCGTCGTACTCGAAGGGGCCGCCTGCGCGGTTCGCCTGAAAATTGTAAACAGACAAGCCCTGCGCCTTGAGGCTATTGCGAAACTGCACCTCAAACGCCGGGCCCTTGCCCTCGATATCGATTTCCTTGTTCGCCAGCGTCGACAGAACCAAACGCATTATGAGCGCACCGACGAGGCCGGGCGCGGCAATACGGCACCAGTCACCGTCACCTCGTAGGATCGGAGCGTCATACAGGTCACGGCTCGACTTATGGAAACTTGCATTGTCGATGAAAATCCTCGCCTTCGGTCCGACAACACCATTTCGATTGAGGATCGCCTCTAGCTCAGAAAGAGTGAGTTTCGGGAAGACCCTGTCAAAGTCGTCGGCCGTGATCTCGAGACGATCGTGTGCCAGTTGCTGCAGAACTGCAAATCCGCGGATCCATTCAATCAGGCGAAGCCCCCCAAGGTCGGCTGGATGGCTTGCAACATCGAGGCCGAGGTATTCGCTGAGCATCACGACCGTATGCACCTCTACGGCCGAAATGTACTCAGTAGGAGGCATCGCCGCGCCGGGGTCGATGCCCTTCCCCATCCTCGACAAATTCGTCTTCAGCATCATGTCCCGAAATGTCTGCGACAGTCTATCGCCAAGGCGTTCGTTCGCCGCAAGATCGATCATCTCCCAGCCGATTCCGTCGGCGTCGTGACGAATGACATCTGTGCCGGGAGGAAAACGCTCGTCAGTCGATGGCGACTTGCTGAGACTGCCATCCAGGAAGCGGCAGCGTTCTTCGATGAGCTGCCATTGTTGCCAACTGAGCGCGGTGACGTCTGCCGCGCCCGCTTGATCAATCTGCACGTCGGTTACCACAGCCAAGTCGGGCACCCTGATGATGTCATCCGCGCCGAACCATTTGCCCCTAAACGCCAAGAGCTTGACGTTCATCGACATCAGGTTGACCAACTGCCCTAGCGCAGCATCAGCGCCGTAGCGTTCACCGTCAGGCGTCGTCAGCATAACGCCAGCCGGGCCGCCTGCATTTGGCAGCGCCTTCTCAACCTGATCTTGCAGGTCGATCCAATTCCGAGCGACGAAGGATAGATACGCAGTCAACGCAGCATCGTGGGATAGGGACGCCATGGGCAACGCTTCGATGTATCCCCGCAGTCCCGCGTACCCCTCATCAATGAGTTCGAAGTGCGCGAAGCGGGAAATCGCGTGTTCTGCCGCTTCGTCGCCGACGTCGCTGCGGATCTTTGCAGCTGCCCCATCCAAGATTGCCGCCCGCTTCTTAGTTTTGCCCGGATACCGAAACACCATCGTGCCCGCGCGCATGATTAATTCGACAAGCTTCTCGCCGGACTCCTTATCGAGCACTAGGGTGTTGAGATGGTCGCTGAGCATATCCCAGTCGAGTGCTTCCAAGCTCTCGACCACGATGGTTTCGCGAAGGCGAGGTTCTTGCGTTTGGTGCGACATTGATGAGCCTGCAAAGTGGATCGAAAGGCGCTGGACGCCTCGGAAAGAGAATATTCAGACACGGAACGGGATCTTCGAGACTTCAACGCAGACGTCGCGATAGTTGGGGTTCGTCTTCAAGAAGTGCTCGATGCTCTTCTTGGTAAGTTCAGAGTCCTTGCCAGGGCCGACCGTGATCCCTGTGATTGGAAGGGGGCCATCATTCGGGAAGCCTATCTTCACATAGGGAAGCAACACGTTATCTCGAGGGCGATGGCTGACCTCATAATGATCATCCGTTGATATCAATCGCCACTCTTGTTCTTCACGGAAATGCTCGTTTTTGAACTGTGGTGAGAGACGGAGGATGACGTTGCGTTGTTCAGACGTCGTATCGATTGTCTTGGTTTGCATGATCTGCTGGGCGAAATTCGGAATGGCATCCAATTCCGAACGCAACCTCTCGATTGCGTCATTCTCGCCATAGATGACCTTTTTCAAAAGAAACGACCTCATATATCCGAGGACGGCCACGTTCAGGGCATCAAACTGGATCGAGACATTCTGGCTGTGGGAACCGTACCCGCGCCACTGGCTAAGCAAATCCGGCTCTCGGCAAAAGCAAACCGCATAGACATCCGGAATATTCGGTATCTGCCAGCGACGTCTACTTGGACCAGTGGTGCCCCTGTAGAACCGCAGCAGGAGTTCCTCCATGACGTTTTTTGCCACGGCAATCCCGTAGTCCATCTCTTGCTTGTCGTTCAGGAAGCGAATGTTCGATCCCCAAAGCTGATTGTGCGTGAGAATGGATTGGAGAGCGTATAGATCGCAATAGTGCGATAGCTGCGGCGGCAAGTCTTTCCGGTTTTCCTGTTGCTCATGTAGGAGGCCGGGTAGACCCGCAAGGATTTCATTGGTGTCGCTCATAAGGGACCATGTTCGATCGATTCCCCCGATTCTTATCAAGAGTTGCAGAAGGTGCAATCTTCCAGTTGATCGAACAAAGGAAGTTCGCGCCACAGCAGTTTTGTTTGAAGGCTTCACTTCGATATCTGAGAGGAAGGCCCCGGAAAAAGTGCTGGGGATGCTGAACGAGCTATTTGAAGCCGTCACCGGGATCGTGTCGAGTAACAGCGGCCTGGTAATCAGTCATGTAGGCGACGCGATGCTCATCTCGTTCAACGCTCCCCTGCCGATCGACAGGCCCGAACGACGGGCAGTGTCCTGCGCAGGCGAAATCCTGCGACTTGTCAAAGAGCGAACTTTCGACGGCGAGAATTTGCGCGTTCGGATAGGGATCGCGTCCGGTCAAGTGGCGGCCGGAACCGTCGGAAGCTTCGATCGCCAAAGCTATACCCTGTACGGCGACGCCGTAAATACGGCGCAGCGGCTCGAAGCGCTGAACAAGGCACTCGGAACCCGCCGCCTGCTGGATGAGGAAACCTTCCTCAAACTTGCGGAAGAACGAGACGCGACCATCTCAGTGGGCAGTCATTTCGTTCCCGGCCGCGGCGCCGCGATCAGTGTTTATTCGATCTAGCGGCTGCCGAGCTGCGAGGCGCTGGGCGCTCTTTGCAAAAGCGCGGTATCGGCGTGAGTAAATGAAACTACTCCGCCCTAGAACTGCTTGATGAGAGCCGCAGTGGCGAGGCCAGCTGCTGGGATCGCGAGGAAACCTATAAGTTCGCTGTCACGGCTGAATTCCTGGGACGACACCATGCCATTGGAGAAAGTGACCGACAGGCTTCTGCTTGCGAACACGCCTCTGGGGAAGCGAAGGTAGCCAAGCGTTTTCGTGTCCGGAGCGGAAACAGTCATTTTCGCGGGGCCATTTGCGTCACCGTTAACGTCGAGGGTCAACGTGAGCTCGTAGGTCCTTGGTGCACGGAAATAGACTACCCCTCCCGGCGAGGTCTGACCCTGCGCGATGCTTTGGGACGCTACCACGCTGGGATATTTGTCCACGTCCACGACAGAGAGCCTCGCATTGAACTTGCAGCCGCCTTTGACCGCTATGGGCTGTTCGACTGGTTTGATGTCATCACGCGTTAGGATATCAAACTTCAGTAGCGACTTGATGCCGGAGCAATTCTTCTCGAGTGCGTGGGTTAGCGTATCCCGCAGATCTTTCATCCCCTTGAGGATCGCGTTGCCAGCCTCGATTAGCTCTTTGAATTGCTGCGTGCCCTGAGACTTCACGGTCGTCAGGAGCTGCGTGTTCGGATCCACTGATATGGTCGCTGTTTCCTTTCCGAGACCGTCATGCAGAAACCTGATGTAGTATGGTGGATGGTCGAGATCTGCGACGACCGTCTTCGCGTACTCTAGCTGGAAGCCAGAGTCGCCATTATAGGCAACGGTTACGTCCAGTTCGCCCTTCGGCAGGAAATATCGCTGGAAGGCGCCATCGCCTGGCGCGCTTCTGGTAGCCTGCTCCACTGTCAGCGCTTCCACGATCGGACCTCCGCACGCGGTGACCAACATCGCCGATGCCATCATGGCTCCGATGATTTTGATATTCATTATCTTGTCCCCTCAACAGCCTCGCACGAGGCTTGCTCAAGGTGAACGGATGCACGTTTAAGTCAATATCCACTGCAAAACTATTCGCATCTAATAATTGCATTTGAACCAGGGAAGTCTGCGACAATTCCAGGCGGCCCAATGCCCAATTACTCCAGACGGCACATGCGAGAGAACTATTCCAGATATCTGCTGTGATTGCGGATGCCATTGGTACAAGAGACGGTGCCCGCGGTCCGCGCGTCCTTGGTGGCGGACAGGTGAATGTACTGGTCATCGATAAGATGGCCGCGCAGGGACTTCTCGAGGAGTATTAAGTGGTCGGAATGCCGGGAGGAGCGGTATTTCACGCCTGTCCCGGCACCCTGGGCGCTTTCACGGCCGTCCGGCCTCAGCCGACCCGGTTATCGTGATTTCAGGTACCTCACTACAATTCCCATGCGTGAAAATCAAGTGGATGAGGCCGTAGGCTCCTCTCCTCACTTGTGAAAGTGCATCCCGTGGTTGATAGTGCTCCCAATCAGTCACGTTGGAATAACAGATCGTGCAGCGCCCTTTCATTTCCATGACTTTTCTTGAACTGGAGGATGTTTTCCGCAAGGCGTCACGGGGCAAGGACCACGAATACCTCAAGCTTCTGGATCATGAGCTCTCGTTCCGGAACAGGAACCAGAAGACTCC
The DNA here is from genome assembly GCF_053521785.1 of Agrobacterium sp. A3-95. Taxonomy (NCBI): domain Bacteria; kingdom Pseudomonadati; phylum Pseudomonadota; class Alphaproteobacteria; order Hyphomicrobiales; family Rhizobiaceae; genus Agrobacterium; species Agrobacterium sp. A3-95. Next base: position 232,936 of record NZ_JBNWDR010000004.1, on the reverse strand, counting down.
GGACCTCAGGAAAAGGGTTGCCGCCGCGCTTGCAAAAGCGCCAGCAAGGCAGACCGACCTCTTCGATCGGTCAGCGGCATCGAGCTCAGTACGTAGAGGTGACATCAAGGCCAGTGCGGTCCACACGAAGCCTCGCACCCGCAAGAAGCCCAAGTTCACGCCAACCGACGAACAGGCTGCTGCGCTCGACTCCTTCCTGCAAGGCAAGTCTCTGAAGATCAATGCTTTTGCCGGATCTGGGAAAACGTCGACACTCCAGCTTCTTGCGAACGCCACGGGACTCCGGGGGCAGTATCTGGCGTTCAACAAGAGCATCGTCGCCGACGCTGGCGAGAAGTTTCCGGACACAGTCGATTGCTCCACGTCCCACAGCCTTGCATTTCGGGCGGCGCCCGCTGGATACAAGCAGGATATCGGCAAGCTGACGAACAGGTGCACGGCAAAGCAACTGGTCGAGGTTCTCGACATCAAGCGCCGCCGCTTCGGCGACAAATATGCCGTTACACCCGATTCCCAGGGCTACCTGTATCTCGAGACCATCAGGCGCTACGCCCAGAGTGCGGACGACGAGATTGGCCCTCAGCATGTTCCGACGCTCGGCGCGCTCCGAGCCGCCCCCGACGATATTCTGGAGGAAGTGACGGGCTTTGCGCTCGACGGTGCCCGGGAAGTCTGGAGCCGCATGCTTTCGGAGCGAGATCCCCTACCGCTTGGACACGACGGGTATCTCAAGCTCTGGGGACTATCGCGTCCCATAATCGCCGCCGACTACATCATGCTGGACGAGGCACAGGACACCAATCCTGTCGTGCTCGACATCCTGCAGCGGCAGCGCGGTCAGCTGATCTACGTCGGTGATCGATATCAGCAGATCTACGAGTGGCGGGGCGCCGTGAATGCGATGGAATCCATAGAGACTGACGCAAGCACCTATCTCACGACTTCATTCCGTTTCGGAAACGGAATAGCAGGTTTGGCGACCAAGATGCTGGTGAAGCTCGGCGAGACCCAGCCAGTCAGAGGAAACGCGGGCATTGCCAGCCGGATCGGCACGATCGCCAATCCGGTTGCGGTTCTGGCGCGCACGAACGCCACTACCATCAGCGCCGTAATCGAGGCACTCGACGCTGGCCGTCGCCCACACCTCGTGGGCGACAAATCTGAGCTGATGGATATGCTCCGCGGCGTCCAGGCCCTGAAGGAGAATGAACCGTCGACGTGCCCTGCGTTTTTTGGCTTCAAGTCGTGGGTCGAAGTCGTCGAGTTCGCCCGCACTGACGAAGGCGCGCATCTCGTCATGTTCGTCAACCTTGTCGAAAAACGGGGCGAGAAGCAGTTGATGTGGGCTTTGAACAAGACCGTGGACGAGGAGAAGGCTGATCTCGTCATATCGACAGCTCACAAGTCAAAGGGACGCGAGTGGAAATCTGTTCGGCTCATGGATGACTTCCTCCGCAGCAGTCCGACCGACAAGAAAAGTAGCGGACCTGATCCGGCCGAGATGCGACTTCTTTATGTTGCGCTAACACGCGCCAAAGAATCTCTGGAGCTACCATCCTCCATCACGGACTTCATTGAGCGTGGAATCCCGCCGCAGAGAGAACGCGTCGAGGCTCGACAGACAACTACCGCGGCGCGTCCGAGCCACCTCAGGCCGACCGCAGCGCCTCAGGCGGCTCCAACAGCCGCTCCCATACGGACCGCACCATCTCGCCAGCCACAAGAGGTCGTAGATGCGGTCGCTTCGAAGCCACGTCGGAAAGGCATCATGGGGTGGCTGTTCGGAAAGTAGACGTTCAGCAGACAGGACAAGTGTCGAATTTCGCGTACAAGTCGGGGGACATCAATTGACGCGCAAGGTATTCTTCAGCTTTCACTACGACCGCGACGTATTTCGCGTAAACCAAGTCCGAAACTCGTGGATCGTTCGAGCAAGAGGCGAAGCCCCTCCCTTCTACGACAAGGCCGAATTCGAGACGGTAAAGCGCCGTGCTGGCGGCATCGCGAACTGGATCGAGGAGCAGCTCGTGGGAACCTCGGTCACAGTCGTTCTGTACGGAAATGAAACCTCCACCCGTGAGTGGGTTAATTACGAGATCGAGCGAAGCTACAAGCTCGGCAAGGGTCTGCTCGCCATCGACATCCATAACATTCGAGACCCACGGGTTGGCTCGGACTTCCCCGGACGGAATCCACTGTCCAACTTCGCCGTAGATGGCTCACCGCTGAACTTCCGGTATGGGGATTACGACTGGGTCAATGACGATGGCTACAACAACATCAGTTCCTGGATCGAGAGGGCAGCTCGCGCTGCGGGGAGATGAAGATGCCCGGCAACGCCGCAAGGACTCGATTTCTCCGTGAGTTTCCTGAATCCTTGCATGATGGCACTGGCGCCGTGTTCGTGGGCGCCGGAGTATCGATGGCGGCGGGCTATCCATCGTGGTCAGAGCTTCTCACTGACATAGGCGCCGAGATCGGAGTCAACTCGCGCGACATACTGGATCTCGCAGCCCTGGCTCAATGGCACATCCTGGAGACTGGTGCCGCTACTGGCGTTCGAAGCGTTATCAGGCGGGAAATCGGACTTGAGCGCCCCCTTCCGGACGTCGTCCAGACTCTCGCCCGGCTTCCCGTTCGCCACATTTGGACGACCAACTACGACCGCCTGGTCGAACGCGCGTTCACCGAGATCGGACGACCGTTGACTTCGGTTTCTACCGGACGTGACCTCTCGCTCAAGTCGATGCCGGGCGCGGCGCGCCTTTACAAAATGCACGGCACAGTGGATCGTCTCGACGACATCGTCATCTCCACCGACGATTACGAGCTGTATCGGACAAAACGCAAGGCATTCCTCCCGCTGCTTGAGGCTCACCTCAGCAGCATGTCCATGCTCTTCGTCGGCCTCAGCCTCACGGATCCCAATATCCGCCACGTCCTATCTCTTATAAGAGAGAGCTTTACGGATGCGCCGCCGGAGCACTTCGCGATCCTCAAGCCACCGAAGGCCGGAGACTTCCAGACAGACGGCGAGTTCAGGGCACGCCTGGCCCAACACAACCTGTGGGCAAAGGATCTCAGACGTTATGGGCTCGTTGCCGTCGAAGTAGACGACTATGAGGAAGTTCCCGAGCTGCTTCGCGAAGTGGAAAGGCGTGTGGCTGCGAAGCGTGTGTTTGTCAGCGGCAGTTGGCCGCTCGATGCCGGGATCCACAACACTGCTCGCATTTATGGCATTGCCGAGGCTATCGGCCGGATGATCGGTGAAAACAATCGAGATCTTGTCACGGGCACTGGTCTCCTCCTCGGCCCCGCAGTGGTCTCGGGCTTCATGACCGCACTGCGAGCAAATGGTGGCTGGGACATCGACAGAAGGCTGATTGCCCGCCCCTTCCCTCAGCCAATTCCTGGCCAACCAGCCAACAAGGCTCAGTGGGATGCGCTTCGTGCCGAGATGGCGCGCATGTCAGGGGTCAGCATTTTCCTCGGTGGCCTGAAGATGGATACTCTTGCGCCAAGCGCCGCCGGTGGCGTGCTCGAGGAGTTCAAGTTTGCTCAAGAGGCGGGTTCTTTCGTCTTGCCAATAGGAGCCTTCGGTGGCGCAGCACAAGAAATCGCCCGAGAGCTAGTGGGATCGTCAACGCCTTACTCTGGCCCGCGCCCGGGTCGTCCTTTGGATCACGAAATTAACGCACTGCTGGACACCGATGCGACCGACGCCGAACTCCTGGCCACGGTGAAGAGCATTCTCGACAGGCTGGCGAAGGCATCGTAGCAGGTAGGCACCTTGGTAGACTTCATAACATCCGCAGAACTGCGTGGCTTCTCCGGCCGGCGGACGCCGGCCGAACAGGCCCACATCCGCATGACCGCGCGGTCACGATCTCCAGAGGGCGCAACGTTCCTGTCCCATTCGAGCAAGGATCACGACCTCGTCGTCGGTGCGATTCTTGTCTTGGAAGGGCATGGGGCGCAGGTGTACATTGATGAGATAGATCCCGAAATGCCACCTTACACGAACGTCAAGACTGCAGACCTCCTCAAAACCAGGATCCGCCAATCAAAGAAGTTCGTGCTGCTCACGAGCAAGAACAGCAAGGACAGCAAATGGGTTCCGTGGGAACTTGGTCTGGGGGACGCCTACAAGAACCTTTCCAATATTGCACTGTTCCCGTCAGCCGACAGCGCCCAAGACAAGGCATGGGCAAATTCTGAATATCTGGGCCTCTACGATCGTATCGTGTGGGGAAAGCATAGCGACTACCAGAAAGAAATCTGGATGGTGTGGGATCACCGAAAAAACACTGCTACGGAGCTGTCTGCCTGGCTAAAGCGATAGGTTCACGCCAGGAAAATATCCGGGAGTGCTTCGGCCGTTGCCCACAACCGTAACGGCATCGATGTCGCCAGTCCGAGCGGCGTTCCCGGCGGGAAGCGGGCAGCGATATCCGTCATTCGCGCGGGAACGCGCAGGGTGAATCGATCGTCCTCCTCGACCGCCGGATAGAGACCAAGAAACTCTCGGCCCCGGTGTGGACTAGCCTTGCTTCGAACGACGGGAAGGACACAAACCCGCCTCTTGGCCCCGTGAAACCAGCCAATCTCCCAGCTCATCCAGGTTGAGGTTTTGGAATGCTCCGAGTCGATGAAAATCAGCGCGGTCGAGGCAACCATCATCCGCCGGATGTGTTCGGCATCCGCAGGCGTCGTCACGCTGTGATCGGCTTGTGAAGACTCCAGCCAATCGCAAAAGACGGACAAGCCGAGATCCTCGGTCAGGATGCTGAAAACACCAAGTACGAGATCCTCGTCCCTAATCGCTTGGGAGAGGAAGACATCATAGCGTGGCAATGCCGACCTTGCCTGGCGCTCTAAAATCCGGCCAGCCGACATGCCGGTGGCTTTTGCAGACGACCGCGCCCTTGACCTAACGTAATCCTCCAGAAGAAATCCCATGGGCAATCCCGCATTCTTTTCCTTGGATCCACGATATCCTGATTCTGAAAGCGGGATCGAAATTCCTGTACCGATCGGCGGCAGTACTCCGAGCCATGCACCGACAGAGACGATAGTGGGTAAGGTTTCGCCTTCGCGCTTCGACGGCCTCTCAACTCTGGCTCATGCCGATACCGCGATCCAATCTGGTGCGGAAAACCAACTTTGCATCTGGAGACTGGACTTCAGACTGACGGACGAACAGCGGCCGCTTCAGCAATCAAGCTGTCGAGAAGTTGCACTAGCTTGGTGGCGTCGTATGGCCCCGTCCGGATCGCTTCAGGCGACTGGTCATAGAAATGACGCTGGTAGGATTCCTTGAATTCCAAAGCGCCTTGCCATGCATCGATGTCGGCCTTGTAATTGCTCCAGAGGATTCGCGCCGGGGGATAGGCTGGCAAATTAAGGTCCAGATAGCACTCGATGGCTGCAGCACGCCCGTTGATATCTGCGATACTCACCCCTTCCGGGCCGCGTGCTGGAAAATTTCGAAGCTCGTCGAGGCTGGGAAGAACCATCGAACGCATGTTTGATGGCAAATTGAGCGCTTCGAGTTTTCGATAAGCCTCCACACCTTCGGCATCGTTGTCGAAAACGAACAGCACCTTATTGTGGATGTCGATGCGTAGCAGCCCCTCTGCAAACTTGACTAGGTTTCCAGTGCCCCAGAAGTGATGACGCTCGTCGACATCCACGAAGTTGAAAAAATCGGTGACGTCTGGACGCAGAATACCGAGCGCTCGCTTTATGATGCGAACGTCGGAAGCACCCTCCGTAGCTATCAAGACTTTATGGTTGCGCCTCACCCCAGGATGGAACGCCTCACGACACTCCCAGCCTGCATGAACAAGGGGACCAAACTCCCACACCACGTCGACGGGGAGATTGTCGGGATTGAGCGCGAAAACGTGTAGCATCGACTCCGCACTCAGGATCGCCAGCTTCGCGCCGAAATAGCTGACCTCGGACCAGAACATATCCGAATTATCCGTCCACGGAACACGATCGAAATCCGTCTCCAATTTCAGGCGGCCTTTCGCCTCCTCATCCTTTTCTATGTAGCCACGGGAAAGACTATCGAGCGGGTAGCGGCAGACGAGTTCGCAGTATTCGTCAAAGGTGAGAAAAGGGCCGGCCAGCGGCGGGCCCCAGGATCGCGTCTCCGTAGCCTCGGCGACAATAGATTCGTATTCGGCGCGTGCCGTTTCTATGCTGTAATTCAGCAATGCGAGACGAGGCAACATGCGGGCAAGTGGCCGGGCAAAGACCGCTTCGTGCTCATGCAAGTTATCCTGCAACTCCGGATGATCCGCATAATATTCGTAGTCTATGCCGTCTAATTTTCGACGTGTCTCGTCTCCCTCCTGAAACAGAAAGCCGAAATCGATGCCCATGTTGTTCTTCGCATACGACAGGGAAACCCCACCTATGGTCAGCTCAATCGATGTCCCCATGCGTCAGTCCTGACCCTTTTTGGCGGTATGCTGCCACACAGGCGTAATCGTTTCCAATCGGCCCGGAACGGCGCCTTCAGCCAAAGCCCTGAGCAAAAGCCGCCGGAGCATATAATACGATTCCTGAACATCCTGCGGTCGCGGCTGCACACCAGCGTGGACTGCCTCTCCGCGCGCGCGGCAGAGGGAAATGACACGCTGGTAACAGTTGTCGCCGTCCTGTCGGGACACGCCGGAGTAGGCCCGGATCAAACGGGCGAGCTGCTTCGTCATGTCATTCCGATCAGGCTTCATGAGTGCTTCTGAAGCTGTCCAGATGGCAACCATCTGTGCGTCGAGTGTTGGAAGCCACCACATGGCGTCGGCAAGGCGGAATGCAGAATTGAACCCCTCATTGCGCAGCAGTGTCTGTAGTGGAACAAGCATCGTCTCGATTTCGGCGAGCATCTCATCATCGAGCTTTACCCGAGAGATGGACCAGTCAATCGGCGCCTCGAACTGCCAGACCTCAATGCCCTTGGCTGTTGCCATTTCTGAGAACGCGATGTCCGAATACACAGGGGCATGAACGGGCGATCCTGCTAGAAGGCGAATGAGCGAAACCACATTCCGGGCATGTCCGAGGCGATCAATGCTGTTCGTTTCTCGGGGGGAAAGAACCATTTCGACGGTTGCGGTCTCCACAACGCCGGGCGCGGAGATTACGTGCCACGGTGCTGGATGGTGAGTGTTTTCTTCCACGGGAGGCGATGTCGCGAGCATCGGGTGTGCGAAGGCGTGCGCATAGGTCTTCCGCAATTCGACTTCGGGGGCGATGATCCTGTCTCGCTCTATTTCGGCTCTCGAGATAGCCACGTGTAGATTTCGAGAAGGGTCGATCACCGAGCACGGATTCACGCTCGGAGTCGGCCCCATACTCTTTGGTTGTTTTTCCAATTTCGGCTTCTTGTCAATCAATGCGCTTTCCACGGAACCTAGATCGATTCTGGCTTTCGCAGGAACTTTGCTTCGGGCTCGCCAATTGTCCTGGCGAACTGAAAAGGCGCGTTTTACTTATAGTTTTCGGCGGGTTCGTGAACCCTTACTTCGCCGGTCAAGATCTCGACGGCTTGGACGTGAGGAGCTTGCTGACGTAGCCGGGCGAAAATCCGGACCGCAGGATCATCCTGGAATTCCGTCTCCGCTGTTTCGCCCCCATAGTAGGTGTCGTCCTCATTTTCATAAACCGCGCCAGATCGATCTTCATAGGAGAGCTCGATCGTCAGCGGCACATAAACATCCATTATGACGCTTAACTCCTCAGATGTGGCCGCAATCACACCGTAGCTCGCTATTCTAATGTCTCCCGACATCGAGTGGCCTGTCACCTCGCCCTCTGAGAAGTCTCCGCCGTACACCGGGATCAGGTCGTCGATCTCTAATTCTATCGCATTTTGAAGGTCATTGATCACCGACTTCTTCGTCAGGAGTCCACCAGCCCTGCGGACGATATCCGGTGTCCAGACCTTCGTGGCAGCCGCCAAGATATCCTTCAGATTTATGGCCGAAATCAATCTTGGGGATGCTTCGACAGCCTGCTGCATAGCCTTGTCTCTGGAGACCACATAGAGACGTTCGCCCCGCTCTTGGCACCATTCGTCCAAAGCCTTGATGACGAAGGCATCCGGAAACTCTTTGCTTTTTGGTTGGGAGAAAGGTGGTCGTCCCGCAAAGTAATCTTCGAAGATGCTCAACGATGAGATGGACGTAGCGTCGTGCCAGGTCGCATTCCATTTTTCTTCGACAGCATGTCTGAACTTCTCGAACGCGGCAGCCGAAACTGCCGCGACATCGATGTCCTGTATGTCCGCGACGAGAGCAGGATGCCGTTGGCGCCATTTGAAGACACTTTTCCGAGCGGCCTTCCCCTCTCGAGCGGCCTCAGCGATATGCTCCGATAACTGGCGTCTAATCTCAGCCAAAGTTATGTCGGTCATGTGCAGGATGAGCTGGCCTTCGGCAATCTTTTTGCCCAATTCCACGAGAGGCGCCGCATCAGGATTGTGGCCGAGCTGCCGGAAGGCATCGGTGTCAAGAAAGACATGCCTGGTCTCCAACGAACGGCCCTCGGACGTGTCTTTCTGCTCGCTTATGGATCCCGTGACCATTTAGAACTGGATTGTGTCGCTCGACAAAGCATAGGAAAAATTCTCTTCTAGGCAATCCGGCCCAAGCCTGCGTCACCGAAATGGTGCAAGAAGCAACTCAACATCGCGCCCACCCATTACCCCCGTCTCAAAAACGTTTTTCGCAAGCGCCTCGACGTGCTGGCGCCTGGCAAGAACAATGGATTTGGCACGTTCCAGCTCCGCCCCCAGCAACCTCTCCACACGGCGCCGAAGCACCGGGTCCGACCGCCTCAGCTTCTCGAGCTCCTCGGAGCTATTGACGCTGCTGTAGGAAAGCCCCTGCCCCAGACCCAAATTCGCCTCCATCAACGTAGCGACATCAGTCGCCCGGTGGAGGTCAGATCCCTTGCTGCCGCCGAAACCGTCGCTAACGGATCCCACGATGACAGCCTCTGCCGCGTGCCCGGCCATGAACATCGCGATTTCATTAAGGTAGGAATCTCGCGATCGGTAAAGCGGATTGGGACGAAGCCATCCCACATACCCGGCACGATCTCCAGATAGGCTCAGCTCTCGGAGCACCGTTATGATTTCCACACTACCGAATCCCAGCTCGGTACCGACCACAGCATGCCCAGCCTCGTGCACGCACGCGGCATATCTGAGCGTATCATCGATCACGAGCAGCGGTGGCGTGGCAGCCTTGAGGTCTTCCGCCGATACCGAGCGTCGACCGCGGCGAGCCCTCTTGCGGGCATCCTTGGCCAGCTGAGCGAGGTCAGCGCCGGAATAGCCACTCGTCGCCCTCGCCGCTTCAGCAAGAACATCGTCGGGCACCTCGGCACGAAGATGCAGCGCAATGATTCCCTTCCGCGCCTCAAAGCTCGGGAGCTCGATTTCGATATGTCGATCCAACCGACCCGGCCTCCTTAACGCCGGATCGATCGCATCCGGATGGTTTGTCGCTGCGATGACAACAACGCCGTCCCGGCGTTTCGATCCATCGAGGGCTTCGAGAAGTCCGTTGACCACCTGCACGCCATAGCTGGCATTGTCGCCCTGAAATTTGGACCGGTTGCCCACGGCATCGAATTCGTCCAGGAACAAGATGCAAGGCGCTTTCTCCGCAGCGTCCGCAAAGGACCGGTTCATAGCCTTCAAAAAGTCGCCCAGGTGACCGTGTGACTGCCACTGCGCGCAAGATGCCGAGATGAATGACGCTCCGCAGGTCTCCGCCACGGCGGCGGCGAACGTGGTCTTGCCCGTACCCGGCGGCCCGCTGAGCAGCAGACCGCAATCGACGTCCTGCCATTCGAGGGTTCCTGCGGACCAGGCCCGGATATCGTCCGCCAGTTCGAGAGCCCAAGTGGTTGCTTTGCCGAAGCCCGGCAGATCTTCGACGCCACGTTCCGGCGTTCGAGGGGCTTCCTGCTGCACTTCGTCGTTGGTGGAAAGCCGGGCCAGAGCATGCGTGATGCTCCGTCCTGGTCTCAACGCCGAAAACATCAGTTCTGGAGGATAGCGCATCAGTGCCTCGGCCTCGTCGATGGAAGCCGGGATTCCTGTGGCGGATTTGATCGCGGCTGCCACATGGGCAGCTTTCATGGGCTTGATCCTGATGATTTCGTCCAAAGCGATCCTGATCTCTCGAGGAACTGAAATCCCATTTGGAATGATCAGGACAACGCCCGGCTTCGAGATCAGCACATCGGCGGCGGGCTGCCACTCCCCATGCCCTTTCTTCGAGGCCTCCACGGTGATCTGCGTGTAAAGGTCGGCCCTGTTGTTTGCTCTCAACACCGATCTGACGGCGTCTGCATACCTGCTCGCACTCGCGCCTGGAGGCACTTCGAGGCCGACGGATGTTTCGTGACGGATAAAGACACCAGCTTTACGAAGCGCGCTTTTGACTCCGTGCGTGTAAGTCGTGATCTCGATTGTGGCAGCGCGGTCTACGAATGTCAGGTTCATGGCTGGCTTCCTATCTGTCGGCGCGTCGCACGAGAGTGTCGGGACTGATTAGGGCATCGTCGAGCTCCAGAGAGAGGATCCGTTGAAGCACCAGGGAAGCTAGGCCAGCCATCGGCGGGCCCTCCCTGAAGAGACCAAGGCCCTCGGCAACGGTGAAAGAGCCCACTTCGTCCAGAGCGGCCATCACTCGTATTCTGTCACCCAAAGGGCATCGAAAACTGCCGTATCGGAGAAGGTCTCGTGCGTTGCGGAGCCGGTAGCCGGTCTCGATCTTGTCGCGAGCCACATATCGATGATTGAACCCACGCGACGTTGCCGCATCGGTCACGTCGGGATCGCCGCCCGCATCGCTCGCATCCAGCAGCCACCGGGCGCCCCCAACGTAGGTCACCAGGAAATCAGGCGTATGAAGAGTATCGCCCACCGCCAGCTCGAACGGCTGGCATTCCCAACCCTCCACCTCGGAATCGACGTCGAGGAGGCAGGCGAGATCGCGTGCGAGACGGGATCGGAAGGCGGCGGTGCCTCTGCAGAAAATCGTGGCTTTGGGAGGATGGGCTGTGTACTCGACGCGTACAGCTTCGCCGCCGCGCTGATGGAAGCGTTCCGAACTCATGGTGAGAATACCTCGACACGGTTGAAGGACTGCCGCGCTTGCGGCGGTTCGTCAGGTGCGTCGTTGGTATTGTCGTTGAGTGAGCTTCATGATCGGAACGTATAGTGAACAAAAAACATGCCGTCAAACGATTTGTACGGTAAAACCCAAATAGCGTCGGTTTAGGGATCTGGTGCGCTGGCGCGCATCTACGGTCGCGCGCTCTTAAGACCGCAGTAGCATATCAACGATATGAGGCGTCCCAGAAAAAACCTCACGCAATTCGCAAAGTCAGACACCTATGCCAGAATACAGGAACGACGGTGCCAGTCTGGCAAACATCGGCAGGATCGGTGAGCTGGCCTTCGAGATGATTTGCCGTCAGTCGCAATTCGAGTGCAGCTCGCTTACGCCCGATATGACTGGGAAAGATTTCGTTGTTGAATCGAGACTGGAAGATGCAGCAAACAGCGACGGCGCTTCAATCGACACCCGTTCTCCTCCTCTGCAGGTGATTGTTCAACTCAAATCGATCTTACTGAAGAATGACACCGTGAAATTGAGCTTGTCCGTCGCCGAGCGTCTGGCGAAAGACACAAGACCCGCAGTGATCGCCATATTTAAAGTAGATCACAAAGATCGACCAGTAGAATTGTATCTACTTCATCTGATCGATGATCAGCTCGCCAGGGTTCTGAAAGCACTACGCCGGGCATCCGCAGGAGAAAAATCGCTCAACAACAAGAATATTACTTTCAAAACTACCCACGCATTACGCGCTTCCTTAGACCCGGATCTCTTCAGGACAATGCTCTTCGATCTCGGTGGAGAAGGAATGTTGGAATATTCAGCGAAGAAATCGCATCAACTTCGAGAGCTCGGCTTTACCCCTAATCGGTTCAATGTGCGGTTCAGCATTCCCCAATCACGCGCCGCGATTGACGGCCTCCTTGGGCTTGAGCCCGTCGAAGTTCATGACCTCGTCGTCAATGAGCGGAGATTTGGTTTAGATTTCCCCGTCGCCACGTCGGCGAAAAAGATGGTCAACATCATCCCGCCTACGTCCAAGGGCATTATCCTGTTCTATCGTGGTCGCGACAACTCTGCAGATTATGTCATGCTGCAGGCGAACTACGCGGTGGTGCCGCCAGCGCGTGAAGGTGAGGACTTTGGCTTTCTCGCACAAACGCCGTATGGAGATGTGGTGCTGAGGCTGGACTCCTGGGCTTTTCGAAAATCCGACGATTACGCAACCGACCAAGCGCATACCGCCCACCAGTGGACAGGGTTCTTCAAGCTTGCTTCCATCATCGGGAACCGCGATTTCACCATGCGGTTTGAAAACGATGCCGGATCGCCACCGTTTGGATATGAAGTATCCGATCAATCTTCTACCACGGACACATCGGAGGCGGACGAATTTCTCGAACTTCTAGGTTGCTGGCGGCCCATCGAGAAGGCTCTAGGACACGAGGATGAGGCTTTTGCGCTCGCCGACCTCAGATGTGACCAAGAGGCAGTCAAATTCATCGGCGCGACCATGCAGCGTGTGGGCGCATTCTTTGATATCCCCACTGATGAACCTCATCCGCACGACCTCGTCGAGGTCCGCAGCGCATTCATTGGCGCGATTCAGTTGCTTGGAATGTGGGTAGGCGTTTTTATCCCGGTTGCAATTTCGACGAACTCCGGCACCCAAAGCCCTATCAACGCCAAACAGACGTCAAAAACCGTGATTGAGGCACTGGAGCCGACCGACATCGAGAAGTCGTTCGAGCAGTTCGCGGAAAAATATGGCAATCTGGCCGGTATCGAGATCGCATTGATGCAGGAGCCGGGCGATTTTCTGTCCGGAGTCGCGAACCTTGTCAGGCTGCCCCGATAATCCTCGCGAACCTGTGGGGCCACGATAACTGCGAGGCTACAACCGATCTACTCGGCGCTATCCTCGAGCAGGAACTTCACGGTGCTCGGCTTAGGCTCTGTTGAGGAGAAGGATACGGTGAAAATGCCCTGTTTCTTTGGGTCCTCGACGAGCTGTGGCCCCGACGTCCGGGCAGCCTCGAGCAGGTCATCGAACCCAGCCCGAGCTTCCTCAAGTGTCCATCGGTTGGCGCGACCTTGGCCAGACATCGTTCGAATCCTTTATCTGCAGTGAAACTAGGGCAACGCAACCATTCCGGCTAGTGCGTTAATCCTTCGTAAACCGTGTTCCGGGACCATCCCCGCCGAGACCCGGGGCCATCGAAATGCATCTCCTGCTTGATACGAGCGTGCTGAGCGAGGCGCGCGGAAAAAACAAGAGCGAGGAAGTGAAGCAGTTCCTGCGCTCGCTGCCCAACGAGGTCGTTGCAATTCCCCTTCCCGCGATCTTCGAACTTGAGCGCGGGGCTAGGATGCTCGCCAAAAGCGAGCCTGAGCGTGCTGAACGCTTCATCGCATGGCTGGATAGGCTGCTTGCCACCCAACCGTATGTTCCTCCCATCACTGATGAGGTGATCAGGCTGATCGCACGGATGACGACGGTTCCACGCCTGCAAAGGTTCTGGAGAACGACCAAACCGAACGATCCTCTCAGGTTCGGCTGCGACCCCGCGATAGCTGCCATCGCCATTCATCACCGGATGCCGATAGTAACCCGGGACGTCGGAGATTTCATGGTCATTCACGAAAGCTTCCCGTTACCCGGAGTCTACGATCCATTCCTCCGCCGCTGGCACGTACCAGCTGAGAACGAATGGCAGTTTACATCAGGCGAGGAAATCGGGAACTGCTTAGTATTCAAATGATTTCACTTATCCGCTAATTCGACAAGTTGAAGGTTGGTCTGCCTGCCGCGTTCCAACAACGTCGGCGTCTTCACATTAACCCTTTATGTGGCTCGTTTCGCACACCCCAGCCAAATCTGTCGCCGTGGCCAAGGCCAGTGCGGGTCGACACCTCGTACGTATCGAAATGGAACGGTCACTCCATCCTAAAATGCGGATACAGGCCGATTTGCTACGTAGATCTACGCAGCGCACCCAGGGCCGGTGGCAAAAATTGACCATATTATGGTTACCATTTTGCAAATAACCGTTTCCTTTCAAGATGATGGGAAAAATACGCAGCAAAATAACGGTTGTCCGGCATTAAAACATATGCAATCAATGCCGCCGCGCTGGCCGGATGTCAGCACCAAAGGACACAGAGACCATGCAACGAATTACACCGACATACTTGGCGCGAAAGGGCCGCCAACAAGCCGCCTAGGCACTCGGTGATCATTCCGGGGCCTCTAGGAGGCCCGGCTCTCCTCTCTCGCAGAACTAATGTTTTGAATGACGAGGTTGACTAGCATGTTCGAAGTTCGCTTCCCCCAGTTCCCGCGCTCGACGCGACAAGCCACCGAGGCCACGGCGCAATAACTGCGTCCACGGCCTCGCATGGTGTTCCGGCATCGTGCCCGGCGGCATCATGACGGCGTTCAGGATCAGTCGGCGCCCGTCGCTGATCCGGAGCGGAGCATCCCTCCCCTCCACCAAAATCAATCGCTCCGAACAGGAAAGGAACTGCACAATGTCGCAGAACGCATACGCGCGCCTTGGTCACCCCGTCGAAGTCCCGGCAAACCACCGCGCCGCCCTGCTTGAATGGTCCCGTCAGCCTACCGCGGACGGGTTCTCAGAAGACGAGATGAACCTGCAGCGCGCTCTCGCGCTCGTCTACGCGGATCCCCGCCGCCCCTCCATCCGCCAGCTCCATCGTGTCCTGAGCGAGCTGATCGAGGAGGACGCGATGCGCACCGGGATCGCGCCGAAGCGCCCGTCTCTGGACGAGTTCCGCTCGCTCGTCCTCAGTCTGCCGCCGGAATACATCGACCACATGCGCTACGAACAGGAGGTTTCGGCGTACGAGCTGATCAAGCACGCCGAGACCATCATCGAGAGCCTCGCAGCCTAACCTACAGTCCAAGGAGAGGCGTAATGGCTACCGAAAAGAAGACTGTCCCGAACTTCGCCGAGGCGCTGTCGCCCGAAAAGGCTGCTGCGCGCCGCCGCCGCTACGAACTCGGCTACACGCAGCTTGAGACCAAGGAACTGGAAGCAGCGATCGAGATCGCCAAGGCAGATCCGTCGCGCAAGCGCCAGGCTTGGGAAGACATGGCGGAGCGTATCGATGAGATCAACGCCCGTCTCGAGCTGGATCCGCCGGAGCTGTTCTGCCTGAGCTACGAGGTCTTCTCGATCATCATCGATCCCGCCGTCTACCGCGATGGGGCCGACGACTGAAATCCGCCAATGCGCCGCCGGCGCGCTGAACCGCCACTAGCAGACACCAAATCCGCCAAAGAAAGGACGCCACCGTGATCCAGGTTCTGAACCAGATCGAAGCTCTTCACTTCGCCCGCCACGGATATACCCCGTGGGCCCTTCCCTATGAACGCAAGACCTATCTCGCGAACCCGGATAACGTCTACCGCGGTGGACTGATGCCTGCCGATCTCCGGAGCTCACAAGTATGAGGCGTTCGCCGACTCACTGGAGGATCTTCCTGTCTTCCATGAAATGAAGGCTTCGCCTGCAGCGCGTCGCATCAACATGAAGACCACGGCGACCTGCCGCATTGTCATGTGCGCGCCCGGAACCAATGAATGGTTGGTCTTCGAGAGCCAGTTCGAGGCGGATTGCGCCCGCGTTTTCTGGTCGATGCCGAACGTCCGCTCGGTCCAGGCGCAGTATGGGCCGATCCCGTACACTGACTCAAAGGGAAAAATCCATTTGCACTACGTCGATCTTCGCGTCGAGTTCATGAATGGTTTTGTCATCCTCTATTGCGTCCGTCCGGAATCGAAAGTCCACCACGGTGAACTGAAGCTCATCGTTGAAGACATTCGTAACCATCAGTTGGACTATCACGCAGATCGCATCGAAATCCTCACGGAGAAGAAAATCACGAAATCAAAAATTTACGAGGCGCGTGAAATTTTGGCCGCGCGGCTCCTCAAGAACTCTCCTGACTGCCAGCGCCTCCTGGAACTGCTGCGATCGAAGGACAAACCCGTCCAGGCGTTCAAGCTTCTGGAGGAGTTTGGCAGCCAGGGCGACGGGATGATCGCACTCTGGAACCTTATGGGGGATCACTTGGTAGACCATGTCGTTGGAGACGCGTCGCTGACGTTTACGCCGGTCTCGTTCGTTCGCGCGCGGAGTCTTCATTAATGGCTGAGCAGTTCACGACGGTGAATCTGACACCGCTGGATCGCATCGAGATGAATGGCGGGGTATTTCGTGCGTACCCCGCATCAGACGGCGACGGATACGTCTTCGAAGAGATCGGCGGCGCCCAGACCACGGATGAGATGACGGACTTGGAAGTCTTCAAGTTCGTGCAGCGCCGGGCCATGATCGTTCATCGTGGATACTACGCGCATCAGGAGATCAAGAAACGCCGCGAGAGATCGCTCGATCCCGACATCATTCCGAAGCACATTATGTACCGCGCGAGAATGCTGACGAAATTCCTCGAGGAATGGGAAGCCGGGCGCCGACAGAAGACCGTGACCAGCGTCCGTGAGTTCATCGCTGAATATCAGGCTACCTACGAAGCGCTGCTACCCGAACCTCGCGCTGGCCAGCCAAAGGTGATCATTGAGACCCATCACCTAGGAACGCCGGATAACTTTATCCGCCTCGTCCGCCGCTTCGAGAAGGGTGGCCGCAGCCCGTTTTGCCTGATGTATGGCGGCTCGCCAGCACACAAGACACCCCGCAAGAGACGGCTACCAGAAGAGACAAACAGGTTTCTCGATGCGGAGGCGCGAAAGCTCGCCAATTACAAGAGACCGGACATCGCGGCACATTGGGATGCCATGGTGAAAGACAATGCCGACAGTCCGAACCCCTTGTTTCTGCCAAAGAAGAGCCGGACATTCTACAGGCGCGTTGCCGAACAGAAGAGGATGCTCATCGACCTCGGTCACCTAGGGGAAGCCGCGACACGCGACAAGTATGAGCTCTCGAAGACCGCGAACCGCAAATACGCCCCGCTCGACCGGATTGAAATGGACGAGGACAAGTTCGACATCATTGCGATGTTGAAGGGTACCCGTCTCTGGAACGTCATCGCTGAGGAGATCCAGGAGGAGATCGTCAAGAGGCGGTTCTGGGCATCGATTGCCATCGACTGTGGCACAAGATCTATCCTGGCTCTCCGCTTTCTGGACTCAGACCCCAAGGGTCGTTCCGCGATCGAGACGCTGCATATGGCGGTGATGCCCAAGGACGAATACGCCAAAGCTGCCGGTACCAAGGCGCCATGGATCCAGTTCGGCATTCCGCGTGAGGTGGCGACCGATCACGGTGCAGCCTACCTCGACAATGATTTTCATGAATGCGTTGTGGCACTATGCGGTAGCCATATCATGCCGCCAGCTGAAACGCCCCGTCTTCGGGGTCGCATCGAACGCTTTTTCAAGACTGGCAAAAAGTGGCTGAAACTCTTCTCCGGCCAGACGTTTTCAAACCCGATCGTCCGTGGCGGTTACGATTCAGTGGCGAATGCCTCCATGGATTTCGAGGAGCTGGCCAAGTGCCTGGTTCGGCTGATTGTGGATGCCTATCATCTCACGGGGCACCGGGGTCTGGGAAATGGGCAAAAGCCAATCGACGCCTGGAGCCAGATGACAAGAGACAAACCTGTCGAAGCGCTGCTGAATCCAGCAAAAGAAGGCATGATATTCGGGTTCCGCGTTGGCACCCGTGCGATAACCAGACACGGCGTCGTCTGCCTCGGTATTCCGTACTATCACAGCACTCTCCAGAAGATCATTGAGGACAGTGGCCATGCCCGTGTGCACGTCAGGGCCAACCCTTACGATCTCGGCGCAATTGGCGTTCGGCTTCAGGGCGACACTCGCGTCTTCTGGGTCAACGCCGCGGTGCCCGGCTTCGAGAAAGTAACCGCGACGGAGTGGGCAGCTATAAAGAAGCGGCTCGACGAGGCGTACTCGCAGCGTGACACAGAGGACGCGGAGATTGTCGCACAGGCCAAGAAGGACGTGATGTCCATAGCGAAAATCGCCGAGGACAAGCACAGCGTAGCTTCTCATATCGTCACCAGCGAGGACTACGAAAACCTCGAGAAAAACACCATCCGGGGATACGTTGTGAGCGGCCGGACGAGACCAGACTTTTCCACCACCGAAGCCGACATGGAGACCTTCCTGATCGACGGTCTGGATCATTCGGAGGACGTCTTCGCCGAAAATCAGGACGATGGAGACCATCTCCACGGTGAGGAACCGGAGGGCGGCTCCAACGCGGACGCCGGTGCTGGCGAAACGGCTGACCCGCTCACGCCAGGTAGCGGAGAATACGATCCAGAAAGATTCGCCCGTCGTCGCGCGCAGGATGGCATCGACGATCCTCTGCAGACCCCGGCCCCAAAAAAGGAAACGAAACCGCGCGCGAAGAAGGAGGAGCCATACCTTATTCCGAAGGTCGGCGATCTGATGCGTGGAGCGCCGACAGAGCCGAAAAGCCAGACTACGGGCAAGCGGCAGGCAGGCCGCGTACCGAAATTCAAAGCATACGGAAGTGACGAAGAAGAATGAGCATAGCGTCGATCCTACGGGAAAAACCCGAATTCCAAGGCCAAAAAGACCCCAATGTACAGCTCGTTGCAGCGAGCGTCGCGCGTGGTCTGGATGACAAGAATCGCCGCATTATGGAGACCATGAAGCGTGTGAAGTCCGCCTACCTTCCAACCCGAAACGACCAGCTCTCGGACATACCGTTCACTCGAATGAAGCGTGCTGTTGCCGGGATGGATCAGGCAACTTTCGCGGTGGCTATCTTCGCGGAGTCGGGGGTCGGCAAATCAACCCACATAGTTCAGCGGTTGAAGGACGATATTGCCTTTGAGCCTGTTCCTGACGGCTATGGAAATTTCCTTCATCCGGTTCTCTACGTAGAAGCCCCCCAGAAGGCCTCCATCATCGATTTGGCGGAGGCGATGCTGCAGGGCATGGAATACCCGGTTCCGCCTGCGAAGTCCGAGAACTCGCTCATGAAGATCGTCAGGAGGGTCCTCAAGCGGCGAGGAACTCGCGTCGTGATCATCGATGAATTTCAGCATGTGTTGGACGCGCCCAAGATAAAGGGGCCGACGCATGTTGCGGACGCAATCAAAAACCTTCTACAGGGCGATCGCAGCTGGCCGATATTCGTCGTCCTGGTCGGTCTACCGGAAATCAAGGACATCCAGCTGCGCGATCCAAAGGATCAGATGCTGCGACGCGTCGATGACTTTCCCTTGGTGGACCTGACACTCGAGGACGACGACAAGATGATCGCGGAACTGATCATCGAGCTCGTGGTCAATCGCGCTGGCCTTCAGATGTCGGGCAAGGTCGTCGTGGATTTCATCGAGCGCTTGCTCTGGGGCTGCCACTTTCGCTTCGGAATGGTGATGGAACTGATCTACCACGCAATCGAGGATGCGTTGGAACACGACGATGCGGTTCTGAGTGCCCACCACTGGGAGGAAGGTTATCGACGTCTCGTGAACGGCGGCTACGACGCCGACGAGAATGTGATGGCCGCCGGTGCCGATTGGCGAAAGATTTACCGTCCGATCAACCGGAAGGGTAAGTTTGGCCCGGTATCTCCGAAGCCCGCGAAGTAAGGGGAAAAGACGATGTTTCGCGTACCCCTTTTCGATGACGAAAGCCTGACGAGTTATTGTGCGCGCCTCGCGGCTGCGAATGCGACGACGGCCACAGATTTCTGCAAGGATATGGGGTTTCGGTTCCAAGACGTCATTGATGGGTCCGAAGATGCGATCCGGGAACTCGCAGAGTACGGTGCGATTCCAGCAGTCCGTTTGCGCGCGGCGTCCGCCCGGGAGACAGCGAATGGGCTTGAGGTGCAGGGCGAAGTTTTCCCGAGGAAGAATTACCCTCGCACACGAATGCGTATATGTCCGGACTGCTTTCGGGCGGATGACGGCGCCACCGACCGATTGCCAGAAGTTAGGCGCTACATGCGTCGCATCTGGGCACTGCGATTTCTGCGGACATGCCCCCTGCATCAGCGTCCGATCATTGATCTCGGACCCAGCCCACTACATTCGCCTCGCAATCACGATTTTGTCGAGAGTCTCGAGGAGTTGTTCGATGAGCTGCGTCATGCACTAGCCGATAACTCAACCAGGGCAGCATCCGACTTCGAGCACTTTATCTTTAGAAGGTTGGATGGTCACCGAACCGACGGTGAGCTCCTAAACGCTATGCCTTTGAACCACGGCGCTTACCTCTGCGAACTCATGGGATCAGTGAGGCTGTTCGGGACCGATGTCGTTGAGACCGACTTGAGCGAAGGACAGCTTTGGGAAGCTGCCAATGACGGATACGCGTTTCTCAGGCACGGTGAGAGCGGATTGAGACAGTTCCAGGACATCATGCATTCCCGGCATGCAGTGTTTAGCCCAGACGACGGAGGGCGGAAACTGTATGGCCGCTTATACTCGATCCTTGTCCGCCTTAACGACCCGGCCTGGAAAAGGGTCAAACATTTGATACGAACCCATGCATTCGATACGCTCCCACTGGCGAAGGTTGCCGAAATTTTCGGCCGGCGGACGGAGTCAAATTATCTGTCAGACAACGATCTTCGGAGAATGACCGCGGTGCGGCCTGGCCATATTCGGAAAATGGCTGTCGCCAGTGGACTGCTCGACTCGTCGTTGCTCACAGGCGGAGCGATTCACAGAGATGTTGCTCTAAAGGTTCTCGCTTCGTTGGACGATTGGCTCCTGCCTACCGAGGCTGCCAGTCTGCTCGGAGTGACCTATCCAAACTTCAAGCGCTACCGGGACGCCGGTATGTTCCTCCCGGCATTGACGTCTGGGAATGGCGTTGCAATTAACGAACGCCACTCGCGCCGTGAGATCGAAAGCTATCTCGATACGATCCGCGGCAAGGCGAACACGGCTGTCCATGCAAGCGAACTCAAGTCAATTATCGCGACCTCCAAATCCATTGGATGCAAGCTCACGGATATCTTAGATCTCCTTCATACCGACCAGTTGAAAACTGTTGCATGGGACAAATCCAAGGTTGGCCTAGCGGCTTTCTTGGTCGATCCGGCTGAAGTCGCAGACAGCGTTCTCGTGGACAATGACGTGGGAATCTCTGCAAACCAGCTTGCCAGATCGTGGCAGATGTCTCGCGAAGTACCATTGGGTCTTGTGAACTGCGGAGCCCTCGCCACCACGTCAGATGTCGGCGTCCGGTTCAGGGGCACACAGCGTTTTATTCTGCGCAGCGATGCGCAAGCATTTCAGGCAAGGTGCATCACATTCACCAACGCTATGCATGAATTTGGCGCAACAAAAAGGAAGGTGCGCGAAGCAATCCGTTCGGCCAAGCTCGCTCCACTCTATCCTTACCAGGACGTGAGAGCGTTGTTCTATGATCGGCGCGATCTTGAAAATGCGCTGCGTCAGCCCGAAGGCAAAGTTTCTCCTTCTGAGTGACAAGGGTCGCCGTCATAGCGACACCCTCTAGGCGATGAGATTCTCTGAGCCCAAGTGACGTGAGGCGCCAAATCGCCTCCACTGTCCCATAGGCGCCCGACGCCGCCCATTCCACGCAGCTTTGCGGCCAACCCAGTAATCGGCCGGTAGGGTCTCCGAGATCAAATGACACTAAGCAATAAATTCGATGGCAATCTTATTGTCATGGTAGCTGTTGAATTTACGCAATATTCTTGGTTAATCGGTGGCATAGTTTGTGTCATCGCACAGTTTGATACGAAGAACCAACTAAGGACTGGCCAACGAAATATTGGCCAGTCCGAAACCTAAAATCGGTCAGCCAGCAGTTTAACGTCTTTCGATCACTGATAAGTGCTCGTAAAATTGGACTTAAAATGACGAAAACTGCACAGGCCCGTGAAGCATATAATTTGTATCAGCAGAAAAATCTCGCGAGACTCATTTTTCATGCAATAAAGCTATTTTTATATACTGCTGTGCCGGCCACCGTAATTGCGTATTTAACAGATCATATTAGCGGTTTGTTTTACATATTAGCCCCGTTCTTCATTTATTTATCATTCCCTTTCTGGTTTGGACTTTACGTATCTAGTGCGTTGCTGGCGCAGATGGCCGGAGAAAGCCTCGGGAAAAAGACCTTGCTTGGCGACAATCCTACGTTTCCCGACGTCACGTTTCATCTCACAGGCTTTAGAGTTAAGGATGAAAGCAATGAAAGTTGAGTTCAGAGCCAATAATCGGGTAAAATCGACCGAGCCAGATAGGCCCGTTTTCACGCCATGACCGACGAATAAGCGGAAGCCAATGCGCTCGCCGATCCCGACAATCGGCCGCTTTCCGCCGAACAGTTCGCTGCTGCCAAGAAAATGCCGCGCATCAAGATCATTCGCCGGGCACTGAAGTTGACGCAGGAAGAGTTTTTTTGCCCGCTATCACATTCCGCTCGAAACTTTGCGCGATTGGGAACAGAGCCGCAGCGAGCCGAATCAACCGGCCCGCGCCTATCTGAATGTCATGGCCGTCGATCCCGAAGGTACGCCGGCTGCGCTCCGTAGAGGCGCGGCCTGACGCGCCTTACCCCACAAAATCAAACAGCAGCTTCACATTCAGCGCCGCAATTACCACTGCGATGAGCCATGCAAACGCCGAGAGCCATCGCGGGGCGCACAGTTCGCCCATTTTGGCGCGGTCAGCGGTGAACATGACCAGCGGGAAGACGGCGAAAGAAAGTTGCAGGCTTAAGACCACCTGCGTCAGTATCAGCAGTTGAGACGTGCCGCTTTCGCCGAAGGCGATGGTGACGCCGGCGGCGGGGATGATGGCGATGCCTCGGGTGATAAGGCGGCGCAGCCACGGGGCAAGCCGCATCTTGAGGAAGCCTTCCATCACGATCTGGCCCGCAAGCGTTGCCGTGACGGTGGAGTTGATGCCACAGCACAAAAGCGCCACCCCGAACAGCGTCGGCGCAATCGCAAGGCCAAGCAGCGGCGCGAGCAGACTATGCGCTTCCCCCAGTTCAGCAACATTCGTCTGACCCGTTTTGTTGAAGGTCGCCGCTGCGAGGATGAGGATCGCGGCATTGATGACGAGAGCAAACGTCAGGGCGATGGTTGAATCGAGTGTCGCGAATTTGAGCGCCTCGCGTTTTTCGGCCAGCGTCTCGCCGATGGCGCGCGTCTGCACGATGCCTGAATGCAGATAGAGATTATGCGGCATCACCGTCGCGCCCAGAATGCCAAGCGCCAGATAGAGCATCTCGGGGTTGGTGACGATCTCCGTCGTCGGCGCAAAACCACGAATCACCTGGCTCCAGTCGGGATCGGCCAGCGCCAGCTGAATGGCGAAACACACCGCGATGACGCCGAGAAGCGTGATGACAAGCGCTTCCACCCAGCGGAAGCCAAGCCTTTGCAGATAAAGGATCAGGAACACGTCAAGCGCCGTGATGAGGACGCCAAGTTCGAGCGGAATGCCGAAAATCAGGTTGAGACCGATCGCCGTACCGATGACCTCGGCAATATCGGTCGCGATGATTGCGATTTCGGCCAGCAGCCAGAGCACAATCGCCACCGGTTTCGGATAGGCATCGCGACAGGCCTGCGCCAGATCGCGCCCGGAAGCAATCGCCAGACGGGCACAGAGCGCCTGTAGAACGACGGCCATGATGTTCGATATCAACGCCACCGTCAGCAGCGTGTAGCCAAACTTGGAACCGCCGGCGAGCGACGTTGCCCAGTTGCCGGGGTCCATGTAACCGACCGCGACGAGATATCCGGGTCCGAAGAACGCCATCGCCCGGCGAAACGTACCGGCATTCGGGCTTATCTTGATCGAGCTGTGAACGTCGGACAGCGAGAGATCGTCGCCATTCCGCCGCCATCCAAAGACAGGCTTGTCCATCTTGCGAACTTTCAAATGGAAATTGAATTAATGCAATTGCAAATCATTCGCATAAAAGGGTGTGGACTGGCAAGCGGAGTTTCGAAGCTGTGTGCCGGCGCGAGAGGCCGCAGTAACATTCGGCCTGAACGCAACCATCGGCGCAACGCGTCATGGATTTAATGAAATGAGACCCCTCCTCCGTCATTCCAGCCTTAAGCCGGAAGCCAGCCAGCCAAAGTCTCTGGGCTGAAAAGACTCTTCTCCGCCGCGTAGTAGCCAGTGAACAACGGGTACCCACTGCCAATCCTACCGCGAAACCTCACGACGTTGTCATCGCCTCTGCCCCGCCATTGCGGAACAGCCGCGTGCATGCTCGCGTTTATCTGTCACGAAGCAACAATAGTCCGGGGAAGTTCATGCGAGACGGCAATAAATTCAGCGTGGCGAACCAGCCTTACCGGTGGCCGAAATATATCATGGCGCAGCGAAGACCGCGCGACTGGCTGATGACCATCAGCGGCGTGGCGCTGCTGGTCATCGTCGCCGCCGCTGTCGCCATGGGTTATCTCGTCACCAGTCATCCCGGCAAGCCAGAGCCGAATACCGGCATCATCGAGGAAAACGCAGCGGAGAACGCCTGATATGCGGCGCAAGATGCGCCGCTTAACTCAGACCCTGAAGATGCCCGCTGAACTGCGCCTCATGCAGGCGGCTGTAATGGCCCTTGGCGGCCAGAAGCTCGGCATGGGCGCCGGTTTCGGCAATACCCGTCTGGTCTACTACCACGATGCGTGACGCATCGCGGATCGTTGCCAGCCGGTGAGCGATGACGAGCGTTGTGCGGCCCTTGGCAAGCTCCGTCAGCGATTGCTGGATGGCCCGCTCGGTTTCGGTATCCAGCGCCGAGGTCACCTCGTCGAGAATGAGGATAGGCGGGTTCTTGAGGAACATGCGGGCAATGGCAAGACGCTGTTTCTGACCACCGGAAAGTTTCACGCCACGCTCACCGATGACGGTGTCGAGCCCCATCGGCATCGCTTCGATGACGCCATCGAGCCGGGCACGCCGCGCCGCATCCATGATTTCGACATCGGAAGCGCCGAGCCGGCCATATTCGATATTCTCGCGGATCGTGCCGCCAAACAGGAACACATCCTGCTGCACGATTCCGATCTGGTTGCGCAGCGAGGCAAGCTTCATCTTGCGGATATCGATGCCGTCAATGGTTATCGAACCGCTGGTGACATCATAAAAGCGCGGCAGCAGAGAGCAAAGCGTCGTTTTGCCCGCCCCCGAAGGCCCGACGAAGGCCACCGTCTCGCCCGCATTGATCTTCAGGTCGATATTGTCGAGAACCTGCTTGCCCTCGGCATAACCGAAACCGACATGGCGATATTCAATGGCGCCGGAAAGCGCCGGTGCCTCGATCGCATCCGGTGCGTCGACGATATCCGGCGCCGTGTCCAGAAGCTCGGTAAAGCGGCGAAAACCGGCAATGCCCTTCGGATAGGTCTCGATGACCGAGTTGATCTTTTCCACCGGGCGGAAAAACACGCCGACCAAAAGCAGGAAGCCAACGAAGCCGCCTTCCGTCAGGCCGCCATGCAGCACGAACCAGGCGCCGCAGATCATCACGATCATCTGCGTCAGCCGCATGCTCATGTAGCTGAGCGAAGTGCTGGCCGCCATGATCTTGTAGGCATCCAGCTTTGTGCGGCGGTATTTCTGGTTGTCCTTCTCAAACAGCGCGCGTTCGTGGTCCTCATTGGCAAAGGCCTGCACCACCCGCATGCCACCGACATTTTCCTCGATACGGGCGTTGAAATCGCCGACCCGACCGTAGAGCGCGCGAAAGTTCTGCGTCATTCGGCCACCGTAACGGCTCGTCACCCAGGCGGTGACAGGCACGACGGCGGCGGTGACGAGCGCCAGCGGTACATTGACCGACAGCATCAGCAGGAAAGCGCCGATGAAGGTCATGATGGCGATGAACAGATCCTCGGGGCCGTGATGGGCCACCTCACCGATCTCTTCCAGATCCTTCGTCAGCCGCCCGACCAGATGTCCGGTCTTCTGGTTGTCGAAATAACGGAAGGACAGCTTCTGCAGGTGGTCGAAAGCCAGCCGCCGCATGTCGGTCTCGATATTGATGCCGAGCATATGTCCCCAGTAGGTGACTGTCGCCATCAGACCCGTATTCAGGACATAGATGACGAGCAGCCCGACGGAGGCGGCGAGGATGATGCCCCATTCGCCACCCGGCAGCAGCACGTCCACGAAGGCTTTCACCGCCATCGGAAAACCGAGCTCAAGCACGCCCGACAGCACCGCGCAGGAAAAATCGAGAATGAACAGACCGCGATAGGGACGGTAATAGGCGAAGAATCGGCGCAGCATGGCATGACCTGAAGAGCGGGCGCGGCAAGCGGAAGCCGCAATAAAAACGGAGTTCAATTGTCATATTTCAATGTGCACGCCAAGACCGATGTTCTATTTTTACCAAAATCGTTCAATAGGCTGAGCGATAAACACACAACGGTAATGTGATCCGGCTATATTGCACTTATATGTATTGGTGTGACAGAGTGAATGCACCCTTCGGGGAGAATGCGAGAAAGAGCCTGCCGTGAGTAATATTGAGAGCCGTAAGCCCAGTGGCGAACCGAGATGGCTTGGTCCTGCAAGCCCGACGCGGATCGCTCTGATCCCGCCAATATCGGCTGCGCGCTGGCTGCTAGTTCTCGTCGCCCTTGCGGGCATCTACTTCTTCCACGGCTTTCTCGTTCCGGTTCTGGCCGCCCTTGTCATCGGCTTCGCCAGCTGGCCGGTCTATACACGGCTTTTGCGGCAGGTGGGCGGCAACACCACGCTCGGCGCCTCCATAGCCATCATCCTCATCCTCACCTTCCTCGTGGTGCCGATTTTCATCGCCGCTTCCTATACAGCGAGTGAAATCCGCGAATGGTTCGGCTGGGCGGTGCATGTCAACAAGGTGGGCGCACCCGTGCCAGACTGGATCGCGGCGCTGCCCGGCGTAGGCTCCTGGCTCGGCGAGCAATGGGTGAAATATATCGGCACACCGGGTGCGATCGGCGAAGTGATCCAGCTCGTCAGCGGTGCCAATATCGGCAATATCTACCGGGCAATCCTCGCCGCGGGCAACGGCGCGTTCCACCTCGTGCTGACCCTGCTGTTCATGTTGATCGCGCTGTTCTTTGTCTATCGCAACGGTGCCGGCTTCTCCCATCAGGTCGATCTTGTGGGAGAACGCATCCTGCCGACGCGGTGGGAGCGCATTTCCCGCGTGGTGCCCGCCACCATCAGCTCCACCGTCACCGGCATGACATTGATCGCCATCGGCGAAGGCATAATCCTCGGCATCGCCTACTGGATTGCCGGCGTCCCCTCGCCCGTCACACTCGGCGTGCTCACCGGTGTCATGGCGCTCATCCCGGGCGGCGCGCCGCTCTCTTTCACTCTCGTATCGATCTATCTGGTCGCCAGCGGCTCTCCCGCTTATGGCCTGGGGCTATTCATCTGGGGTTCGGTAGAGCTTTTCATCGTCGACAAGACCATCCGTCCGAAACTCGTCGGCGGCCCGATCAAGCTGCCTTTCCTGCCGACCTTTTTCGGCCTCGTCGGCGGCGTCAAGACCATGGGCTTCCTCGGCCTCTTCATCGGCCCGGTGCTGATGGCGCTGCTGGTGGCAATCTGGCGGGAATGGGTGCGAGAGGTGGAAATCTCCACTGGCGCCACCGTCGACGTTCCGCCGACCCCTACAGCTGAAAATGACCCGCTCGACGACATCGTTGCGCGTGAAGAGGATAGCAACGAAACGACGGCGTTCCGAAAAGCAGCGTCTTAAACCTCGTCTTCGTCATGCTCGGGCCTGTCCCTGGCATCTGCAACCCAACGATGTTACCAGACGTCGGCAGATCCCCGGCACGACGCCGAGTATGACATCGCCAAGGGCGGCATCGAGTGTTCTGCAAAGCGCGCCGATAGCGCCCGCCTCGCCTTTAAAGCGTCTTCTCCATGAACAGGCTGAGCGGGTCCGGCTTATAGGGCGCAAACGCCTCAATCTCGACAAACCCCGCCTTGCGGTAAAGACCGATCGCCTCCGGCTGGCTGATGCCGGTTTCAAGCCGGATGGCGGTAAGCCCTAGCTCGGCGCCGCGCGCAATGAGCGTATCCATGATCAGCTTGCCGATCCGCAATCCCCTCGCCTCCGGATCGACGAACATGCGCTTGACCTCCGCCGTACCGTCACCCGCCTCCACCAGCGCGCCGCAGCCAACGACACGGCCATCATGCCGCGCCACGAAAAAGGAGACATTGTCCTTTTCCAGCTGGCCGATATCGACCAGATGATTGCTTTCGGCGGGATAAAGCGATGCCATATAGACGTTAGACAGATCGATAAGGCGCAGAACCGCTTCCTGCCGGGGTGTTTCAAGCTTGATTTCGGGGGCCAATGCGATGCCTGCTTTCTCTCAAAAAAATGCGTATTTCGTCGTAATGTCACTGCAATCGAGATAGATGAGTTTTTAGAGCATAATTCCCGACAGAGGCAACACACACCATGAAAACAGCCCTCGTTCTCATGACCTTCCTAGGCTGTGACGACACCGCCACCGATTGCCATTACCTCGCCACCTCGCAGCAGCGCTGGACGAGCATCGAACTATGCGACGCCGTGTCGGAGGAAGAGCTGGAACGTTTCGCAAATGCGTCCTACCCGGTCGTGGTGGCCGTGTGCCAGACACCGGGCGAGCAGACGCCCCAGACTGCGGGCAACGCGCCCGCAACGCAGCCTCCCGCCGCCACGGCCCCGGCCGGAACAGAGGAGCCATCGGCACAGGTCACGCAAAAGGAAGAAGAGAGCCTGACAAAACAGGCGATCAGCCGCGTCAGCCGCATCCTGCCTTCCACTGAAGGCGTGAAGCACCTGCTCGGAACGCCGGTCAGAATGGTGGAAAATAGCTATTCGTGGATTGCCAAGCGGTTCGAGAAGTAGGCCTCAGGCAGCCTCGACCGTCAGCGCTTCCGCATAGTGCCGCGCTTTCTGCCGCTCCTCGGCAATGGTCAGTTTACGCACGGCGTGCAAGAGTTCGAAAAGCGTTTCGGAACCATCGACGCTGCTGAAATGCGCAAGAAGTTCGGCCGATACAGAGGCTGCGGCCTGCGACAGATGCGATCGGGCGGCGCGGCGCCACATCAGCGTCGCCTCAATGAAGACATCAACCACATCGCCCAAAAGACCGACGGACTGGAACAGCGCCTTCAGCGCGTGCGGCCGTCCGGTCGCCAGAATGGCGCGCACCTTGCGGTCGTCGAGACCTGAGAGATTGACCATCGCCGCCGTGAAAAACTCCAGCCTGCCCGAACAGACGGCATGGATGAGAAGCGCCGGTGTCAGTTCCAGCCTTTGCCGCAGATGCTCCACCAGCGCCGGCAACTCCGGCGACGAAACATTGGCGGCGATGAGGATGGTGGCGGAATCTTCCGCTTCGCGGAAAATACTGTCGGCGCGGTTGCGCGCGATCAGGGCATGAACCAGCGCCGAACCTGCCAGGGCCTCGCTGACGCGCGCCATCAGAAGATGGCGGGTATCGGCGGGCAGCACCTCTCGGCACAGCAGCAGGTCGCGAATGTCGGCGTTGCAGCCATGCCGCTCGGCAATGCGGCGCAGCGAAAACGGTGTGATGAAGGCGTCGTCGTTCTCTAGAAGGATCATCGTTTCCGGCAGATCACCGACTTCGGCAAGTGCTGCGCAGACACCGCGCGGCAGGCCCCGCCTTGCCGCAATGAAGGCGCGTGTTAGGCTTTCACCGCGCCCGGCGAGATCGACCAGATCGGCCTCGCCAAGAACCGGCGAGCGGGCAATCACGGTGCAGGCAATCTCCGGCTGGTCTTCGGCAAGCGAAACGAGAATGGCGCGCGGCGCATCGGGATCATCCGCCAGCGCCTCGGCAAGTGCCAGCCGCACGCGCGGAGATGGGTCGTCAAGAAGATAGGTCATCGCCATATAGGCGGCGTCACGGTTCTCCCGCGCCATGTCTGAATGCAGATAGGCACGGCCAAGCGCATTGGCGGCCTTCGCCCGCTCGGTCGATCCAGCCTTTTCAGACCAGCGAAGAAATGCCTGTACGATCACCTGAGCCTCGAAACACATTCGCAACAATGGACGACGGCATCATTGCCGCCGCCATGTATAAAACTCTAGGCGCAAATAGTTTACGTTTGGTTCACCATAAAATTTAACAGTTGCCGGCGAAGAAGTTCTACGGCGCAGTAGACGGACGCTTCAACTGAAACACGTCGCTGCCGCCGTCGCAGTAGTCCATGTAACCCATACGGGCCACCGGACGTGCCAGTCCCATATCGATGCGACCATCACGAATGATCGCATCGTCGATGTGAATAGCCATGACCTGCCCGATCACCATCCAGGAATCCGCCGGCGTGCCGTCGATGTCCTTCAGCTGGATGATCTCGGTCACGCGACATTCCAGAACGGCCAGCGCCTCCCCCACGAAAGGCGCATCCACCACCCGCCCGTCAACGGCAGTCAGACCGGCAAGCCGGAACTCGTCGACATCATAGTTCACCGGCGCAGAAGACGCGTTCATCCGGTCGACGAGGTGGCGGCTGACGAGGTTGGCGGTGAAGACACCGGTCTCCTCGACATTGCGAAGGCTGTCCTTGCGCCCGCTGGAGGAAAACATCACCAGCTTCGGCCGGTCCGAAATCGCGTTGAAAAACGAATAGGGCGACAGGTTGAAAGAGCCGTCCCGGCCTTTAGAGCCAATCCAGCCGATCGGCCGGGGCGCGACGATAGCCTTGAACGGATCATGCGGCAGGCCATGCTGGTTGGTGTCGGTGGTATAGAACATCAGACGTCCCCAACCCAGGTTACCACATCCGCAAGCTCCGGCCGCGGCCGCTCCACAAGCGGGAATGTCGTTGAGCCGATGTGAATATATCCGGCGACCTTCTCGTCTGCGGCAATCCCCAGTTCCGACAGGAAGGCCGGGTCGAAGGCAAGCCATTCCGTCAGCCAGTTCGCCGCATAACCATTGGCGTTGGCGGCGAAGATGAGATTGAGGCACACCGCACCGGCGGACATGACCTGTTCCCATTCCGGAATCTTGAAATGCGGCTTGGCGGTGCTGAT
Source organism: Agrobacterium sp. A3-95 (assembly GCF_053521785.1). Classification (NCBI taxonomy): domain Bacteria; kingdom Pseudomonadati; phylum Pseudomonadota; class Alphaproteobacteria; order Hyphomicrobiales; family Rhizobiaceae; genus Agrobacterium; species Agrobacterium sp. A3-95. Next base: position 201,712 of record NZ_JBNWDR010000004.1, on the reverse strand, counting down.
GACAGCGATGACGACGGGAGCGCGCGTGAAGCGGGTGCGCTCCGCGTCCTGCTGCTGCAGGTCCAGTTCCGGGTTCTTCTCAAGCGCGATCCGGAGCGCTTCTTCTCCCAGACGCACGCGGTCTTCGCCGCGATAAACGATGAAGCGCCATGGCGCCAGTTTGCCATGGTCAGGCACGCGCACGGCAAGGCGCAGGATTTCCTCGATTTCCGCTTTCGATGGACCCGGCTCGGCAAGTTGCAGGGCGGGGGTGGAGCGGCGAACCTTGAGATAGTCGAGGAGCTTGATGTCACTTGTCATGATCAAAATTCTTCCATTGTGCTGTCATCGCGAAATTATGGGCCTTGAAATAGCCACGGCATTGGTTTTGAAGTGATGCGGGAAAATCAAGAAGTCAATCGGTATCGAAAATGTCGGCAATCAAAATCGCGGCACGTCTGGCCATTGCGTTCGCCGCGATCGGCGTTTTATCACAGGCAGCCTTTTCGCAAGACGCTTTCAAGGACTTCAAGCAGCTTGGCGGCACGCCTAAAATGCCGAAACTCAATGCTTTCACCGCTCCTACCGCCCCGAATGCCCCCGCAAGCACCGCCCGTGATATCGACATGGAAGCGAAACTGACGAGTGAAGGCGAAGCGGTGAAGGAAGGCCTTTCCTGGCGCGTCTTCAGCCCCATTCCGGGCGCTGACGGCAAGTTGCCGATGCTGGCAAGCTCCGAGGGTGGTTCGGCGCAGTTCCATCTGGTACCCGGCGAATATTTCGTCAACGTTGCCTTCGGGCGCGCAGGTGTTACCAAGAAACTCAATGTTCCGAGCTCCGGTAATGTCCAGAAACAGGTGCTGATTCTCGATGCTGGCGGTTTCGTTCTGAATGCGATCGCGGGTTCCGACAAACAGATCTCCGCTAACCAGCTCAAATTTTCCGTCTATTCCTCCGACGCCCGACCGGATGGCGAGCGCGGCCTTGTCATGGCCGACATCAAGCCCAACACCGTCGTTCGCCTCAATGCCGGCACCTATCATGTCGTTTCCGAATACGGCAACGTCAATGCGGTGGTGCGCGCCGATATTCAGGTGGAGGCAGGCAAGCTGACCGAAGCGACCCTGCAGCATCAGGCGGCACAGATCACGCTCAAGCTCGTCTCCGAACAGGGCGGCGAAGCCATTGCCGATACGGCTTGGTCGGTGCTGAACGGCGGCGGCGACGTTGTGAACGAAAGCGTCAGCGCGTTTTCGACCATGGTTCTGGCGGAAGGCGAATATACCGCCATGGCCCGAAACAAGGACAAGGTCTACCAGCGCAACTTCAAGGTCACGTCCGGCCGGGACGCCGATGTGGAAGTGCTGATGAAGGATCAGGCGCCGGAAGACATGACCGGCGATTTCGAATAGGCGTCAATACCCTCAGCCAGTAACGAAAACGGCCCCCGAAGGGGCCGTTGTCTTTTGTCAGGCAACCTGCTTCTTCGCCGCAAGCTTGCGCTTCACATCCGGCGGCGTCGCCTCTTCCACGAGGCTTGTAATCGCATCTTCGAGCGACATCGGCGTCTGGTTCTGGGAACCGAGACGGCGGATGTTGACAGTGCGCTCTTCCGCTTCCTTGCGTCCGCAGACGATGATGACCGGCACCTTGGTCACCGAGTGCTCGCGGACCTTGTAGTTGATCTTCTCGTTGCGGAAGTCGGTTTCGACAGCCATGCCCGCCTCGCGCAGTGCTTCGGCAACCTCGCGGCCATAATCGTCCGCATCCGAGGTGATCGTCGCGACCACGACCTGAAGCGGCGCGAACCACAATGGCATGTGACCGGCAAAGTTCTCGATCAGGATACCAAGGAAGCGCTCCATCGAGCCGCAGATGGCGCGATGGATCATCACCGGCTGCGTCTTTTCGGAATTCTGGTCGATATAGAAGGCGCCGAAACGTTCCGGCAGGTTGAAGTCCACCTGCGTCGTGCCGCACTGCCATTCACGACCGATGGCATCCTTCAGCGTATATTCGAACTTTGGCCCGTAGAAAGCGCCCTCGCCCGGCAGAATGCCGGTCTTGATGCGGCCGCCGGACTGTTCCTCGATGGTCTTCAGAACCTCCATCATGACGCTTTCGGCACGATCCCAGAGATCGTCGGAACCGACGCGCTTTTCCGGACGGGTCGAAAGCTTGACGACGATCTCGCTGAAACCGAAATCCTCATAGACCGAGAGGATCAGGTCGTTGATGCGCAGGCATTCCGCCGCCATCTGCTCTTCCGTGCAGAAGACATGCGCATCGTCCTGCGTGAAGCCGCGAACGCGCATCAGGCCATGCAGTGCACCTGAAGCTTCGTAGCGATGGACATTGCCAAATTCAGCAAGGCGAACGGGCATTTCGCGGTAAGACTTCAAGCCATGCTTGAAGATCTGCACGTGGCCGGGGCAGTTCATCGGCTTCAAGGCAAAGACGCGCTGGTCCGCATCCTCGTCATCGGGATGGGTAAAGGCATGGGCGGATTTCACCGCGAACATGTTTTCCTGATACCAGCCCCAGTGACCGGAGGTTTCCCACAAAGACTTGTCCAGCACCTGCGGCGCGTTGACTTCCTGATAGGTATTGGCAAGCCGACGGCGCATATAGGCCGTCAGCGTCTGGAACATGCGCCAGCCCTTGCCGTGCCAGAAGACCACGCCCGGACCTTCTTCCTGGAAATGGAACAGGTCCATTTCCCGGCCAAGACGGCGGTGGTCACGCTTTTCGGCTTCGGCCAGAATGTGCAGGTAATTGTCCAGCTCTTCCTGGGTCGCCCAGGCGGTGCCGTAGATGCGCGACAGCATCGCATTGTTGCTGTCACCACGCCAATAGGCGCCGGCTACCTTCATCAGCTTAAAGGCCGTACCGACCTGACCCGTGGACGCCATATGCGGGCCGCGGCAAAGATCGAACCAGTCGCCCTGATAATATATCTTCAGGTCCTGACCTTCGGGAATGGCATCGACCAGCTCGACCTTGTAGTTTTCGCCCTTTGCGGCAAACACTTCCTTGGCCTTCTCGCGCGACCAGACTTCGCGGGTAAACGGCTTGTTGCGCTGAATGATCTCCTTCATCCGCTTTTCGATCTTCGGCAGATCTTCCGGCGTAAAAGGTTCGTTCTTGGCAAAGTCGTAATAGAAACCGTTCTCGATGACAGGGCCGATCGTCACCTGCGTGCCGGGCCACAACTCCTGCACGGCCTCGGCCATGACGTGGGCGGCATCGTGGCGGATGAGTTCCAGCGCGCGGCTGTCCTCACGCGTGACGATTTCTATCTTGCCATCGGTGATTGCCTCGGACAAATCGCGCACGGTGCCATCAAGCGCAATGGCGACAGCCTTCTTCGCAAGCGATTTGGAGATGGATTCGGCGACCTCGCGGCCGGTCGTGCCGGCGGGATAGCTGCGTACGGAACCATCGGGAAATGTAAGGGAAACGGTTTGTGACATCGTCGAATGCTCCTGATCCAGTCCCGCCAACGAATGCGGGTGGTGTTGGAATAAAAAAGAACGCCCTCTTTCGCAGATGGGCAGGCAGGCTGATAAAGAATTTTCCGGTTCCAGTCAAAGGTGAACGGCGGCTCAGCGAAGCATTTCGGCAATTCCATTGACGGTGTTGGCGTTGCGGGTCGTGCCGATGCCGAGCTTCTTCGTGGTCAGCGCAGAGAGAAGCCGGCTTTCGCTTGGCTTGCCGCAAAAGTCGATCCACAGGTCACCGCCGACAATGGCGATCTTTTCCTTCTGGCGGTACTTCTCCAAGAGTCCAAGATAATCCCCGGCAAGCGGCTTGCGCATCACCCTTACGCAGACATCCGGTGGATTGCCATCCGGAAACGGGTTTGTGGCAGTCAGGGCAAGCCAATCAGGCGCTGAGCGAACGAGAATATCGACGTGTTTGCCGAACCGTTTTTCAAAGGCGCGCTCCAGCGCCTCCTCGATTTCGCAGACAGGCGCCTCCGGTGCACGGAAGACCAGATTTCCGGTCGCAACCAGCGTCCTGCATTCCTCAAAGCCCAGCTCCTGCGCCATTTCACGCAGATCGGCCATGATGAGCCGCGTGCCCGCCCCGAGCACGATGCTGTGCAGAAGAGCGACATAGGTCATCGATGCAGCATCCAGTATCGCCAGGGCGTCCACCAGTGCTTGTCAGCGGCCAGCGTTTCCGGCACGGGGTCCAGCCCGCTGGTGCCGCCCGGACCGCAACGCGCGACGCGAAACAGCGTCATCCACCCGCCCGGCCAAAGGCCGTGGCGGGCGATCGCCTCATAGCCATATTCGGAACAGGTGGGAATGTGGCGGCAGGAATTGCCGACGAAACCCGACAAAGTCAGCTGATAGAGCCGGATGAAGCCAACGCCGAAAAGACGGCCTGGGGTCTTTGCAAAGACTCCCCCCCAGTTGCGGGATCGCCCGACCTTCTCCCCTGTCTTCTGATGTCCGCAGTCCGGTTCACCGCACATCGCCTAACCCGCAGCGTTCAGAACCGGCCGGGCTTCGATCTGGTCGAGAGCATCGACCACCGCTTCGAAGGTCAGCATGGTGGATGCGTGGCGTGCCTTGAAATCCCGGACGGGTGAAAGCACCCGCATATCCTCGAAACGGCCTGTCGGCCCCTCGCCGCCCTGTTTCAGCATGGCCAGCATGTCTTCCCGCGCCTGCCGGATCTCACCGCTGGAAGCGCCGACGACATGATGCGCCATGATCGAGGCGGATGCCTGGCCGAGCGCGCACGCGCGAACCTCATGTGAAAAAGCCGTGACGATGCCGCCTTCCACCTTCAGATAGACCTTGAGTTTGGAGCCGCACAGCCGCGAGTGTTTTTCAGCGCTGGCATCGGCATCATCAAGCACGCCGGTCAGCGGAATATTTCCGGCAAATTCCAGAATTCGGTTGTTGTAGATATCGTCCATCATCAGGTATCCGGCGTTCAAGAATGCCCAAAAACGGGACAGGATATATTTTTCAAACACAGCGTTTGTCGCAGTGGAGCTTTCCTGCCCTTCATTCCCATTATATGCTAACGAGCTTTCTGGACATCAAGCCGATATGAAATTAACGGCTCCGATACCGAAATATCAGCATCGGCCTTGCCAAAATGCTGTAAAACAACCAGATAGCAGCAACGGTGGACGAAGTCCCCGCTACGAAAAACAAAGTTCAGGTGCGGCCTTGACCCGCATCGGGAGAGACGGAATGGATGCGATCGTGAAGAATTTCCCCGGCGCTGGCGCAAAACCCGATGTGGCAGAGGCTCGCCCAAGCCAGACGGAAGCGGAAGAAGCAGTGCGCGTTCTTCTGCGCTGGGCAGGAGAAAATCCCGCCCGCGAAGGACTCCTGGACACGCCGAAGCGCGTTGCCAAGGCCTATCGCGAACTCTTCGCCGGTTATGAGCTGAACGTCCAGGACGTTCTCGGCACGACCTTCGAGGAAGTTGGCGGTTATGACGATGTGGTGCTGGTGCGCGACATCCCCTTCTTCTCCCATTGCGAACATCACATGGTTCCGATCGTCGGCAAGGCGCATGTCGCCTATCTTCCGGCTGGGCGCGTGCTCGGCCTGTCGAAGATCGCCCGCGTCGTCGAAATCTTTGGCCGCCGCCTGCAGACGCAGGAAAACATGACCGCGCAGATCGCAAGATCCATCGAGGAGACTCTGAAGCCGCGCGGCGTGGCCGTCATGATCGACGCCGAACATATGTGCATGTCCATGCGCGGCGTAAACAAGCAGGGGTCCACGACCCTCACCACCAGCTTCACCGGCACCTTCAAGAACGACCCGGCCGAGCAGGTGCGCTTCATGACCATGGTGCGGAACCGCTAACGGTTCCGCTTTTTCCCCGGGGTAGCAATGTCCATTTCGTTTCCGTCCGCGCCTGCGGACAAGGAAGTGCTTGAAAATTCAGGTCTCTTCTCACCGAAATTCGATGCCCACGGCCTTGTCACCGCCGTGGTCACCGATGCGCGTGATGGTGAATTGCTGATGGTCGCCCATATGAATGCGCAAGCCCTGTCGCTGACGCTGGAAACGGGCATCGCCCACTATTACAGCCGCTCGCGCGACAAGATCTGGAAAAAGGGCGAAACCTCCGGCAACCTGCAGACGGTGAAGGAATTCCGTACCGATTGCGATCAGGACGCCGTATGGCTGAAGGTCTCCGTCGCCGGTCATGACGCAACCTGCCATACCGGCCGCCGCTCCTGCTTCTACCGCACGGTCGAGTTGGCCGATGGCAATGCCGTCACCAGAATCACCGACGATATCCGCCATTTCGACCCGGCGACTACCTATTCTGGCACGTGAACGGCCACCTTCCATCCGCTGCACCAATTTGCTACCAATAATTCAGGATTCGGGGAGGAACAGACCGGGTCCTGGGAGCAGGCAGGGAGTGTACGGTCATGTTGGGCTGGGGAAGCAATCGTCACAATGCTCTTGCGGCTGGCAACACCGAAACAATCGTCAACGAGGTCGTTGATACGCGCCGGATTGCGCTTGCGCTCGGCGGTGGTGCTGCGCGCGGCTGGGCCCATATCGGCGTCCTGAGGGCACTAGACGAGGCCGGTGTAAAAATCGGCATGATTGCCGGAACCTCGATCGGCGCGCTGGTCGGCGGTTGCTATCTCGCCGGAAAGCTCGATGAGCTGGAGGAATTTGCCCGTTCGCTGACAATGCGGCGCATTGCCGGCCTGCTCGATCTGACGATTGGCGGCGGCGGTCTCTTCGGCGGCATGCGGCTGACCAAGCGCATGCAGGAGCATCTCGAAGGCTTGCGCGTCGAAAACCTCGAGCACCCTTTCATCGCCGTCGCCACGGAATTGCGCACCGGCCACGAGGTCTGGATTCACCAGGGCGACCTCGTCACCGCACTGCGCTCATCCTACGCGTTGCCGGGCATTTTCGAGCCCGTGCAATGCAACGGCCGCACCCTGATCGACGGCGCTCTCGTCAACCCCGTTCCGGTTTCGGTCTGCAGGGCCTATGAGCAGGCGCTCGTCGTCGCCGTCAATCTCAATTACGATCTGTTCGGCCGCTCTGCCGTGGTCAAACATTCCTCTTCGCCCCCGAATGGCGCAGCACCTTCCCTGGAAGGTCCGCCGCGCCCCGGCCTGCCGGGCGTCATGGTGCAGGCCTTCAATATCATTCAGGACCGGATTTCGCGCTCGCGTCTGGCGGGCGACCCGCCCGACCTTATGCTGCATCCCCGTATCAACGATATCGGCCTGTCGGAATTCCATCGCGCCAGCGAAGCCATCGACAGGGGATACGAGGAAACACGCGCCCGCGTTCCCGAGCTGGAGCGCATGCAGCAGGCGTTCCGACGCTAACTTACACTACAAATATACGTGCTGAGCATTCCAGCTTGCGGTAGCCGCAGCCTCCTAGGCCGTCATTCCTGCGCGTGTCACAGGAATGACGTAGTCGTTTCGAAATGACTATTGCGGACGCGCCGGAAACGAAACCTCATCCGGCGATATAGGCCTTGATATGTTCGGCTTCCGCCTCGATCTCGCCGATCCGCGCCTTTACCACGTCACCGATGGAGATGATGCCGGCCAGACGACCGTCGTCCTCAACCGGAATATGGCGGAACCGCCCTCCGGTCATGATTTCCATCAATTCGTCGGTGGTGGAATTGTGATGACAGCGGATGACGTTCTTCGTCATGGCCACCGAAACGGATTGCAGAAGGGAGGCAGCGCCCTCGCCTGCCACGACCTTCACCAGATCGCGTTCCGTGAAAATACCGAGAACAACGCCGTCGGCATCGGTCACGACGAGTGCGCCGATCTTGTGCGCATTCAGCGTTGCTGCCGCCTCGCCGATGCTTACGCTCGGTCCCACAGTCACGACATTCCGGCCCTTGCGGTCGAGAAGATCTTTTACGAATGTTGCCATGCCTTCCTCCTCCTGTCAGCAATCTGCAACGCGGCGAAGTCTCTCCGCGGTTGCAAATCATGGAACATGGTGCGCTGAGGCCTATGCGAATGCAATCCCGGATGGGACCTGCACAAGCAAATTTGCGCCACGGCCGACAAGGAGCGTGATCGCCCTAGAGCGGGTGTTCCACACTTCCACTGGAAAGGTTCCCGCGGATCGGGCGATCAAACAGGCCGAAGAACAGGAAGCCGAGCAGAAAGCCGAAGACATGGGCATCCCAGGCGACTTCGCCGCCGACATCGCCAAACAGCGGCACGCCGACCGCGATCAGGACATTGCCGAAAAGCCACATCAGCGTGAAGATCAGCACGGTCCTGTTCGAAAGCGCCGCGACAATGCTCTGCCTCGGCATCAGATGGCCGAAAGAGGCGCTGTAGCCGCCGCGCGACGGGAAAGCGAAACGGCATGCGGCTCCCATCAGGGCCGAAACGACACCAGATGCTCCGATCAGAACCGTCACATCGCCCCAGTTCAGCGCCGCGTGGCCAAAAGCTGAAACGGCGGCGGATATGCACCATAACAGCACGAAGCGAAGCGTTCCGATCCGGCGCAGAACCGGCGCGCCAAAGGCCATCAACCACAATCCGTTAAAAAGAATATGCTCGATGCCGCCGTGCAAAAAAGAATATGTCACTGGCGTCCAGAGCCATTCCAGCCCCTGCTGGGATAATGGCACCGCGTAACGCAGCGGAATGAAGCCGAAGGTGAAGATGAACCAGCCGTTGCCATCCTCCGAAAGAAGATAGGCCGGAACCACGAAGGCCAAGAGCAGCGCCGCCAATATGCCGACCAGAAGCGGCGGCAGGTTGAAGACGGGATTATGTGCGTCCTCTTTCAGTTCCTGACTTTCCGAAACCGGCGGCTGTTCGCCGTCGCCGTTGGACATGATTCCATCCCTGTTTTTGTGGAAATTTGCGTCCCCCGAGCAATATAGGAAGCCCAGGCGAAAAAAAAGCCGTCCTGCCTTTCGAGCCACGACGCAAAAACCGCAATCGGTTCAAGCGCCTGTACCCAGGGGCAGTCCGGCCTGCGCGCCCGCCGTAAAGTTACGGGCGAAAGCATCAATTGTGCTGACTGGGAGCATGTCCCCGACATGGCCGCAGCGATGCCACGACCTTGGTCGCCGCGCAATCTCAACCATTTGTTAACCTTAACAAAATCGGTTGGCATGAAATTCGCTACACCACAAGTATCAGACGTTCGGATGGACATGATGTCCCAAAAACGAACATGGAGAACGATGCTATGAAGAGCATGGCCGGACTGGAGATATATGCCTATTGGGACACGCTGCGCGGCAATAAACCTGCGCCCCGCCGAGAAGACTTCGATCCCGCAAAGCTGAAACATCATCTCGGCGACCTCTTTATCCTGACGGACAAGGGAGAAAGAACGCCATTCTTCCGCCTTGCAGGCACGCACCTGTGCGACCTGTTCGGCCGGGAATTGCGCGACAGCCCGTTCTCGGATCTGTGGCCAGCGGCAAGTGCCACCTTCCCCTGCCGTGTCGCACGCGGCATCCTGCAACATCAATTGCCCGTGGTGTTCGATATCGAAGCGGAGGACGACCATGGCGCGGCGCCGCTTGCTTTCGAAATGCTGCTCTTGCCACTAAGTTCGGATAATGACACAGCCCCGAGATTGCTCGGAGCGCTGCTGCCGGAACGGCCCCGTCACGAATTCGCAGCACCGATCAGTTGCCTCGTCATGAAAAGCAGCCGCCTGCTACGCATGGATATCGCGCCGACAACGTATTCTACGAATGCGCGAACCGCTGTCATGCCGCATGCGGTAACCCGCTGACTGCCGCATCCCACCCCGCATGGTGAGGGTGGATCGCGTATGATCGCGCCGGAATTTCGTACGAAATACGTCAAAGCTGTAACGATTTTGACGATTGCAAAAATTGTAAGGGTTAAACAATAGAGTCTGTTAACCCGGGCGGCGTAGAGATTTGTCATCATCACTGGTTACAATTGCGCTGCCATGTTCTCATCACGTTCGGTCAACACTGCCCAAACCCTGCGTCCGGTTGAAGAGGTTCACTTCGACGATCCCGTCCGTGTGTCCTTCACTGGTCGCCTCATGTTGCCCGATCACCAGGAATATGATTGCACCGCAACCGAGATGACCGCCGAAAGAGCGCTGTTCGCCTGCTCGGGCATTGCGCGCAACGGTGATCGCGTCATCTCCTATCTCCAGCATATCGGCCGCATCGAAGGAACGGTTACGGCGCTTACCGCGTCGGGCTTCGTCATTGCCATCAATGCGCCCGAACGCAAGCGGGAAAAGCTGGCCGCCCAGCTCGCATGGATCGCCAAGCGCCAGCTGCTCGGCCTGCCGGAAGACCGCCGCCACGACCGCCTGACACCACGCAATACCCGGGCACATCTGATGCTGGAAGACGGCGTGCTTCTCGCCTGCCGGCTGATCGACCTTTCCTTGTCGGGCGCAGCCATCGAGATCGAAAACCGGCCTCCACTCGGCACCAGGGTCCAGCTTGGCAAGAACATGAGCGGCAAGATCGTACGCCACTTCATGGAAGGCGTTGCGGTCGAATTCGACCGGGTCCAGTCGCCCGACGCCCTGATCGAATTTCTCTAGGTCATTTCCCGTAATACCGTGGAGCGATATGTCCGTGCGGCAAGTGCGGCATTCGCCAGATCTTGTCACGGCTATCGCTTTCAGGCGCTCCGGCCGTGAGCCGGAATACAGCCAGCACAGGTCTCTGCGCCTAAAGAGCTTTTCCCGCCACGCAGGCGCACATCGATCCGATTCCGGCTCAAGGCCGGAATAATGGGAGCAGACTGCTTTCGTCTACAAAAATGCCGCTCGTGCATTTGCGCTGACAGTCTAAAATACTGCTTTCCCGCACTTTGGATTCCGTTGAAGCTGACTTCCGTGCTATCCGGTCAGAGTGCCCGGCGCGCTCCATTTTGCGTTAGTTCTCGCGCAAAACCGCACTGGAAAGTCCCGCTCCAGGCATTTTTTCCAAGAAAAAAACAGTTTTCTTGAAGTTTTTTTTGCTGGCTTTTTGCCCTGTCCCGACTTGAAACACCAATCCCAAAACGGGAAATCCGCGTCTTCGATACGCTCCGCGGCCTGACTACCCATCATCGCAAAAATATCTCTGTGCCGAAAATCGCTTTCAATACAGCAGCCTAAATGGCTACCAAAAACCTAAGGTCGAGATGCGTAAAATTGTAATAAAATTTGCTTCAAACACGCGTAAAAACTAACTCGAATACATTTCAAAACAAGCGCTAATTTGCTGAAATATAAGCTCAAATTGACACGCGCATCTTTCCGCGGGGTCAAAATATACATGCGAGTGTCTCCTCAACACGGGGAGACAAGCAATGAACAAAAACAACCGTTTCGGTTTCTTTCTGATCGCATTCATCGTCAGCGCCATCGCCCATCAGGCCAGCGCTTCGCCATCCGCCGCCATGCGCGTGATCGGCAAGGCCAACCCGCCGATCGGCCACTACGAGTTCTGCCAGACCTATCAGAGCGAATGCCAGCCGACATCGCTGGACAACGGCCCGATGAAACTGACCGAAGAGCGCTGGAAGACGATGCTGGACGTCAACTATACCGCCAACACCACGATCACGCCGATGACCGACATGGAAATCTACGGCGTCGAAGAGCGCTGGGCCTACCCCACCACGGTCGGCGATTGCGAAGATTTCGTGCTTCTGAAGCGCAAGATGCTGATGAACAAGGGCTTCTCCGCCAACAACCTGCTGATCACGGTTGTTCTGCAGCCGAATGGCGAAGGCCATGCAGTTCTGACCGTTCGCACCGATCGCGGTGATTTCGTCCTCGACAACATGCGCAACAAGGTCATGAACTGGTCGGAGACCGAATATACCTACCTGAAGCGTCAGGACACCGCCAATCCCGGACGCTGGGTGAAAATACAGGATGGCCGCGCCACCACTGCGGTTGGCGGCATCAACTGAAGCCACCCAAACCCACGCAAATACCGTCTCCCCAAATGAAAAAGCCGGCTCCGCGAAGGAAGCCGGCTTTTTCATTTCAATCACATCCATTGACGATCAGAGCAGGCCTAGTTCGGCCAGTTCCCGCTTGAGGTCGGAGGGCATCTCCTCGCCGCCGAAATCACCGCCGCCGAGATCGCGTGGGGCCTCGTTGTCCTTGAGGTAGCGCCAGCCCTGAAACGGCCGCTTCGGCGCAGGCGACGTCTCGATCACCTCGGGGCCGAGAATGAGATCGCAGCGGGTAATGCCGTCGTCGCCCTTGAAGGAACGTATGTCGAGAAGTTTCTGCCGTGCCTGCACCTGGCCCTTGATGACCCAATAGAGCGAACCGCCTTCCAGCAATTCTTCAAGCCGTTTCGGGATCATCCGCGTGGTGTGGACGCTGTGCGGCTCAAGGCCAGCGGCGATCGCGGTCAGCGAGCGATGCGCGACCCAGTCTCTCAAGTCCTGGAGTGAATCCGCGCCGACGCAAAGTTTTATAAGATGTAGAGGCATATGCTTATCAATGCCTTTTTGCGTCGGGCGTCAAGCATGTGGACCATGCCTGACGCCCTGCCCGCTCAGCATTCCACAACGTTGACGGCAAGACCACCGGTGGACGTTTCCTTGTACTTGTCGCTCATGTCGTTGCCGGTCTGGCGCATGGTTTCGATACAGGCATCGAGCGGTACGAAATGCTGGCCGTCACCCTTCAGCGCCAGGGAAGCCGCCGTTACCGCCTTCACCGCACCCAGCGCATTGCGCTCGATGCAGGGCACCTGCACCAGACCGGCGATCGGGTCGCAGGTCATGCCGAGGTGATGCTCGAGCGCGATTTCGGCGGCATTCTCCACCTGTTCGGGCGAACCGCCCATGACGGCGGCAAGGCCTGCGGCCGCCATGGCGGCAGCGGACCCAACCTCGCCCTGACAGCCGACCTCGGCACCTGAAATAGATGCATTATGCTTGATGATGCCGCCGATTGCGGCCGCCGTCAGCAGGAAATCGCGAACGTCGTCAACGGTCGCATCCTCGTGGAAATGCCGGAAATACCGGACCGTGGCCGGAACGACGCCCGCAGCACCGTTGGTCGGCGCTGTCACCACGCGCCCGCCAGCAGCATTTTCCTCGTTCACGGCCATGGCATAGACGCTCAGCCAGTCATTCGCCATGACAGGATTGAGCCGGTTGCTGCGCCATTCCTCATTCAGCTTCTCGTAGATGGAGCGGGCACGGCGGCGCACCTTCAGGCCACCCGGCATGATGCCGTCCACCTTCAGCCCGCGCTCGATGCAGCCGTTCATCGCCTCCCAGATCTGGTCGAGGCGCTCGTTCAGCTCGTCGCGGGAGATTACCGTTTCTTCGTTTGCGCGCTTCATCTGGGCGATGGTGCGGCCGGAGCGGCCCGCCATCTCAAGCATTTCCCGCGCCGTGGCGAACGGATAAGGCACACGCGGACCATTATCGATGGTCTTGCCGCGCTGCTTGATCGCCTCCAGTTCCGTATCGGTCACGACGAAACCGCCGCCGACGGAATAATAGATGCGCTTGAGAAGCAGCCTGCCCTGATTGTCGAAGGCGGAAAAGGTCATGCCGTTGGCATGGCCGGGCAGCGGGTTCTTCTTGTCGAAGACCAGATCCTCGGCTGGGTTGAACTCATAGGAGGGGTGGCCGGGTGGCGACACGGTACCGGCCTTTTCAACCTTTTCGATGATCGGGTCCATGGCGTCGGGGTCGACGAGATCCGGCCGCTCGCCCGTCAGGCCGAGAATGACCGCACGGCCGGTGCCGTGGCCAATGCCGGTAAAGGCAAGCGAACCGTGCAGGCTGACCTTCAGGCGCGACACGGAAGCACCCGCCGGACGCGGCCATTCATCACCGAGGATAAGCGCAAGAAAGCGGTTAGCCGCCGTCATCGGCCCCATCGTATGCGAGCTGGAAGGACCGATACCGATCTTGAAGACGTCGAAGACCGAAAGAAACATGAGGCTTACCTTGAATAAGAATGGATTCCACCGCCATCATATCCAAAGCCGCGACGGATCGCCACAAAAGAGCGGCACCGGCTTTTGCAGCTGCGACATGCGGGCCGCAGAAACGAAAACAGCACGGTTTCCAGAGGAAACCGCGCCGTTTCAAAACCCGTCATTCATGAGAAGTGTTTATGGGCTGCCAAAAATGTACGTCAATGCGAGAAATGCGGCAAAGCCTGCAAGCGCGCGCAAGGTGACGGCCCAACAGGATTTCTGAGCGGTTTCTTCCATGATTACTCCAGCTATTCACTCTCCGGGCGATCTTCAAGACCGGGCCCGTTGGGGGAAGCATTTATTAAAATCCGGCGCAGAACGCAAATGCAAAAAGCGGCTAAATGAAGGCGTTTTTGACGGGCTGCCATTCGTCAGTTGCATAGGTGTGTGAAAAAACAAGGCTTTAGATCGGCGCTTTCGGGTTACCCCTTTTTGCTATTCGCCTCAATTTGAACCAAAGTGTAACTGGTTTATGAAGGTTTCGCACAAACACCTGTTGAAGCCAGCGGCAATCGGCATTCCAGAGTTGAATTTCAGTGTCCGGACTGTTGTGCCTTGAAAGCCTTTCGGCTGTGCCTTATCGACAGAAAACGGCAACGGGATTCGTCATTACATGCAGCAGGCGTCATCTTTTCCGGACCGCGAGACGGTCGCATCGAAACTTGCCTCGCTTGCAAGCGAGGACAAGGCGTGGGTGCTGCTTTTGATGGAAAACGTGTTGCAGGACGAAAACCTGCTGGCCGGCCTCAATCTCTATCTCGATCAACAGGCCAACGCCCGCTTCCTCAACAGTCTGAAACTGGAGACATCAGGCGAATGGCTGGGCTGTAACGCCCCTGCCCGCCTGCAGATACGCATCACGGAAGCGGCCAAGGCCAGCCAGCATCCTGCCTATCTGGCCTTCCGCAAGGGACTGACGGCATCGGCAGGCCTCGAAAAAGCCTACCCCAAGGCGCCGATCTGACTTAGTCAGGCACCCTGTCGACGACAGCGATAATCGGCCCCATGGCAAACAGGGAATCGCGCCTTTTCATCGCGGGAATGTCGACACTGGAAATCGTCCCGTCGAGATACAGCGCGTTTGGCGCATCCAGCGCATCCCTGAACAACGTCGCGAAGTCGTAAAAACGCACGGTGTTTTCCGAAATCACGAAATGCACCATACCGTCGCGCGACACACCGACGCCGTTACGGCGTTTCAGGCTGTCGCTATCGGGCAGAAATCGCGGATGCAGCTTTCCATCGATCACCAGCATCGGGCCGGACTGGGTGGCAAAATCCGGCTTCAAGCCGGCAGAGACATAGGCCTGCGTTTCCAGAACGCCCGCCATTGCACCCTTCAGATAAAACACGCCGTTCGGCAGAAGATGGAAATTGCCCCACCCGCCGCCGGTAATAATCGGCGAACGTTCGACGCCGTTTTCGACAAAAAGGCCAACGGGAGAATAGTCGGAATGATACATGCCGCCATTCATGGCGAAAACGCTGAACATGTGCTGCCGCCAAAGGGCGGAGGAGAGATCGGAGAAGGAGCGATATCCCTCACCCGAAACATGATCGCGGTCGTAAATCCGGATCATGCTTTTCGCCGGATCGAAACTGCAGACGATGTAACGTCCGCCCGCGTGCTCCATGGTTTTGCAGAAATCCGCCTGTCCGCCCGCCTCAGCCGAAAACGGCAAAAGCAATGGCAGCAGCAAGCCAATCAGTCTTTTCGTCACCAGTCTTTTCATCAACGCCCGCTCATGCCCTCTCGCCCCATCTTAATACGGCGCGATTCTTACTTCATGAACTGTGACGGTGAAATCAGGTCAAAGAAAAGGCGTCCCCTTCATTCAGGGAGACGCCAGACCTTGGAGGGGAGAGACTTAGCGACGCGCGGCGCGGTCTACGCTACGACCTGCGTCCTGCGTGGCGTCCACTGCATTTGCCGTATCCCGGCCAACGCCGCGAATGGTATTACCGCAGGAACTCAAGGTCACGACGGTCAACAAAGCCACGAAAACTGTCGAAAGAATACGTGTGATCATTTGAAATAACTCCCCTATGACTTGCCGTCCAAAGGCAAGCGCCGATGTGATATGCGTCACAATAACGTGAGCATTGGAAATCGGTTCCACCGGCGTTTGAAAAAATCCCGTCGGTGAAAATTAACATGGTTTTGAACTTCGCGAGGGAAACTCGGGCGCAGGGATCATGATCGGGAAAATCGTGTGGGTGACATGACTGAGATAAACAATCGGCTACTGGTGATGACGGCGGGGGGACTGAACCCCAATGTCATGATCAATGCGCTGGCCGCCCGGTTTCCGGATATCCATGTCATCGTGGAGCAGGCGGAAAGCAAATCGGCCATTCTGAAAAGACGGGCGCGGCGGCTCGGCTGGATGACAGCCGCAGGCCAGATGGCGACGATGATCGCCTCCCGGCTCGGCAAACGCTTCACTGTTCGGCGCACCAATGAGATCATTGCAGAACATGGCCTCTCTGCCGATCTCGGCCAGGCAGTTCCTGTTACACACGTTGCCTCCCTGAACGACGAAGAGTGCCACAAGGCCATCAACACCTTGCAACCGGCGGCGATCTTCACCATTTCCTGCCGCCTTCTGACACCGGCAACCCTTCAAGCCCTGCGCTGCCCGGTCATCAATTTCCACGCCGGCATCAATCCCGCCTATCGCGGCCAGATGGGCGGTTATTGGGCGCTGGTGGAAAAGGACCGGGGTAATTTCGGCGCAACCGTGCATCTGGTCGACAAGGGCGTGGATACCGGCGCAACCCTTTACGAAAAGCGGCTGAAGCCCTCGCCTTCCGATACCATTGCCACCTACCCCCTGCTTCTGACCGCCGCCTCGGTCGATATTGCGGTCAGCGCTATCGAGGACGCCCTTTCCGGCAGCCTTGCGCCGCAACCGCCCTTGCCTGGCAAATCGGTGCTGCGGTTTCCGCCGACGATCTGGACATGGCTGTGGAACGGCCTCACCAAACGTGTCTGGTGAGAACAACCAGCCATTGCCGCCAGCCAAACGCATGAAATCAAGCTTCGTCGCAGATGCAGGGCTGTCTTGCCGCAACAGGCAAAGACGTGGGCAAAAAAGCGGTGCATGATAAGGAAAAGGACCAAATTCAAATTGCACGATATCTCGACCTCTCCCGCCATTGCCGCCTCCATTGAAGCCTCACCCGCACAGGTGCTCGGCCCGGCAAGTCTTGCCGGTCTCTTTCCACAGGGCGTGCGTGTTTATCTGACAGACACCGGACAGGCCTCGCAGGACAGGCTGGTCGACGCTGCAAAACACCTTCGCGATCTCGGCTACACACCAGTGCCGCATCTCGCGGCACGGCGCATATCGTCTGGCGTGGAATTCGAGGAGCAGGTGAAGCGGCTGGCAGGCGAAGCGGGTGTGTCGGATGTGCTGGTAGTCGGCGGTGGCGTCGCCACGCCGGCTGGTGCGTTCACATCCAGCATGGATATGCTGTCGACCGGCATCTTCGATCGCTGCGGGATCAATCAGATTGCAATCGCCGGCCATCCCGAAGGCAGCCCCGATTTCAGCGAAGAGACGGCGACGGCCGCCTTGAAGTTGAAGTATGATTTTGCCGAAAGAAGCGATGCGGCAATGCGCATCGTCACCCAGTTCGGCTTCGACCCCGCGCGCTTCATCGCCTGGGCGGAAGGACTTGCCGCCTCCGGCATCGACTTGCCGGTGCATATCGGCGTCTCCGGTCCGGCCAGGATCACGACGCTGCTGAAATATGCAGCTCTCTGCGGCGTCGGCAATTCCATCGCCTATCTGAAAAAGAACGCGCTCTCCCTGACGACGCTGGCCAAGGGCCATTCACCGGAAAGCGTGGTCGGCCCTATCGAACGGCACTGGCAGGCAAATCCGGCAGGGCCGATCCGGCAAATCCACGTTTTCCCATTTGGTGGGTTACAGAATTCGGCAGACTGGCTGGCCGGTCGTGGAAGCTGGCAAATCGGCGATGCGGACTTTTCTGCAAAGCGGGGCACGGTAGCGATCTAAGCCCACCTTTGCCTATGGCGCGACGGACGCTCGCCGTCGCGCATTCCCGTTATAAAGATCTGCCTCAGGCCGCCTTGGCGACCTCGACAAAGGCGTTGCGGATGCTTTCCGCGACCGCAAGGATGGGGCGCGAGGGTCTTTCGCCCGTGATCAGGCGAATATCGAAATAACCAAGTTCCGGCAGGCCTTCCTTGTCGCTCAGAATGACCATGTCGTTCTGCACATAGGAGCGCGGCAGGGGCGCGATGGCGAGATCGGCGGCAATTGCTGCGCGCTGCGCCATGGTGTGGCCGCTGAGATAGGCCACGCGGAAATTGCGACCCCGCTTTTCAAGCGAGTTGATCGCTTCCGAACGCCAGATGCAGCCCTCTTCCCATATTGATATGGGCAGCGGATCGCGCAGATAGGCCGTACCGCATTTTGCCCCGGCCCAGACGAGACGTTCGCGCATCAGCACCTCGCCCGTATCCCGCAGCGGATGCGACGCACAGTTGACCAGTGCCAGATCCAGCCGCCGTTCATCCATGCGCTTGTAGAGATTGGAACTGGAATCGATCGTGACATCGATCATGATGCCGGGGAAAACCTCGGCAAAACGCTTGAGGATACCCGGGAGCAAACCGCGCTCGCCAATATCTTCCGGCGCACCGAGCCTGACGACGCCAGACAGTTCAGGCATGACGAAACGCGACACGGCCTCGTTAGACAGCGCGATCATGCGGCGCGCATAGGTAAGAAGCGTTTCGCCATGCGCCGTCAAAGTCACCGAGCGGGCATCGCGCAGGAACAACGTCGTCTTCAGCTGTTCCTCCAGCTTCTTTATCTGCATGGAAACGGCGGACGGCGTTCTGAACACCACCTCTGCGGCGGTGGAGAAGTTCCCGGTCTCGGCAATCGCGACGAAGGTTCTCAGAATGTCGTTATCCAGCAGCGGCAGCGGTTGGCGGAAAGTTACGGTCATGGCACGAACCTTCAAATATTTTGATTTATAGATGGATATCATTTCGTTTGATTGAATGTCAACACAGGCGCACCATCCGAGACATCGAATGACAGGGCAACTAACGCCTTGTCGGAATGAAGCGCTGGCCCATCACGGATAGACAGAAAGTCCGGCAGGCGGCGAGCGCCAGTCATTCCTAGAACTGATGAATGACATCAAATTCATTCTCTTGTTTGATGAGATATGTAAGCGCATACCGAAGTCGTAAACAGGATCGTGGTTCACGAAAGGATCAAGACATGGCCATGATACATTATCACCCCGCAGCGAGCCGTTCGTCGCAACGCCCCTCGACCGGTAGCTGGCTCCAGCGCCTGTCCGGCCAGATTTCCGCTCTTCATACGTCATGGAAGCGCGCAAGAATGCTCCGCGCGCTGGAAGGTTTGCCGCCTGAAACATTGAAGGACATTGGATGGCCGACAACCGACAGCAACCGCATCAGGGTCGTCCGCAAATGATGCGCAACCCCATGGCTCGCAACCGTCCCAGGACTTGCGAGCCATCCCCGTCAATCCCGAGACGCCCCGGCAAAGGCGTAAAATGACCTGCCTGTTTTACATGCGACACGACGCCCTTTAAAAAGGCTTGTCGCAAATTTTGCATATTTCAAAAGCTATTTTTTGACAGCCCGGATTTCACGGCGTATTTTTCGTTAAAGATGTCGGAAACAGGACATCCAGAAGACCGATTCCAAGGGAGGAATTGCGTATTCGCAACGGAGCACGGGCAAATGAGCAGGAACTCCCAGAAGAAACGCTCAATCGTCTTTTTTCTCATTCCGCAATTTACCATGCTGCCGTTCGCCGCAGCGGTTGAAACGCTTCGCATCGCCAATCGCATGCTGGGGTATCAGGCTTACGAATGGCGCCTCGCCTCGCTCGACGGCCAGAAGGTCATGTCATCAAGCGGCATCTGTCTTGAGGTCGACACCTGTCTTGCCGATGAGCGCCGATATGTCAGCGGCGAAAACCGCGTTGAAATGGCGATCATCTGTTCGGGCATCGATGTCGACCAGCACATCAACAAATCCGTCAATGCCTGGCTGCGTGAAGCCTATAATCGCGGCATCGCCATCGGCAGCCTCTGTACCGCCGCGCATATCCTCGCGCAGGCTGGTCTCTTGAACGGCAAACGCTGTGCGATCCACTGGGAGAACCTGCCTGGTTTTTCCGAAGCCTTCCCGCAGGTGGAAGTCTATGCCGATCTCTTCGAGGTCGACAGCAACATCTATACCTGCGCCGGCGGCACCGCATCGCTCGATATGATGCTGAGCCTGATCGGTCAGGATTTCGGCGAAAATCTCGTCAACCGCGTCTGCGAGCAGCAATTGACGGACCGGGTGCGCAGCCCCAACGACCGCCAGCGCCTGCCGCTGCGTGCGCGCCTCGGCGTTCAGAATAGCAAGGTCCTGTCGATCATCGAATTGATGGAAGGCAATCTGTCCGAGCCGCTGTCGCTGCTCGACATCGCCGATGCGGCCGATCTGTCGCGCCGACAGGTGGAGCGTCTCTTCCGGCAGGAAATGGGCCGCTCACCCGCCCGCTACTATCTTGAAATCCGCCTGGACCGCGCCCGCCACCTGCTGGTGCAATCGGCCATGCCGGTGGTCGAGGTTGCCGTTGCCTGCGGTTTCGTCTCCGCTTCGCATTTCTCCAAGTGTTATCGCGAAATCTACAATCGCACGCCGCAACAGGAACGGGCGGAACGCAAGCTGCTGATCAGCGCTTCACGGATGGCAACGGCGAGCCAGGGCAAAGCCGCGCACTGACGCGGCTTTAAACTTCGAGGGCGAAAAAGCGCTCACCTCAGGAATGAAAACCTCTCCCCCGTCATGCCGGACTAGATCCGGCATCCAGCCACGACGCGTCTGCGCAGCGAAAGGTATCTCCTGCGATCAAGTCCGGGGTGACGGAGTGGACACCAACTCAAGGTCACGCAAACGGCCGCACCGCGTGGGCGAGATCTTCTGCCGTCATACTTGCACCCGCCCTGCTGCCCGCCTCGCCATGCAGCCAGACACCGGCAGCGGCGGCCTCAAAGGCAGGCGTTCCCTGCGCAAGCAATGCGCCGATGATGCCAGCCAGCACATCGCCTGACCCCGCCGTCGCAAGGCTCGACGGCGCATTGGTATTGACCAGCGCGCGGCCGTCCGGCGCGGCGATGACCGTATCCGCACCCTTGTAGACCAGCACTGCGCCGCTGCGCGCCGATGCGGTCTGCGCCTTCTCGATCTTGCTCAGTGACGTGTCAGCGGCGAGATCGGGAAACAGCCGGGCAAACTCGCCCTCATGCGGCGTCAATACGAATTTCCCCGCGCCTGAAATCACCCGGTCGAAGAGGGTTTCCGGGCAGTCCTTGAAAGCGGTGATCGCGTCGGCATCCAGCACCACCACCTTGTCCCCGAGCAGGGACACGAATTGCCGCGCCTTTTCGAGATCGCCGAAACCGGGACCGAGGACGAAAGCGCCGTGGCGTTTGTCGTCCAGCCAGTGGCGCAGATCGTCCGCATCATCCAGACCGGAGCTCATCACCGCCGTCAATGTCACCGAAAGCACGTCGAGCGCCTGCTTCGGCGCGGCGATGGTGACGATGCCCGCCCCCGCCTTCAGCGCCGCGATTGCCGTCATGCGGCTTGCTCCCGTCGCATGTGGCGGTCCGGAAAAGACGGTCAGATGCCCACGGCGGAATTTATGCGTTTCCATTTCGGAGGGGGGCAAGGCGTCGCGCCAGACAAGTGGATCGTTTTCCGCAACCGATCCCGCATGAGCGGCGAGAATACGGGAGGGGATACCGATATCGAACACCTCAAGCGTCCCGCACAGTTCCCGCCCCGGCATCAACAGATGGCCGGGTTTTCGCGCCATGAAGGTTACGGTCCGCTCCGCCTTGAACGATGCGCCCAGAGGCACGCCCCTCCTGCCGCAAAGACCAGACGGCAGATCGACGGCGAGAACCGGCACGGCTGCCTGCGTCACCGCATCGATCACGCGCCGAAGCTCCGACGGAATCTCGCGGGACAATCCGGCACCGAACACCGCGTCAATCACCACGTCACCAGCCATGGGCACATAGTCGCCAAGCGGCAGGGCTGTGGCGCCGCTGACCTCGAAAGCCGTGCGGGCATCGCCTTTCATGGCCGTGACTTGGCCAAGATGATGAACCGCAACTGTCGCCCCGCTTTGCACAAGCGAGCGTGCCGCAACGTAACCATCACCGCCATTATTGCCGCCTCCGCAGAGCACGACGAAACGCAGCGCGTCCGGATAGTAGCGAAGGGCTGAAGCAGCGACCGCCTGCCCTGCCCGCTCCATAAGATCGTATAGGGGAATGCCGGATTGGCCTGAGGCCGCATCGATGCGGGCCATCACGGCAGGGTCGATAAGAGAGAGATTCAATAGGGATTTCATGGAGCGATCATCCCTTCAAAACGCCGGAAAGGCAATCGATACAAAAATAAGCAAATGGCTGAGGCGAAATAATAATCAAATGCATAAAATATAAACAAATCAACAACACGCTGTCAGCGCACTCCAAAATATTCAACATAACTAAAATAAGGAAAACCGACAGAATTGATGACGGATTTTTCGGGTTTTGGCGAGAAATTGGCTGGAAAACCACAAAAAGCGAATGCATTTTGTGCCAGAAAGCCGGGCAAGCGAAGTTTTTTCTTCAAGCCCGCTTCCGATCTGGCACAATACGTGCATTCTTGTGGCAGAGCGGGAATAACCTGCTTTAACGGGAGAAGCGGAGAGATATTTTCTCATGAAAAAGATCGAAGCGATCATTAAGCCTTTCAAGCTCGATGAAGTGAAGGAAGCCCTTCAGGAAGTCGGACTTCAGGGAATCACGGTCACGGAAGCAAAAGGCTTTGGTCGTCAGAAGGGCCACACGGAACTCTACCGCGGAGCAGAGTACGTTGTGGACTTTTTGCCGAAAGTGAAAGTCGAAGTCGTACTGGCGGACGAAAATGCGGAAGCCGTCATTGAGGCTATCCGCAATGCGGCACAGACCGGACGTATCGGCGACGGAAAGATTTTCGTTTCCAACGTCGAGGAAGTCATCCGAATCCGTACCGGTGAAACAGGCGTGGACGCCATATAATCGGAACCAGGTCCTGAGCCGGGGAGGCTCAGGTTTTTCACCTCGTCACCACCACACTCAAGGAAAACGTTTAAATGACGACCGCAAACGATATCTTGAAGCAGATCAAGGATAACGACATCAAGTTCGTGGACCTGCGCTTTACCGACCCCAAGGGCAAGCTGCAGCATGTCACCATGGATGTTGTCTGCGTAGACGAAGACATGTTCGCCGATGGCGTCATGTTCGACGGCTCCTCGATCGCCGGCTGGAAGGCCATCAACGAATCCGACATGGTGCTGATGCCCGATCCGGCAACTGCCCATACCGATCCGTTCTTCGCCCAGTCGACCCTCGTCATCCTTTGCGACATTCTCGACCCGGTTTCCGGCGAAGCCTATAACCGCGACCCGCGCGGCACCGCCAAGAAGGCCGAAGCCTACCTCAAGGCCTCCGGTATCGGCGATACCATCTTCGTTGGCCCCGAGCCGGAATTCTTCGTCTTTGACGACGTGAAATACAAGGCAGACCCTTACAACACCGGCTTCAAGCTGGACTCGTCGGAACTGCCGTCCAACGACGACACGGATTACGAAACCGGCAACCTTGGCCACCGTCCGCGCGTCAAGGGCGGTTACTTCCCGGTTCCGCCGATCGACAGCCTGCAGGACATGCGTTCCGAAATGCTGACGGTTCTCGCTGAAATGGGCGTCGTCGTCGAAAAGCACCACCACGAAGTCGCCTCCGCGCAGCACGAGCTGGGCGTGAAGTTCGACACCATGGTATCCAGCGCCGACAAGATGCAGATCTACAAGTACGTCGTGCACCAGGTCGCCAATGCCTATGGCAAAACGGCAACCTTCATGCCGAAGCCGATCTTCGGCGACAACGGCTCGGGCATGCACGTGCACCAGTCGATCTGGAAGGGCGGCAAGCCGACCTTTGCTGGCGACGAATATGCCGGCCTGTCTGAAAACTGCCTGTACTACATCGGCGGCATCATCAAGCATGCCAAGGCAATCAACGCCTTTACCAACCCCACCACCAACTCCTACAAGCGTCTAGTGCCGGGTTATGAAGCTCCGGTTCTGCTGGCCTATTCCGCCCGCAACCGCTCCGCATCGTGCCGCATTCCCTTCGGCTCCAACCCGAAGGCAAAGCGCGTCGAAGTCCGCTTCCCGGACCCGACCCAGAACCCCTATCTCGGTTTTGCAGCCATGCTGATGGCCGGCCTCGACGGCATCAAGAACAAGATCCATCCCGGCAAGCCGATGGACAAGGACCTTTACGACCTTCCTGCCAAGGAACTGAAAAAGATCCCGACCGTCTGCGGCTCGCTGCGCGAAGCACTGGAAAGCCTCGACAAGGATCGCAAGTTCCTGACCGCCGGCGGCGTGTTCGACGACGACCAGATCGACTCGTTCATCGAGCTGAAGATGCAGGAAGTCATGCGCTTCGAAATGACCCCGCATCCGGTCGAATTCGACATGTACTACTCGGCCTGACCGGCATTTGGGACGCCTTTAGAGGCGTCCCTTCCCGCTCGGCGGTTTTCCCCTGGAAAGCCGCCGTTTTCTTTTGATGCCCAGCCATGTCGCGAACAATGTCGATCAAGCCAGCCTCTCAGCAAACGCGCCTCACGGACTGGCTCATCTTTCTGGCGGTACCGTTCTTTTTCTCCAGCAACATCATTTTCGGCCGCGGCGTCATCGGAGAGGTCTCGCCCTTCATTGCCGCCTTCATTCGCTGGATCGGATCGAGCCTCATCATCGCTCCGTTCATGATCGCCGACTGGCGGAACTGCCTCGCCTTCGTGCGCCAGAAAACGCTGCTCTGGCTCGTTCTTGGCATTCTCGGCATGGGCGTCTGCGGCGGCGTGGTCTATTGGGGCCTCACAATGACGACGGCTGCCAACGGTACGTTGATCTACACGACTTCGTCGCTATTCATCATCCTGTTCCAGCGCATCTTTCAGGGCCGCCCGATCCGCAGGCTCGAAGTGGCGGGCATGATCATCGCTTTTGCGGGCGTGGCGGCAATCGTGCTCAAGGGCGATATGTCCGCTCTCTGGCAGATGAAATTCAACATTGGCGATTTTGCCATTCTGACGGCAGCGATTGCGTTTGCGGTCTATTCGCTGCTGTTGCGCGATCCCGCGGCGCGGCAGATGGCCTCGTTCAGCCTTTTCGGCCTCATCGCCTTCTCCGGCGCGCTGGTCCTGCTCCCGCCGGCAGCGGTCGAACTGGCGCATGGTGGCTTGCTGCCGGCCACGGCCATCGCCTGGGCCAAGATCGGCGGCATCATCCTGTTCGCCTCACTGCTTGCCTTTTATTGCTTCACCCATACGGTCCGCGTTTTCGGCCCCGCCACGGCAGGCATCACGCTTTACATGATGCCACCCGTCTCGATTGTCATGGCCACGCTTTTCCTTGGTGAA
Organism: Agrobacterium sp. A3-95; assembly: GCF_053521785.1. NCBI lineage: Bacteria > Pseudomonadati > Pseudomonadota > Alphaproteobacteria > Hyphomicrobiales > Rhizobiaceae > Agrobacterium > Agrobacterium sp. A3-95. The sequence continues at coordinate 176,211 of NZ_JBNWDR010000004.1, read as the reverse complement.
ACGTTTGAAACATATCACGCCATCGGCATCGTGCTGGTTACCGGCGGCGTCGTCATCGCCACCGCACCGATCGGCCGCAGGGTCGCTTAAGAGCATCAGGGGAAAAAGGGCCGGATACCGCTAGCCCTTGATATTTCCCATTCCGCACCCAACTATTAGTGGGAAAGGAAGTTCATACCATGAAACAAAGAGACGCAAAATTTACGCTTGGCGAGATCGTCCGCCACAAGGTGTTTCCGTTCCGCGGTGTGGTGATTGACGTGGATCCGGAATATGCCAATACGGAAGAGTGGTGGAACGCCATCCCCGCCGATATTCGCCCGGAGCGCGACCAGCCCTTCTACCATCTTCTGGCGGAAAACGATGAGACGGAATATGTCGCTTACGTTTCCGAACAGAACCTCGTCCACGATGAAAACGAGGCGCCGCTCCGCAACCGCAATATCGAGCGGATGTTCGACAAGGCGCCCAACGGCGAGTGGCGGCCGAAGATGTCGCTGGCGCATTAGCGCACGCCCGATTTGACAACAGTCATAAGGGCGCTGTGCGCTTTGACTGAAAATACGTCGGATCAAAACCGCGCATAAAAAAAACCGGCCTGAAAACAGGCCGGTTTTTTCGTGTTCTCGTAAAGAGATCAGGGCTTCGGCGCGCCCTTTGCGGCGTCCTGAGCAGCTTCCAGCTTCTTGCGAGCCTCTTCGGCCTTTTTCTGCATGCCTTCCTGAAGGCTGCGCTGGCTTTCTGCGAGCTGCGACTGGGTGATAGCCGCGCCGTCATAAGCGCCGGTAAAGCCGGTAAGCGCGATCTTGATAGGGTTCGGCGCGCGGCGGAAGTTGATCGAGGTGAAGACGATCTCGTTGCCCTTCTTCAGCGACGCAATCATGGCATCCGTCAGCGGAACTTCGGCCGTGCACTTGTCGGGAAGGCAAACAGCGTAATCGAGCTTCTGACCCTTGCCACCGTCGATCTGCATCATCACACCCGGGGGAATGAGACGCGCGGTCGGAACGGAAACCTGGAGCAGCTTGCGGTTGACCTTGCCCTCGACAGTGATGAGGCCGACGGCAGTGATCATCTGGCCGTTCTGGGCAAGAACCACGTTCTGCACGACGCAGACATCGTTGTCTTCCTGCTTGGAGCAGGTCTTGAACCAGCCGAGCGGCGGAGCGCCAGCGCCCTGATTGGCGGGAGCATCCTGTGCCTGCGAGATGGCCGGAGCGGAAACCGCGCCCAGGGAAAGAACGAGAGCGGACAGAGCTGTCCGGGTGAATGTGTTTGCCTTTTGCATCATAAGAGTTCCGTCTCCTGAATGTCTGCCAGAACAGAACCGCGGGTCCTGCTCGCCGATGGCGGTATCCTTCTGCCCGTTCAACTGTCGTTTAAATGAGGCAAATGCGTGACCCGTCTCTTCCGGCCACCCTGTTACATGCCGTTCGCGGCGATATCCAGCACTTCTTTAACTTTTTCTTGAGGCAACCCAAGATTTCCCGCCCTCGCATGGGTCCAGCCATGGGCTTGTGCTACATATTCGCCAGAATCATAACAAAAAACCAATCATGACGATAACCGACCACGACGACAAAACGGACCGACAGTTGAGACAGGATAGTGACATGCGCAAGCTTGCGGCCCTCATCCCCGCATTGTTTCTTTGGGGAACGGCCCTGCTTTCTCCGGAAATTGCCGTAGCGCAGCCGCTTCACGGCATTTCCATGCACGGCACGCCGGAACTTCCCGCCGACTTCCGGCACTTCCCTTATGTCAATCCGGACGTGAAAAAAGGTGGTCGCATATCCTACGGTGTCGTCGGCACCTTTGACAGTCTCAACCCCTTTGTTCTCAAGGGAATGCGCACAACGGCGCGCGGCGTCTGGGACCCTGAATTCGGCAATCTCCTCTACGAGCCGCTGATGCAGCGCTCGAGCGACGAGCCTTTCAGCCTTTACGGCCTGCTTGCGGAAACCGTGGAGTGGGACGAGGAACGCACCTTCACCCAGTTCAACATCAATCCCAAGGCCAAGTGGTCGGATGGCGAGCCGGTGACGCCTGACGATGTTATCTTCACATTCAATCTCCTGAAGGAAAAAGGCCGTCCGCCGTTCAACAGCCGCCTAGACGGCGTGGCGAAGCTGGAAAAGATCGGCGAACACGGCGTCCGCTTCACCTTCAACGACAAGGCGAACCGCGAAACGCCGCTCATTCTCGCCTCTTCCACCCCTATTTTGCCGAAACACGCGATCGATCCGGAAAAATTCGAGCAGGCGGGCCTCGGCGCTGTTGTCGGGTCGGGTCCATACCGAATCAAGACATTGCGGCCGGGTGAACGAATCATCTGGGAGCGAAACCCGGACTATTGGGGCAAGGATATCCCGAGCAAGGTCGGCTTCGAGAATTACGACGAGATCAGCATCACCTATTTCCTTCAGGTCACCACCATGTTCGAGGCCTTCAAGAAAGGCGATATCGACATCTATCCCGAAGGCGACGCCATCAACGGCACCTCCGATACGTCCCATTGGGGCCAGGCCTACAACTTCCCCGCCGTTCATCGCGGCGATATCGTCAAGGATGTGTTCCAGCCACGTCTGCCATCGGGCATGTTCGGCCTTGTCTTCAATACCCGCCGCGCGGTCTTTGCTGACGAAAAGGTGCGCGAGGGCCTGTCCTATGCACTCGATTTCGAGTGGATGAACAAGAACATTCTCGGCGGCGCCTTCAAGCGTACGCAAAGCTACTGGCAGAACTCCGCGCTCGGTGCCTATGGCAATGCCGCAGATGAGCGCGAACTTGCGCTGCTTGGCGATGCGGCCAAGAGCATGCCGCCGGAACTTCTGGCGGGAACCTACGCCATGCCCACCACCGACGGGACCGGCGCGGACCGCAAGGTCCTGAAGCTCGCCGTCGATAAGCTGAAAGAGGCCGGATACAGCATCAAGAACGGCAGGATGTCCGACGCCAATGGCCGCCAGCTCGCATTCGAAATCATGACGCAGAACCCGGCGCAGGAACGCATAGCGCTTGCCTATCAGCGTTCGCTGAACCTGATCGGCGTCGCCATGGGCATCCGTTCGGTTGACGATGGCCAATATCAGGCACGCTCCAACAGCTTCGATTACGACATGATCATCCGGTCCCTGCCCTCATCGCTCTCGCCCGGCGCCGAGCAGCTCAACCGCTGGAGTTCATTGTCGCGGGATGCGCAGGGCAGCTTCAACTATGCGGGTGCGGCCAGCCCCGACATCGACCGCATGATCGAGGCCCTGTTGCAGGCCCGATCCACGGAGGATTTTCAGGCGGCAGTGCGTGGTTATGATCGTCTTCTCGTCGCCGGCCACTATGTCATTCCGCTCTACTACATCGGCGCGCAATGGATAGCCCGCTGGAAATATATCGACCGCCCGGATATGACCCCGATATCAGGCAATCAGAAACAGACCTGGTGGGATGCGCGGGCGCAATAACCCGCCCCTGCCCGGTCCAAGACAACGGAAGATGAAGCCATGGAACGCATCGTTATCGACGTCGTATCGGATATGGTCTGCCCCTGGTGCTATCTGGGCAAGGCAAGGCTCGATCTTGCCATTGCCGAGGTGCAGGACGAAATCAGCGTCGACGTGAACTGGCGACCTTACCGGCTCAACCCGGATTACCCGCCTGAAGGCGTTGACCAGAAGGCCGCGCTTGAGGAAAAGCTCGGCAAGGAGCGTCTCGAGCAGGCCCATGCCTCGCTGGTGGAACTCGGAAAACAGGTCGGCATCCACTACGATTTCGATGCAATCAAGATTGGCCCGAACACGCTCGACGCACATCGCCTGTCGCTCTGGGCCCATGCTGAAGGCCGTGACGTTCAGGAAAGGATCGTCACCGCGTTGTTCAAGGCGAATTTCGAGGAAGGCCGCAATATCGGCGATCACGCCGTGCTGACCGATATCGCCGAAAAGGCGGGCATGGACGCAAAGGTGGTAACACGGCTTCTGGCATCGGACGCAGACAAGGACACGGTGATTGCCGAAATTGACGCGGCGCAGCAAATGGGTGTTTCCGGCGTACCGTTCTTTATCGTTGACCAGAAATACGCCATCAGCGGTGCACAAACGCCTGATGTATTGATTGCTGCACTGCGGGATATTGCAAAAATCAAGGCGGACGAGCATAAGTCGATGAACTGACGGTCGAACACCGGCAGCTTGCCGTAATCGATAAACTGTTGGTGTTTTCCCGTGTCCGACCAGACCCTGAAAGGCATTCTGCTTGCCTTTGCCGCCTTCGCTGCCTACGCTTGGAGCGACGCGAGCGTTAAACTCATAGAAGGCCAGATTTCGCCGATCGAATCGGCCTTCTTCGGCGCCCTGTTCGGCCTCATCGCCCTGCCCTTCATCCGCAAGCGCAATGATAGCTGGGTGGATGTGGTGAAGACGACCAACCGGCCTTTATGGATCATCCGATTTTTTGCCGCAGGTACGGGTGCCGTCGGCAGCGTCACCGCTTTCACCCATCTTTCCATGGCCGAAGCCTTCGCGCTGATCTTCCTGCTTCCTTCTTTCGTCACCATCATGTCGGTGGTGTTTTTGAAGGAACAGGTGGGCATCCGCCGTTGGTCTGCGGTCATCATCGGTTTCCTCGGGGTGCTGGTCATCCTGCGGCCGGGTTTCCGTGAACTCGGCATCGGCCATATCGGCGCAATCATCGGTGGCTTCAGCGGCGCACTCAGCATAGTCATCTTCCGCGCCATGGGTCCGTCGGAAAAGAACGTCTCGCTGTATGGGGCCGGCGTACTGGGCTGTCTTACCATCAGCGGCATCGCCATGGTGCCGACCTTCATCATGCCGGGCGGCGAACAATGGTTGCTGCTGGCGGGATACGGCCTGCTCGGCGCGCTTGGCAACGTGCTTGTCATGTATGCTGCCCAATATGCGCCCGCCGCCATGATCGGCCCAACGCAATATAGCCAGATGCTCTGGGCGATTCTGTTCGGTTACCTGATTTTCGGCGACCGTATTGATGGCTGGATGTTGATGGGCATCGCCCTGATCGTCGGCTCCGGCCTGCTGACGCTGATCCGCGAGAAGCAGCGAAAAGTGCCGCTTCCCGCCTCCATCGCCGCGACCGACCAGAATGTCGCCGTCGGGATCACGCCGGAAGACGAGCGCTAAAGTCAAAAATGCATGAGAACCAGCGACGCATGTTTGCGTCGCTGGCATGGCATTCGATCAATCACAAACCCTGACCCGATACATGTCGCCCCAGGCGTTCTGTCGCCAGGCCACGTGGCAGCGAGGATAAACCGGCTGGTAAACAACAGGCGGTCCATAAGCTGGCACGGCGTAGACGGGTGGACCGTAGGCCGGTGCATAATAAGCGGGGCCATAAGCGTAACCGGGATGCCTTGCCCCGGCGATGAGCGCTCCGCCAATGATCGTTCCTGCGATCCCGGCGGCAAGGCCGCGGCCGAAATTATTGCGCGCTTCCGCCTGACTGGTGGTGGCAATTGTGGTGCCCGCAATTGTCAAAGCAACCAGACCAGCGGTGGCAAACCTGTTGATGTTGGTCCACATCGTCCTGCTCCTTCAAGACCCGGCGGCTTTACGATCCGCCGCACCGGGTATGAAGGAAAGATTACGCCCGCGAAGACTACCGATACATGTCCGTTTCGTTACATCGCGGTAATTTTCGCTGAAGGCAGTGAGTGTAGTTTTCGAGGGATTGGCTAACGGAAATGAGCCGAAGATGGGTGTGGTTTACCCCTCTCCGCCCTGCCGGGCATCTCCCCCAGAGGTGGGAAGATCGATATGCGGCAAGGTTTTGCCTATATCAACGTTAGAGAATGAAGTGGTGACAGCGCGTCTTGCCGATCTCCCTCCTTGTGGGGGAGATGCCCGGCAGGGCAGAGGGGGTAAGCCACACCCACCGCCCCCCAAAGGCTTAAATCTACGACCGAGCCAGCTCCGCCAATTGCGTCATGACCATCGCCGCACCCGCCAGCCGTTTTTCCGGCGTCGGCAGATCGCGGTTCAGGAACAGGCTGTGGTCCGTGCGGATTTTCGCCATCGAGCCCTGCTTGCCAATGTAACCGACAAGCGCTGCCGGATTGGGGAATTCCTTGTTGCGGAACTGCACAACCACGCCTTTCGGCCCGGCATCCACCTTCTCGACATTGGCCGTGCGGCAGAGCGACTTGATGTAGACGATCTTGAGGAGATGCTGAACTTCCTTCGGCAGCGGGCCGAAACGGTCGATCATTTCTGCGCCGAAACCGTCGATCTCGCCTATATCCGCAAGCTCGCCGAGACGGCGGTAGAGACCCATGCGCAGATGCAGATCCGGCACGTAGTCTTCCGGGATCATCACCGAGGTGCCGACCGAGATTTGCGGCGACCAGCCGCTGTCGCGCACCTCTTCGTCACCCTTCACTTCGGCCACGGCCTCTTCCAGCATCTGCTGGTAAAGCTCGAAACCGACTTCCTTGATGTGGCCGGACTGTTCTTCGCCAAGCAGATTGCCCGCGCCGCGAATATCGAGATCGTGGCTGGCAAGCTGGAAACCGGCGCCGAGTGTGTCGAGCGATTGCAGCACTTTCAGCCGCCGCTCCGCCATCGTCGTCAACACCTTGTTGACCGGCAGGGTGAACAGCGCGAAGGCGCGGACCTTGGAACGACCGACACGGCCACGCAGCTGGTAAAGCTGGGCGAGACCGAACATGTCGGCACGATGCACGATCAGCGTATTGGCGGTCGGCACGTCGAGGCCGGATTCGACGATGGTGGTCGAAAGCAGCACATCGTATTTGCCGTCATAGAAGGCGTTCATGATGTCTTCGAGTTCACCCGCCGCCATCTGGCCATGCGCCACCGCCACTTTCAGTTCCGGCACATCCGACTGCAGGAATGCATGGATATCAGCGAGATCGGCAAGGCGCGGGCAGACATAAAAGCTCTGGCCACCGCGATAATGCTCGCGCATCAACGTTTCACGGATTACCAGCGGATCGAAGGGCGAAATGAAGGTGCGAACCGCCATGCGGTCCACTGGCGGCGTGGTGATGAGCGACAGCTCGCGCACGCCGGTCATGGCCAGCTGCAAGGTGCGCGGAATGGGCGTCGCCGACAGCGTCAGCACATGCACGTCACTTTTCAGCTCCTTCAGCCGCTCCTTGTGCTTCACACCGAAATGCTGCTCCTCATCGATGATCAGCAGGCCGAGATTGGCGAAGCTGATGCCCGCACCGAGCAGCGCATGGGTGCCGACGACAATGTCGGTCTTTCCATCAGCCACTTCCTTCTTGGTGAGCGCAAGCTCCTTCGAACCCACAAGGCGCGAGGCCTGCTGCACCCGGATCGGCAGACCGCGAAACCGTTCGGAAAAGGTACGGAAATGCTGTCGCGCCAGAAGCGTGGTCGGCACCACCACCGCCACCTGAACGCCATTCATGGCGGCAAGGAAAGCGGCGCGCAAGGCCACTTCGGTCTTGCCGAAACCGACATCGCCGCAGATCAGGCGATCCATCGGCCGCCCGGCACCGAGATCGTCGCGAACAGCGTCGATGGCGTTCAGCTGGTCCTCGGTCTCGTCATAGGGGAAACGGGCGGCGAACTCGTCGTAAAGCCCGTCCGGTGCGATAAGCGCCGGCGCGTGGCGCACCAGACGCGCGGCTGCAATGCGGATAAGCTCGTCGGCCATATCGAGCAGGCGCTTCTTGAGCTTGGCCTTGCGCATCTGCCATGCGCCGCCACCGAGCTTGTCGAGCGTGGCTTCCGCGGCATCAGAACCATAACGCGAGAGAAGATCGATGTTTTCGACCGGTAGGAACAGCTTGGCGTCGTCGGCATAATGCAGTTCCAGACAGGCGCGCGGCGCGCCCGCTGCCTCGATGGTCTGCAAACCGACGAAGCGACCGATGCCGTGTTCGGCGTGAACCACGAGCGAGCCTTCGTCCAGCCCCGCCACTTCCGCGATGAAATCCGCGCCGCGCTTGCGGCGCTTGGAACGGCGCACCATGCGGTCGCCAAGAATATCCTGCTCGCCGATGATTGCGAGCGTTCCGGTCTCAAACCCGGCTTCGAGGCTCAGCACCGCAGAAGCCGCCTCACCCTTGCCGAGTTTCTCCACCTCTTTCAGCGATGTCACCGGCTTGATCTTTTCAAGCCCGTGTTCGTTCAAGACCTGCAACAGCCGGTCGAGCGAACCTTCCGACCATCCGGTGATCAAAACCTTCCAGCCCTTGGCCCGGCGCTCGGCAATGTGCTTTACCGCCAGATCGAAAACATTGACCCGCTCTTCGCTGTCGCCTTCCGTCGGTGGACGTGCCCAGCGCGGACCAACATGGGCATCAAGCGTCGCGACCGGGCGGCCTTCGCTATCTTGTTCGTTGAAAGGCGTCAGCCGCACCGCATTGACGCTCGCAAGCGCCGCCTCGAAGCTCTTGCCGTCGAGATAGATTTGCCCAGGCGATACCGGCTTGTAAGGCGCGCCCTGCGTCGAGCCCTTGGTCTCTCCGGAAGCCCGCCGCGCCTCGTAATAATCGAGGACCAGCTTGGAGCGTTCCTTCGCCGCCTCTCGCGCCGTATGGTCGGTGACGATACGGAAACCGCTGAGATAATCGAAGGCGGTTTCCAGCTCCTCGTAAAACAGCGGCAGCCAGTGCTCCATACCGGCATAACGGCGGCCTTCGGAGACGGCCTGATAAAGCGCGTCGTCGCGCGTCGCCGCACCGAATAGCGACAGGTAATTTTTACGGAACCGGCCGATCGTATCCGGCGTCAGCGTCACTTCGCTCATCGGATTAAGATCAAGCGAGCGCGCCTGTGCGATGGTGCGCTGGCTGGCCGGATCGAAGGTGCGGATGCTTTCCAGCGTATCGCCGAAGAAATCGAGCCGCACCGGCTCTTCGGTGCCCGGCACGAAGACATCGAGAATGCCGCCGCGCACGGCGAATTCACCCACTTCACGCACCGTCGCCACCCGGTCGAAACCGTTGCGCTCCAGCCGCGCGGCGATGTCCTCCATGCGGATCTGGTTGCCGGGCTTGGCCGAAAAGCCCAGGCTCTCGATAACGTCGCGCGGCGCCATCTTCTGCAGCATGGCGTTGACGGTGACGAGAACGATGGCCGGATGCGGTTTCTTGGCGTGGTTGATGAGGCCGGCAAGTGCCGCGAGCCGGCGCGCCGAGGTGTCCGCACTCGGTGACACGCGGTCATAAGGCAGACAATCCCAGGCCGGCAGCGTCAACACCGGAATATCTGGCGCGACAAAACCAAGAATCTGTTCGAGATCGGCGACCCGCTGGCCGTCCGACATCACGTAAGCCACCGATGTTCCCGCCCGCGCCATATCGGCGAGCAGCAGGGCTTCCATGCCGGAGGGCACGTTTCCGATGGTCAGCGGCGTATCGGCCGACGCCACCAGCTTTGCATCGAATCCGGCTATCATGTTTCAGGCCTTCAGGGTTTCGGCTGTGACGAGATCGAAATCGGGACGGTAAGAGGCGATCTTCTCGAACAACGGGGTCTGGAATTTTTCCGGCACCGGCAGGGCACCTGTCACCATCTTGACGAGGTCGTTATCCTCTTCCGCCATGATGATTTCCAGCTCGTCGAGCTGATCGTCGGAAAGCCCGGCAATATTGTCTTCCGCAAATTGCCCGAGCACCAGATCCATCTCGCGAATGCCCCGGTGCCAGCAGCGGTAAAGTATCCGCCTGCGCCTCGGATCGAGGTCGGCGCTCGTGCGCACCAGTCCAGTCATCGCATTCACCTTTCGGTTGGCTATTCAACAGGATGTTGATTGCGCCCTCCTATAGAACAGGAGGCGAACGCTTGGAACCGGTTTTTATCGAAATAATGCCACGGCGGCTAAAATCTGCCGGTGATAAACAGCCTTTGTCGGGCGCCACGTCTTGCATAACGCGTCCCCTTCCCCGATTTTGCTGAGCATGCGTCCCGCCATTCTCGATCCGCTATTTGCTTCCGTCTCCACCCTTGCCGGTGTGGGGCCGAAGCTTGCCGACCTTCTGGCCAAACTGCTGAGCCGGGAAAATGCCGACGACACCCGCGTGATCGATCTTCTGTTCCACGCACCATCAAACGTCATCGACCGGCGCAACCGCCCGGGCATCGCGCTTGCCGCTCCCGGCGCCATTGTCACCATCCAGGGACGTGTCGACCGGCATCAGCCAGCTCCACCGGGCAATCGTTCCGCGCCCTACCGTGTTTTCCTGCATGACGAGACCGGGGAACTGGCGCTGACCTTCTTCCGCGCCAAGGGAGACTGGCTTTCCAAGGCCTTGCCCGTCGATGAAGAGGTTCTCGTCAGCGGCAAGGTGGACTGGTTCAACGGCCGCGCCTCCATGGTGCATCCGGATTTCATGGTGAAGCTCTCCGAGGCAGAGAACCTGCCGCTGGTCGAAGCCGTTTATCCGATGACAGCCGGGCTGTCTCCGAAGGTGCTGCGGCGGGCAATTGAAGGCGGACTTTCGAAACTGCCGGTCTTTCCCGAATGGATCGACGAGACCCTGAAGACCCGTCAGGGGTTCGGCGACGTGGCATCGAGCTTCCGTGAATTGCACGACCCACGCGACAGCGCCGATATCGATCCTCAGGCCCCGGCACGCAGACGGCTCGCCTACGACGAATTCTTGGCCGGGCAGCTGTCACTGGCGCTGGTGCGGCAAAGACTGCGCAAGGTCGCGGGCCAGCCGATCCGCGCCAAGGGGGACATTGCTGCAAAAATCCTGTCGCAACTGCCCTTCTCCCTGACGCCGAGCCAGAATGCCTCGGTGAAAGATATCCTGACCGATATGGCCAGCGAGGACCGTATGTTGCGGCTGTTGCAGGGCGATGTCGGCGCGGGCAAGACGCTGGTGGCGCTGATTGCTATGGCAACCGCCGTCGAGGCCGGCGGACAGGCGGTGTTGATGGCCCCGACCGAAATTCTTGCCCGGCAGCATTTCGCCACCATCTCCAAACTCGCCAATGCCGCGGGCATTACGGTTGAGGTGCTGACCGGCCGCACCAAGGGCAAGGAGCGTCGCGAGATCGAAGAACGCGTGGCCTCCGGTGAGGCACAGATCGTCATCGGCACCCACGCGCTGTTCCAGGACAGCGTGAGTTACAAGAACCTCGTGCTGGCCGTGGTGGATGAGCAGCACCGTTTCGGCGTACACCAGCGCCTGCGTCTCACCGCCAAGGGCATCACGCCGCATATGCTTGTTATGACCGCCACGCCCATTCCGCGCACGCTGGTGCTGGCCGCCTTCGGCGACATGGATGTGTCGAAACTCACCGAAAAACCGGCCGGACGAAAACCCATCCAGACCGTGACGATCCCCACCGAACGCATCGGCGATATCGTCGAGCGGCTGCGCGCCGCGCTGAAGGAAGGCAAGAAGGCCTACTGGATCTGCCCGCTGGTGGAGGAGACGGAAGAGTCCGACCTGATGTCGGCGGAAGAACGACATGCGGTTCTCTCGCAGATGCTCGGTGCCAATATCGGTCTCATCCATGGGCGCATGAGCGGCCCGGAAAAAGACGCCGCCATGTTGGCCTTCAAGAGCGGCGAAACCCGGCTGCTGGTGGCAACGACAGTGGTGGAAGTGGGTGTCGACGTTCCGGACGCCACGATCATGGTCATCGAACATGCCGAACGTTTCGGCCTGGCCCAGCTTCACCAGCTGCGTGGCCGGGTTGGACGCGGTGACGAGGCCTCCACCTGCATCCTGCTCTACAAGGGGCCGCTTAGCGAAAACGGCCGCGCCCGACTTTCCATCCTTCGCGACAGCGAGGACGGCTTCCTGATTGCGGAAGAGGATTTGAAGCTGCGCGGCGAAGGCGAACTCCTCGGCACCCGCCAGTCCGGCACCCCGGGCTTCCGCATCGCCAGCCTCGAAGCCCATGCCGACCTCCTGGAAATCGCCCGCAAGGACGCCGCCTATGTCATCGAGCGCGACCCCGAACTGACCGGCCCGCGCGGCGAAAGCCTGCGCACCCTGCTCTATCTGCACCGCCGCGACGAAGCTATCCGCTTCCTGCACGCCGGCTGAAAGTGAACCGCCATGAACATGATCGACCCACGCCGCCCACCGCCCGCCTTCAGAAAGGGCTACGCGCTCTGCTCACCACAAAACATCCTGCAACCCGACACCTTCGCCAAAAGCCAGAAGAAAGCGATCGGCAAGGCCTTCAAAAAGCCCGGCCGCAAGAAGGCATGGACCGAGGCACTGGAACAGGGCTGGAGCGTGCGGCTGGTCTACATGCGGCTTTTCGTCCCCGTGTTCCATGCGACCACGACGGGAACCGAGGTGGATGATCTCGATGACGAGGATTGATTTGGTCCATTCAATAGACTAATCTAAAGCGAGATTTAACGCTTAAGGTTAGCCATGCAGATATCCGTAACTGATGCAAAAGGCCAACTGACAGAATTGGTACGACGCGCCGAGGCCGGGGACGAAATCATTCTCACCCGGCATGGTCATGCAGCAGTGCGGCTGGTTCCAGTGGTTGTTGTGGCGGATAAAAAATCCCGCAGGGCCGTGCTTGATAAAGTGCGCGCGGCCGTCGCGACCAAGAGCGACGATGGCCCGGATGCCGCGCATAGTCAGGATTTCCTTTATGACGAGCACGGCCTTCCAAAATGATGGTCATCGATACATCTGCTCTGCTTGCAATCCTGCTTGATGAACCCACAGCAGATGCATGTGCCATGGCTCTCGATACGGATGAATCATTGCTGATATCCGCCGGTACGCTTGCCGAAGCTGTGATCGTAGCGCAAAGACGTGGCCGCAGCCGGGAACTCGAGATGCTGATCGAAGGGCTGAGCGTCGAAATCAAACCCGTTACTGCTAAATCAATCCGTGGCATTTCGGAAGCCTATCGCATCTGGGGAAAGGGTATCCACCCCGCCGGGCTGAATTTCGGAGATTGTTTTGCCTATGAGCTGGCAAAAGCTGAAGGCTGCCCTTTGCTTTATGTCGGCAACGACTTTTCGCAAACAGATATCAGCGGCCTCCTGTAACGCTCAAACCGGCGCAATCATTTTCGGCGGCGTGAAATCCGGAGCCACCAGTCCACCTGAAATCAGCAGTTTCGCCGCGTCTTCCGGTGTCATGTCCAGCATCACGATCTTGTCCTTCGGCACGAACAGCAGGAAACCCGCCGTCGGCACCGGAGTCGGTGGCAGGAAGACGGCAACCATCTCCTGGCCCATCTCGTTGAAGCGATGGGCAAGCTCTCCCTTGACCTCCGAGGATACGAATACCATCGCCCAGGTGCCGGGTGACGGAAACTCGATCAGGCCGACCTTCTTGAAAGAGTTCGAATGCTCTTTCAGGACGGATTCGAACAGCTGCTTGATGCTCTTGTAGATCGGTCGCACCAGCGGCATGCGGTTGAGAACGGATTCGCCGACGCCGACGATCCATTTGCCAATGAGGTTGTTGCCGAGAAAGCCGATGAGCGTGATGCCGATGACGGCGATCAGCAGGCCGAAGCCGGGGATCGCCACATCGAAATATTGCTCGGGATCGTAACGGGCGGGAATATAGGGCTTAACCCAGCTATCCGCCCATTGCAGGAAGCTCCATACGAGCCACATGGTGATGGTGACAGGCGCAAGGATGAGGACGCCCGTGAGGAAGCTGTTGCGCAGACGGGCTGCGAATGAAATTTTGACTGGAATATCGGTCATTTACCGTTCGGAATTAAGCGTTGTCGCTATCGAAACCCGGATGAAAACCGACAATGCCGGATGGAGTTCCGCCATGCAAGCGAAGAACTGTGAAATATTCGTCAGGAATCCCCTTGCCGCTCAGGCCCTCAACATGGCGAAAACCGAAGCGGCCGTAATAGTCCGGATCGCCAGCGACAACTGCGCCAGAAGCACTCAGACGGTCCAGCGCGGCAAGCCCTTCCCGAACCAGCCCCGAGCCGACACCCTGCCTTTGCCGGTCCGGCACCACCGATAAGGGCGCAAGACAGAACCAGCCGGTCTCGCCGCCCGACAGTGTTACCGGTGAAAAACCGATATGGCCGATGATGCCTTCGCTGTCCTCGGCAACCAGAGAAACAGTCAGCGCACCGGCCTTGCGAAGCCGTTCGACGATCACATGTTCCGTCTTGTCGCTGTAGTCGACGTTACGGAAGGCATCTTCCGTAACGCGAGCAATCGCCTCTTCATCACCTTGCCGCTCCGGCCGGATGATCATTCCACCGTCACCGATTTCGCCAGATTGCGTGGCTGGTCCACATCCGTGCCCATGAAGACGGCGGTGTGATAGGCCAGCAGCTGGATCGGCAGCGAGAAGACCATCGGCGCGATCAGCTCGTCGACATTGGGCAGCGTGATCGTCGCCATGGTGTCGAGCTTGGACGCAGCGGCGCCCTTCTCGTCGGTGATGAAGATGATGCGGCCGCCGCGCGCGGCCACTTCCTGCATGTTCGAAACGGTCTTTTCAAAGAAGCGGTCATGCGGCGCGATGACGATGACAGGCATGTTCTCGTCGATCAGTGCGATTGGCCCATGCTTCAGCTCGCCGGCTGCATATCCTTCGGCGTGGATATAGGAAATTTCCTTGAGCTTCAGTGCGCCTTCCAGCGCCAGCGGGAAGCTGGTGCCGCGGCCGAGATAAAGTACATCCTTGAAGCGCGACAGATCGCGCGACAGCGCCTCGATCTGCGGCTGGATGAGGTTCAGCACCTTGCTCATGATGCGCGGCATCTCGATAAGCTGTTGCACCAGCTCCTTTTCCTCGCCTGGCTTCAACGTGCCGCGCGCCTTGCCCGCGGCAACCGCGAGCGAAGCGAGCACGGCAAGCTGGCAGGTGAAGGCCTTGGTGGAGGCCACGCCGATTTCCGGGCCGGCGAGGATCGGAAAGATCGCATCCGATTCGCGCGCCATGGTCGATTCACGTGTATTGACCACTGCGCCGATCTTCAGTCCCTCTTGCTGGCAGTAACGCAAGGCCGCCAGCGTATCGGCGGTTTCGCCCGATTGCGAAATGAACAGCGCGGCCTGCGTGGGAACGAGCGGAATCTCGCGGTAACGGAATTCCGATGCGACATCGATTTCCACCGGCAGGCGCGCGTAACGTTCGAACCAGTATTTGCCGATCAGGCCGGAAAGATAGGCCGTGCCGCAGGCAGAAATGGCAAGGCCGGAAAGCCTGGCGAAATCGATTGCCGTGTCGGCATCCTTCACGGTTTTGGAGGCGAAATCCACATAGTGGCTGAGCGCATGGGAAATGACTTCCGGCTGCTCATAGATTTCCTTTTCCATGAAATGGCGGTGGTTGCCCTTGTCGACCACGAAAGCCGTCGCCTGCGAAATCTGGCGCTCGCGTTTCACCGGCTTGCCGGAGAAATCGATGATTTCCGCACCGTCACGGGTCACGATGGCGCAGTCGCCATCCACCAGATAGGTGATCTCATTGGTGAAAGGCGAAAGCGCGATCGCGTCGGACCCCAGGAACATCTCGCCCCTGCCGTAACCGACGGCAAGCGGCGGGCCGGAGCGCGCCGAAAGCAGCGTATGGGGATCGTCCTGAAACATCACCACCAGCGCATAGGCACCGGTCACGTGGTTCAGCATCTTCAGCATCGCCTCGCGATGGCCAAGCCCTTCGCGGGTGTATTTTGCCAGAAGCTGCGCCACCACTTCGGTGTCGGTCTGGGTGGTGAAGGTTGCACCCTCGGCGCTCAGTTCCTCGCGCAATTCGGAGAAGTTTTCGATGATGCCGTTATGAACGACGGCAACGCCTTCGACGAAATGCGGGTGGGCGTTGGTTTCGTTCGGCACGCCGTGCGTCGCCCAGCGCGTATGCGCGATGCCGACGACACCTGGCAGCGGCTTTTCAGAGACCAGCTTTTCCAGATTGAACAGCTTGCCTTCTGCCCGGCGACGGTCCATCGCGCCATTGTCGATGGTGGCGACACCCGCCGAATCGTAACCGCGATATTCGAGGCGCTTCAGCGCATCGACAAGCCGTTCAGCAACGGGCTGCGTTCCGACAATTCCGACAATTCCGCACATATATTTCTCCAGACGGCGATCTCTTCACCGAAACTTCCAGAGTATTTCCGCCTTTCCCTGAAATGCGAAAATACACCACCTTTTTGTTCTGATGCATTTCCGGACGTAAAACCGCTGCGCACCTTTACTGGAAATGCTTTAACCGTTTCTCTGAAATCGGCAATTATCCCGCCGGTCACTTTCAGTATCGCTCGGTAACGTCATCTAAGAGGATTTTTTCTTCGCTTCCTTCAGCGCTTTCGCCCGCTCGCGCAAGGCGACCGCCCTGCCCGGTTTCACCTCCTGGCGCGCGCGCCCGAAAGCCAGCGCATCGGCAGGCACGTCATCGGTAATCACGCTGCCGGAGGCGATATAGGCCCGCTCTCCAATGGAGACGGGAGCAACCAGCGACGAATTCGAGCCGATGAAGCTGTTGGCTCCGATCCGCGTTTCGGACTTGTTGTAACCGTCATAATTGCAGGTGATGGCACCCGCGCCGATATTGCTGCCTGCACCCACGAAAGCATCGCCGATATAGGTCAAATGGTTGACCTTTGCGCCCTCGCCGATCTCGGCCTTCTTGACCTCACAGAAATTGCCGACCTTGGCGTTGGCGTGCAGGTTTGCACCCGGACGCAACCGCGCAAAGGGACCGACAACCGCACCCTCGGCCAGATAGGCCCCTTCCAGATGCGAAAATGCATGAATGATCGCACCCGGCTCGATCGTCACGCCGGGACCGAAAACGACGTTGGGCTCGATCAGGACATCCTGACCGATCTTCGTATCGAAGGAAAGGAATACTGTCTCAGGCGCGATCATCGAAACACCGTCGACCATCAATTCGTGACGGCGGCGCTCCTGCCAGAGCCTCTCGATGAAGGCGAGTTCAGCGCGGTTGTTGCAGCCGGTCAATTCCTTTTCCGGCGCATCGATGGCAATGGCGCGGCGGCCGAGAGAACGGGCGATCTCGACGATGTCAGTCAGATAATATTCGCCCTTAACATTGCTGTTGCCAATCCGATCCAGCAGATCCAGCGCATTGCGGCCGTTGATGGCCATCAATCCGCTGTTGCACCAGGTGACCTTGCGCTCCTCGTCGGTGGCGTCCTTTTCCTCGCGGATCGCGACCAGCTCGCCATTCTCGACCAGAAGCCGCCCATAACCCGTGGGACGGTCGGTATGGAACCCGATAACGG
Organism: Agrobacterium sp. A3-95; assembly: GCF_053521785.1. NCBI lineage: Bacteria > Pseudomonadati > Pseudomonadota > Alphaproteobacteria > Hyphomicrobiales > Rhizobiaceae > Agrobacterium > Agrobacterium sp. A3-95. The sequence goes on along the minus strand of NZ_JBNWDR010000004.1, from coordinate 159,010 downwards.
CGACATCGGCACCGTCGGCAATCGCCTCGCGCGCCCTGTCGAGCGTGGCTGAGGTGATGAGCGGCACATCGCCATAAGCGACGATGACATCGTCAAAACCGCGTTCGATCGCCTCGCGTGCGGCAAGAACCGCATGCCCGGTGCCCTTGCGTTCCTTTTGCAGGAAAGCCTCGACCTGCAGGCCCTTGAGACTTGCCGCAGCAGCGACATTGTCGGCATCGCGCCCGACCACCAGCGCCACCGCGCCGACGCCCGCTCCAGCAACAGCCTCCACCACATGCCCGATCATCGGGCGTCCAGCGACCGGATGAAGCACCTTGGACTTCGAAGACTTCATGCGCGTGCTGTCGCCCGCTGCGAGAATAACGGCTAGAGAGCTGCGCTCCATAAGACCTCCAACACCCCGTCACCGGCCACAGGCGGCCCGGACAGGGGCAATGTTTGACTTTACGCCGGCCAGCACTGCGGACGGGCGTATGGGTGATTTCTTTCCGGCACTGCTATAACGGCGCCCCACTTAAGAAACCATGCAAATCTCCACCAAATTTCCACGCCGATTTTCATCAAACGTGATCAGCGGCAGGCTGGCATGATCTATGGGCGGGAGTTACGGGCCGTGAATTCGAGTATCTGCTGACGGCCGTTTTCAATCAGCCTTTCCATCTCGCGCCGGGCTGCCCCCTCATCGCGCAGGCGAAACGCTTCGACGAGTCGCAGGTGAGAGGCAGACACGTCGGAAATCTCGTTGGGATCGGCTTCCGGGTTGCTCATCCGGAAAATGCCCGCCAGCGCCGCCTTTATCAGCGAACCGACGGTGCGCATGAACGGGTTGCCGGACATTTCGGTGATGAGAACGTGGAAATTCATATCCGCAAGCGCGCGCTTTTCCTTGGAATAAGCCGTGTTGCCCATCTCATTGGCGTAAGCGACAAGCCTTGCGATATCGGCGTCTTTTGCCCTGGCCGCAGCAAGACCCGCGCCATAGGGTTCGAACGCCTGGCGGATATCGTAGAGATGCAGCAGGAATTCCTCGCTGACACCAGCCTCGAAGTGCCAGAGCAGCACCTCGCTGTCGAACATGTTCCAGCTTTCGCGCTCCGTCACACGGGTACCGATGCGCGCCTTGGGGGAGATCATGCCCTTGGCGGTCAGCGTCTTCATCGCCTCGCGAAGCACCGTTCGAGAGACTTTCAGCCGCTCCATCAGCTCGGCATCGCCCGGCAGGATGTCACCCGTCTTGAAAACTCCGGACACGATATCGAGACCGAGCTTGTGAACGACCTGAGCATGATTTGTCCGCAACTTTCGAAAACCGATCGCCGCATCGAGCATTCCGCGCTGCAAATTCCATGTCCTTCCGTTCGGTTGAAGATGTAAAAATCGCGCCTGACTTGTGTAATCCAGGAAAGCAGCCCGATTTTCAACGCAGAATACAGTGAAAAACATCAACGCGCGTGAAAAGCAAAGCCAAACTTCGTTCGAACAATAAAACACATCAAAATAACAAAGACCGCGCATGAATTGCATGCGCGGTCCCGTTAGCAGCTAGTACCTGCGTGTCATATTATTGCGGCAACTTGTCGTCCACGCCGGCAACGTAGAAGTTGAGGCCGAGCAGAACGCCGTCTTCAGCCTTCTCACCCGCCTTCAGCCATTCCGAACCGTCCTGCTTCTTCACCGGACCGGTAAAGGGGTGCAACTCGCCCGACTTGATCTTGGCTTCGGTTTCCTCAGCCATCTTCTTCACGTCATCAGGCATGTTGGTGTAAGGCGCCATGGTCAGGATGCCGTCCTTCAGGCCGTCCCAGATGGATTCGGACTTCCACGTGCCGTCAAGCAGGGCCTGCGTGCGCTTGACGTAATAGGCGCCCCAGGTGTCCTTGATCGCGGTCAGCTGCGTCTCCGGACCGGCCTTGATCATATCGGAAGCCTGACCGAAGGCCTTGATGCCGCGCTCGGCTGCAACCTGCATCGGAGCAGTCGTATCGGTGTGCTGCGTCAGGATATCGACGCCCTGGTCGATAAGCGCCTTGGCGGCATCGGCTTCCTTGCCGGGGTCGAACCAGGTGTTGGCCCAGACAACCTTGACCTTGAATTCAGGATTGACGGACTGCGCGCCAAGAACGAAAGCGTCGATGCCCATCACCACTTCCGGGATCGGGAAGGAAGCGATGTAGCCGGCAACACCCTTCTTCGACATCTTTGCGGCGATCTGGCCCTGAATGTAGCGGCCTTCATAGAAACGCGAATTGTAGGTCGCGACGTTTTCGGCGGTCTTGAAGCCGGTAGCGTGCTCGAACTTCACCTTGGGGAACTTCTGGGCAACTTTAACGGTCGCATCCATGAAGCCGAAGGAGGTGGTGAAGACCAGCTCACAGCCGGAACGTGCCATGCGCTCGATGGCGCGTTCGGCATCCGGGCCTTCCGGAACGCTTTCGAGGAACGGCGTTTCGATCTTGTCGCCGAAATGCTTCTGCAGCTCTTCGCGACCGATTTCATGCGCCTGCGTCCAGCCGCCATCGGTGCGGCTGCCGACATAGATGAAGCAGACCTTCTTTGCGTCGGCGGCCTCAGCCGAAGAAACGACGCCTCCAAGAGCCGCTATGGAAGCAGCAAGTGCGATGACCAGTTTTTTCATTTTTACCCCTGTTTGGTTTGGAGACTGGAAGTTTTTCTCACCGGTCCGGCACGAAGGATTTGCCCAGTGATGCCGGCGTGTTGATCAAGGTCGTGCGGCGATTATGCGAGATGATGACCAGCACGACAATAGTTGCGATATAGGGCAGCGCCGAAAGCAGTTGCGACGGCACGCCAATGCCGAATGCCTGGGCGTGCAACTGCCCGATGGTGACAGCGCCGAACAGATAACCGCCTGCCAGCACCCGCCATGGACGCCAGGACGCGAAGACGACGAGCGCCAGTGCGATCCAGCCACGCCCGGCCGACATGTTTTCCACCCATTGCGGCGTATAGACCAACGAAAGCTGCGCACCGGCAAGCCCCGCGCACGCACCGCCGAACATGACAGCCAGATAGCGTGTGCGGATGACGTTGATGCCAAGCGCATGGGCAGAACCGTGATTGTCGCCGATGGCGCGGATCTTGAGACCCGTGCGGCTCTTGAACAAAAACCAGCTTATGCCGGCAACGAGCGCGATGGACATGTAGAAGATCAGGTCTTGCCGGAACAGCAAGGGGCCGATGAAGGGTATCTCCGACAGCACCGGAAAGACGATGGGCTGCAGCTTGACGCCCGGCAGGCCAACGAAGCTTTCGCCCAGCATGCCGGAAACGCCAAGACCGAGAATGGTCAGCGCAAGTCCCGTCGCCACCTGGTTGGTAACGAGCGTCAGCGTCAGGAAACCGAAGAGCAGCGAGAAAACCGCGCCCGACGCGATACCGGCCAGAATGCCGAGATAGGGCGAACCGGTCATATGCGCGGCAGCGAAAGCGCAGACCGCACCCATGATCATCATGCCCTCGACGCCGAGATTGAGGACGCCGGAGCGTTCCGCCACCAGCTCGCCCGAGGCGGCAAGGACGAGCGGTGTGGCGGCAGTGATGACCGTGAGAAGGATGGCCTGAAGCATATCCATCATGCCGCTCCTTGGCTGTTATGCGCCTTGCCGGTGAAGACGACCCTGATGCGGTAAAAGATCAACGTATCGCAGGAGAGTACGAAGAACAGCATCAGCCCCTGAAACACACGCGTCACCTTGTCAGACACACCGATGGAAAGCTGCGCCGCCTCACCACCAAGATAGGTCAGTGCAAGCACCAGCCCGGAGAGGATGATACCGAGCGGATTGAGGCGGCCGAGAAAGGCGACGATGATGGCGGTGAAGCCGTAACCCGGAGAAATGCTGGGTTGAAGATGGCCGATGGAGCCGGAGGCTTCCGAAATGCCCGCAAGCCCGGCAAGCGCGCCGGAAAGCAGCATCGAAAACCAGACCATGCGGCTCGATGAGAAACCGGCAAAACGCCCTGCCCGCGCCGATTGGCCAAGAACCGTGACCTCGAAGCCTTTCAGCATGTAACGCATCATGAACCACAGCGCGATGGCCGCCACGATGGCAAACACGAAACCCCAATGCGCCCGGCCCGATGCCAGCATTTCCGGCAGCACTGCGCTCTCGTTGAAGGGTTTCGTCTGCGGGAAGTTATAGCCGCCCGGATCGCGCCAGATGCCGCGCGTCAGCCAGTCGAGAAAAAGCTGCGCGACATAGACCAGCATGAGGCTGACGAGGATTTCGTTGGTGTTGAACTTCGTCTTCAACAGCGCCGGAATACCGGCATAGAGTGCGCCACCGATGGCGCCCATAACCAGCATCAACGGCAGGATGAGTGGCGAATGCCAATCCGGATAAAGCACCGGCAGGATAGAACCGGTGATCGCGCCGATGGTGAATTGTCCTTCCGCGCCGATGTTCCAGTTGTTGGAGCGATAACAGATAGACAGGCCAACCGCGATCAGGATCAGCGGTGCGGCCTTGATCGCCAGCTCATGCAGCGACCAGACCTCCAGCAGTGGCTCGATGAAAAAGGCGTAAAGCGCATCAAGCGGATTTTTACCGAGTATGGCGAACATGATGGCGCCGACGAGCAGCGTCAGCACCAGTGCCAGAAGCGGCGAGAGAAGGGTAAATAGCTTCGAGATCCCTGCCCGTTTTTCAAGCTCAATGCGCATGCTGGGCGGCTCCTGACTGTGTGTGGACGCCGCCCATCAGCAGGCCGATCTTTTCAAGCGTCATGTCTTCCACCGGATAGGCCTGCGAAAGCTGCCCATCGGAAATGACCGCGATATTGGTGGCGACCTCGAAGATTTCATCGAGGTCCTGGCTGATGACGATGACGGCCGAGCCGGCTTTGGCGAGATCGACCAGCGCCTGCCGGATACGGCTCGCCGCCCCCGCATCCACACCCCATGTCGGCTGGTTGACAACAAGCACGGCCGGTTGACGATCGAGTTCGCGCCCGACGATGAATTTTTGCAGATTGCCGCCCGACAGCGATCCCGCCAGCGGATCGGCCCCGCTTTTGCGCACATCCATGGTTTCCGATATGCGCCGCGCCGCCGCCTTGATAGCTGAGCCCCTGACGATGCGCAGGAAACCGCCCGTCAGAAACGCCTTGCGGTCGGAGCGCGCCCGCGCCAGCAGAAGATTGTCGGAAAGGCTCATGCCGGGAACGGCGGCATGGCCGTGGCGCTCCTCGGGTACGAAACCGGCGCCCATCAGCCGCCGGCCATTGATGCCGATGCGACCGACCGGCTTGCCGCGGAGATGGATCGCATCATTATTATAGACGGGATATTCGCCCGAAAGCGCATCGAACAACTCGCCCTGCCCGTTTCCGGCAACCCCGGCAATCGCCAACACTTCGCCGGCGCGCACAGTCATGGAAACCGCTTTCAACGCCACGGCAAAGGGCGTTCGTGGCGCAACGGAAAGCCCCATGACTTCGATCTGCGGTTGACCGAGGGCGTCGCCCGTCGGTCGCGAAACGCTTGCGACATCGCTGCCCACCATCATGCGCGCCAGAGATGCCGGTGTTTCCTTGCGCGGATCGCAGGCGCCCGTAACCTTGCCATGGCGCAGAACGGTGGCGCGGTCGCAGATACGCTGCACCTCTTCCAGCCGGTGGCTGATATAAAGCACCGAACGGCCTTCGGCCTTCAGCTTCGCCAGCGTCTCGAACAGCTTGTCCGCCTCCTGCGGCGTCAAAACCGAGGTCGGCTCGTCGAGAATGATAAGGCGCGGGTTCTGCAACAGGGCGCGCACGATCTCGATACGCTGCCGCTCGCCAACCGAAAGATCGGCGACATGCGCATTGGGATCGAGAGGCAGGCCATAGGCGCGCGAAAGCTGTTCCGCTTCCTTGGCGATTTCCTTCAATGAAATTTTCGGGTCCAGCGACAGGGCGATGTTTTCAGCAACCGTCAACGCCTCAAACAGGGAGAAATGCTGGAAGACCATGCCGATGCCGAGCCTGCGGGCCTCGCTTGGCGAACCTATGGAAACCGGCTGACCCTGCCAGACGATATCACCCTCGCTCGGCGAGAGCACGCCGAACAGCATCTTGACGAGCGTGGACTTGCCCGCGCCGTTTTCACCCAGAAGCGCGTGGATTTCGCCCGGCGCTATATCGAGGTCGATGCCGTTGCATGCGGCGAAATTGCCGAACAGCTTGGTCAGCTTGCGAACGGACAGGAGAGGCACGGCCTCCGGCGCCATAGTTCCAGTCACGAATTCCCTCTCTACACCGGCTACCCATGCTTTCTTCGAAGCATTTCAGCAACCGTGGTCATTGTTCCCAATCAGGCTACAACACGTATGCAATGCTGCGCGATCATGATTTATTGATAACTGTTTTGCTGCTGCGCACAACTGAAAAAGACGTTGCTTAAATGCAATTTGCACAAGCAATAAACGGCTTTACGCTTTTCTTATTTCGCGCCGAGCGCGGGGAAAAACTGCAATATTCCGCCGATGCAATAGAGATAAAGCCCGCTCGCCACAAAGCCGATCACCGCCCAGGACGGCGTTTCGAAATGCATCAGCAACGCATAACCGCCAAGCGCGCACCAGACGAACACGATTGCCAGATTAAGCGGCCGCAATCGCTTCACGCGCACCGGATGCAGGAAATTGATCGGCAGGAATGTCAGGAACACCGAAACGGTAACAACAGTCATGGCTGTTGTGGCGCTGGCATCCATGACGAACAGCGTGAACACCACCATGTTCCACACCACCGGAAAGCCGGAGAAGAAATATTCGTCCGTCTTCATGCCCATGTCGGCGTAATAGATGGCGCTCGACACCACGATCATGCCAGCCGCAACGAAGGATAGCGGTTCGCCGATCATGCCGCTCTGGTAAAGCGCAAAGGCGGGCAAGAGCACATAGGTGACATAGTCGATGATATTGTCGAGCGTATCGCCGGACCAGTTGGGCAGAACTTCCTTCACCCGAACCTTGCGGGCGATGGGCCCGTCAATGCCATCCACCAGCAGCGCAAGCCCCAGCCACCAGAACATGTCGACAAAGCGGTGTTCGGAAGCGGCGACGACGCCAAGAAAAGCTAGAAACGACCCGGATGCCGTCAAAATATGAACGGAAAAGGCGCGGATTTCCGCGTAGGGAACACGCTTGTAGTTGAAAATTTTCATGGTCAGCGTCTGCGCCCCGCTTTTCATCCGCCCTGTTCATTCCGGTATGCGGCCATTCACCACGCTTTGCAACCGGCTGATCTGGCTTATCCTAGGACTAATATAGCGGTACAACCAACGAATGTTTACGCCGGGATGTTCCGGGGTCAAAGTGGATTTACCCGCGCAAAGCCTTTATGATGCCTTGGAAATAACAACGGATCAGGACCATGAGACACTTCGATATCGCCATCACCGGTGCGGGACTTGCGGGCCAGATTGCGGCCATAGCTCTTGCGCGGGCGGGCCGCCACGTGGCGCTTGTTGCGCCCCCCAGCGAAAAGAAGGACCGGCGCACGACGGCGCTGATGGACCAGTCGATCCGCTTCATGGACCGTCTTGGCCTCTGGTCGCGCATAGCCCCTGCCGCAGCCCGTCTTTCCACCATGCAGATCATTGACGGCACCGACCGCCTGCTGCGCGCGCCCACCGTGCAGTTCCGCTCCTCTGAAATCGGGCTGGATGCATTCGGCTGGAATATTCCCAATGAGGCGCTGCATGGCGTGCTTAGAGAAGCGGTCGAACAGGAACACAATATTACCCGCTTCGAAACCACCGCCGAGACGATTGATATCGGCAACGACCGTGTATCGGTAACACTTGGCGATGGTGAAGCGCTCTCCGCAGATTTTCTGATCGGCGCGGATGGCAGGAAGTCGATGGTGCGGGATGCAGCCGCGATCGGCGTCAAATCCTGGTCCTATCCGCAGACGGCCATCGTTTTGAACTTCAGCCATAGCCGGCCGCACGGCAATGTCTCGACAGAATTCCATACGCCCACGGGACCTTTCACGCAGGTTCCCCTGCCCGGCGACCGCTCCAGCCTCGTCTGGGTTGTCACTCCAGCGCAAGCGGAAGAGCTGACGGCACTGCCGCTTGAAGCGCTCAGCCTCAGGGTGGAGGAGCGCATGCAATCCATGCTCGGCGCCGTTACGGTGGAAGACAGCGTGCAGGCATGGCCACTGTCTTCCATGACCGCGCATCGCTTCGGCAAGGGCCGCGTCGCCCTGATCGGCGAGGCTGCACATGGTTTCCCGCCCATCGGCGCACAGGGTCTGAACCTCAGCCTGCGCGACATCATCACCCTCACCGAACTGCTCGGCGCCGTCTCCGACCGCCCGATTGCGGCGGATGCCGGCAGCAGCTTCGACCGCAAGCGGCGGGCGGATGTCTACACCCGCACCCTCAGCGTCGATCTCCTCAACCGGTCGCTGCTTTCCGATCTACTGCCGGTGCAGATGGCGCGCGCGGCTGGTCTGCATGTGCTATCCGGCATCGGCACGCTCAGAAGCATGGTCATGCGCGAAGGCATCGAGCCGGGGCGCGGGCTGAAGGCCCTGCCCTCGCTGCTGTTCGGCAGCTTCAAAAAGGCTGGATGAAATAAACCACGCCCGTCAGCGTGAAGACCGAAAGCACCGTCGAGATCAGGATCGTCGCCGACGCCCTCTCCTGCCAGACGTGATATTGCTGACCGATGACGAAGACATTTGTCGCGGTCGGCAAGCCCGCAAGCAGCACGGCGGAATAGATCCATACCGGTTCGAACCGCCCGAGCGACGAGAGCACAAGATAAGCGGCGAGCGGATGCAGGATAAGCTTTGCCGGTACGATATAGCTGATTTCGACCGGCACCCGCTTCATTGGCCGCAGCGCCAGCGTGACACCCATGGCGAACAGAGCGCATGGTGCTGCCGATTGCGCCAGATAATCCACCAGCCGCTGCACCGCCTCCGGCGGCTGCCATGAAAGCGAAGCGGCTAGAAAACCGGCGATTACCGACACGATGAACGGGTGAGTAATGACCTTGCGCGCCACATCCAGCGCAAGCCTTGCTGCAGAGCGCTTATCACCGCCCGCAACCGCCATCATCGCCGGTGCGACGATGAAATGGGCGGCGTTTTCGAGACAGACGATCAGCGCGACGGGCACTGCCGCTTTTTCACCGAGCGCCAGAAGCGCAAGCCCCGGACCCATATAGCCAATATTGCCGTAGCTTGCCGCGAAACTCTGGATCGTCGTTTCGGCGAGATTGTTCTTTCTCACGAACCGGCCGATCAGGAACACAGCCAAGAAAATGCCGTAGGTGCAGGCAAGACTGGCGGCAACGAAATCCATGCGCGTCAGTTCTTCCACCGGCGTTTTCGACACCAGCTTGAAAAACAGCGCCGGAAGCGCCGCATAGATGATGAAGGTGTTCAGCCAGCCCATCGCCTCGACCGGCTGTTTCGTTATGCACGCCGCGCCGTAGCCGATGAAGATCAGGCCGAAAAACGGCAAAAGCAATCCGACGATATCGGCCACAGTCTTTCCCCCGCGTATGAAATACGCGGGGAGGCTTAGCCGATTTTCATCAGGATCGGAAAGGTCTCCTGGAACCAGATCGCCACATTGGTGATGAAACCGGTCATGAAAGCGAGGCCGGTGAGCACCAGCAACACACCCATCAGCTTTTCCACAAGACCGAGATGGCGGCGGAAACGGACGAGGAAACGCATGAAGGAACCGGAAAAGGCTGCAGCAATCCAGAACGGCACCGCAAGGCCAAGCGAATAGACCGCAAGCAGCATCGCGCCATCGCCAACCGTGTCACGCGAGGCGGCAACGCCGAGGATCGCGCCGAGGACAGGACCGATGCAGGGCGTCCAGCCGAAGGCAAAGGCAAGGCCCATGACATAGGCGCCGGAAAGCGTGGCCGGTTTGCCCGCCCCCTGAAACCGCGCCTCGCGCGAGAACAGGCCAATGCGGAAAACGCCGAGAAAATTCAGACCCATTAGAATGATGATGAAACCGCCAATCTTGGCGAGAATATCGAGGTTCTGGCGCAACAGCGTGCCGATCGTCGAAGCACCGGCACCCAGCGCCACGAAGACCGTGGCAAAACCGAGCGTGAAGAAGAAAGCCGAAAACAGCACGGCCCTGCGGATTTCGGGCCGCGGCGCGGTATTCTCCGTCCTGAACTGCTCCACCGAAACACCGGCCATATAGCAGAGGTAAGGCGGCACCAACGGCAGGACGCAGGGCGACAGAAATGACAGGGCACCGGCCAGAAGCGCGCTGAACAGGGAAATATCGGCAATCGACAAGAAAGAACTCCGCATTGACGCATGTCTCCCAAAAGCGGGAATCGGTTTTGGGATAACGTCACGCGCAAAAAGATCAGCAAGGCACGTCGCGATTCCCGAGATTCGCCGCGTTTCACGCTCTCATTTTGGCGCATGCCATTGCCGCAAAACGATTTCACCCGTTTGCCAGACATGTCTGAAGCCGCTTTTATCCCCAGCCGCCCCCTCTCTCCAATCACCTTTTCGGGGGTGCGACAAAAAAAACCGGATTGATTGTAGAAAGCGCTTTTTTTGGGTTGACCGAACGGATCGCTCTACCTATGTTCCGCGCACTTCCGAAGGGCATCCCAGCCCCGACACGGGAGAGCGTAGCTCAGCCGGTAGAGCAACTGACTTTTAATCAGTAGGTCCAGGGTTCGAATCCCTGCGCTCTCACCACCTAAACAACTGAAATCATTGACAATACCGGCACGTTAGCGAACGCTTGCGTACGTCGCGGTTTGCGTAGTTTGCTGACAGTTTGCAAAAGTCGTTCTGTGGACGTTCTGGTGGTGCAACCTATGCGACATAAAGAAAATCCCCGCCGTGGTTAGTGGCGGGGCTTGATCCCTTCGGCGTCGCACATCATATTGCAAGTAACTCGGAACAGCCGGGTGACGATGGCCACCGCCCTCGCTGTTGCAGAATGGGAAACAGCCATCACACTGGTCTATTTGTGCGCTAGCCGGCTCAACAAGGTCCACAGCACACAACGATAGGGAGGCGTCATGCACGCTAAATTTCTTATCGAGACCAACAAGTCGGAAGGCACGTTCCGGCTCGGGTTTGACCTTAAGGTCAGCTTTGGGTTGTTTCTCGGCCTCTTCGGCATGTAATGAAGAAAACCCCTCGTGCTCGCGCAGGAGGGGTTTTCTTTTTACGCAGCCACCTTCAACCGCTCAACAGCCTTGCTAGCGACGCGCACTTGGGCCGGTCATCGATCAGCGTTCCCGCCGCTTTTGCGTCCAGCAGGATGCCCATACATGCCCGCACGTGTGCCAGGTGTGACGCACCGCTCTCCGGATCGATGTCCTCACCAGAGAACCATTGTAGCAAATGGCGAATCGCCGCGCTGTAATAGGTGGTGGCGTCGACTGGATCATCCTGCCAATTGAAGGCGCCGTACTTTGCAGCACCGAGCGCCATGACGATACTCTCCTCAATGATGGCGACAGGCGGTATAAACTGCGCCGACGGCTTCTTCACGCCGAACGCACGCTTTGGATTTGACGATGGCAGTTTGCCTATAGCCTCAGCTAACGGCTCGAGTTCAGCCGGCACTGCGTCGTTATCATTCGCCGGCACAGCTGTGAGGCAGCCGGTGTCTTTGGATGAGATTGTCATTCATCAACCTCCCGGGGAAGAACCATTCCGTAGGTCAAGACGAGCGCAGTGAAATCCCTAACCGTCTGGTCTTGGTCAGTGTCTACGTTCTCACGTAGAGCTGCCGCCGCTCCAACAGCGAGCCTCCTATATGATTCCCTCATCTTCGCACTGAGCGCGCTCCAGTCTTTATGGTTGTCTGCCGATGCTATCGCCGCCGCAAACTGGTCCAATGGATCCATCATATCGTCTCCACAACCTTCTTCTTGCTTTCCACCTTCGGCTTCACCACCGGCTTAAACCGGCGCGCCGCAAACGGTGGATCTTCTTCACCAAATTGCGGGCAAACGCCGCGGTTCACACCCGCCAGACGGATACCGGTTTCTGATCAATGCCGCCGTGCTTTTTGCGATACCACTATGCGGCCTGGTTATTTTTGCTGCTGTTGCCGTTTCACACAACGCCAACAAGACTGTTGACGCGGATTATGTAACGACGAGCTCGATCAAAAGATGACGCGTCGGGCCGTAGTTCCTCTTATTATCGCAACAAAAAACCCGCTTACCTCTCGGCAAGCGGGCTAAATCAGGAAGCCCGCGTCGCGCGCGGCTTTGATTGATTTTCGACGATGCGATCCACGCGCAACGTCATCTTGTCGACGGCATCCTTCACGGCGCCGATAGCACCCATGATCTGCTCAGTCTGTTCGCGAAGGCCGGACTTTGAGACGTAGGTTTCCGCCACATGCAGGCGGTGAGCCGCAAGCTCTTCCCTTGCAAGGGACGCCATTGCTGAAGCCGCAGAGGCGGCTCCAGACGCCTCCATCTTTGCGGCGCTGATCTTTGCATCGACGTACTTCCAGAGGCCGAAGAGGAAACCGAACAGCAGCACGAAGAACCCGCCGACAGCCATAATTTCAGGGCCGGTCATGGCTTCACCCCGCAAAGCTTTTGCAGCTTCTCACTCTCGGTGAGGATTTGCCGCTTCGTTTCACTCGTCAGGCTATCCTCAAAGGAAGGACGCACCGGGCGCGCGATGTCGCAGTAATTACCGCTTGTCGCGCATCCACTGAGTAAGACGACGATCAACATCATCGTCGCCAAGATTTTTGATTTCATGCTCGACGTCCCCGGCCTTCTTGATAGCCTTGGCATTCGCCGCAGCCTGCTCGTCCTTCGCCGCGGTGCGCCCTGCCCGCTGGCCATACAAAAAGGCGCCCGCAAGGATCGCGAGCGCCGTGGCGATTGCGGCTAGGCAGCCTTTAAGCTTGGCGATGATCATCAAACCACCACCTCCTTGCCGCGCCAACTATTCCACCGGCGTGTGATCACATCGCGGTTGCGGTAGGCCACGTAGCCGACAACCGCCACAAGCACACCTGCGGCTATCCAGCCCCATGGGAGGCCTGCGGTGAAGGCAAGCAATCCAGAACCAGCCGCAGAGCTTGCGCCCTTTGTAACCACGTCCTTGGCCGCGCATGCGTCGCGACGAAGCTGTGCGATGGTGGCAGGGCCGATGATGCCGTCAGCGATAAGGTGCGGGTGTGCCTTTTGATAGGCGATTACGGCAGCCTTGGTCTTCTCGCCCATCCAGCCGTCGATCGCGCCGGGATTGAGGCCAGCAGTCGTGAGCAGTTCCTGCGCTTCCTTCACAACCGGATCTGGCAGCACCGGCGGTTCCGCCGTCACTTCTTTCGTCACGCCAACGCCGGTATAGATGCCCTTCTCGAATAGAAGCGCCTCTTCCTTGCGACGGCGCACGAGGCCAGGCAGTTTCTTACCTTTCGCAGTGTTGTAGTTGCTTGCGAGATGAGCGGCGGCCTTCTTGATCTGGCCTTTGCGCCAGTATTCAGCCCACGTCCAATTCATCGCGCCGACGCCGAGATTGAACGTCACGGATGCAGCAGCGTCCAGCTCATGCTGTTTGCGATTCTCGGGCGAACCAGCAACGACTGCAGACACGTACATGACGCGAGTGCCGCGGCCCATCATCTGCACGTACAGTGAAACTGACAACGTTGGACGAAGGGCAGCAATCAGGTCGACACCCTTGTGATTGAAGCCGGTCGTCAGCACCGAGTTGTTTGTAAGCGCCCGGATCTTGTAGGACTTGAAGTCCTCGATGATGCGCCGGCGCTCATCCTTCGGCGTTTCGCCGCTGATCGTCTCGCAGGAGATGCCGCGCGAACGGATCTCATCACGCACGTGCTCGGCGTGCTCAACGCCCGAGCAGAAGCAAAGCCATGACTTGCGGTCGGCTCCTTTCGCCACGATCTCGTCGACCGCGGACCGCGTGACGTCCATCTTGTCGACGGCAGCCTGCAACGCGGACTGCTTATAGTCGCCTCCCTGCCTGCCGACACCCTTCATGTCGAACGTCGTTGCAGTGGCCTTCGACGAAAGCGGCGCCAGGTAGCCGTCGGCAACACCGTCGGCGATGCCGTAGGTGTAAACGATCTGGTCGAACAGCCGATCGTCGCCTTCATCAAGACGGCCTGTATCCAGCCGGTAGGGCGTGGCGGTGAAGTGCGGCTGGTTGGTAGCCAGCCGCTAGCGCTGGTTAGGCTGCGTTCTCGTATTCGATCCATGCCTCGACGGCGTCTTTGGCACCCTTCAAAGTAAGGCCGGCAACAGCTCGCAGTTCCTTGATGGCATCAATCTTGAGGCCTAGGTACGCCATGTTCTGCCACTTGTGGTCATAGACCGGCGCGGCTTCTTCGTGGGTGGTAGTCAGCGTGAACACGCCGAACTGCTGGCCCTTGTATTTGGCCGCAAGGCGCTTGGCTTCCTTCTCGGCCGCGCCGGTGGAAGTGTGGACATGAGGCGTCGAGGATGGCTTGGGCTGGCCGTTTTCGATGAGGGCGACGATGGTGGTGGTGACGTGGACGATCAGTTCTAGGTTCTGCGCAACGTAGAAGTTTAAGCCGCCCCCAGACAGTTCGTATGTGTCGCAACCAAGGTACGAAAGGCAATCACCCACCTTAACAATGGTGTGCTCAGAGCCGACAGGGAGATCGAGAGGAATGCTTTCGCCCTTGTAATTGCAATGCTTCACGACGCGCACCCGATCGCCAACCTTGAATTTCGGCGTGGTGTTATCGTTGCTGGCCTTAGCGGCTGGCTCGTCGATCCATTCGGCGATGAGGTCAGCACCATGTTGCGTGCCAACGTCAGGATGGAACGTTCCATCTCCGCGCCACGCCTTACCGTATTCGGCGTTGAATTCGTGCGCGACTGTCCAGCCGTAGCGGCGATCGTGCCATTTGTCTTCGACCATCGGCCCGACCTTCCGGCCGTCGCGCGTCTTGTAGAACTTGCCGGCCTCGAGCTTGAGTGTGACGGACTTTGCGGGAGTCTCTGTGGAGAGGTTGGGCTCGATGTCGCGGATGTAAAAGCCGCCCGGCTTGCCAGCGAATCGACCAGTCTTCATCAAGACGACGAAGACGCCATAATTGCGCAGTTCTGTAACCTCACCGTCACCTGCCCACTGATCATTTCCCGTCACCTTAACCGGCTCGCCAACGCGCGGCTGCCAGGGTTCGTACATCTCGATAAGACCAGCGTGATCATTGGTGAATACGACTTCAGTTGTGAAGCCCTTCACAATGTCGGCGATTTGGCCAACAAAACCAGCCCCGTGTCGTCCAGCGTTCGTTGTCAATGACTCGCCGGCCGTTCTGCGTACGAAATCACCCTTCTTAAACTCACCCATCACGCTGCTCCTTCCGTGGTTGTCTCGGCGGTCATCGTGCGCCGTTGTGTGAAGTCGACGTTGACGACGTTGGTGTCGTCGTCCTCTTTGGCTGGTGGCTGGCCCTCCTGATCGTGTTCGATCTCGATGCCGTGCCACCAGATCGTCGAGGCGCCGTCGGCAAGGCGCACCTGGTACTCGCTGCCCCAGTTGCGATCGCCGATGACGACGCCTGTGAGATGAGGGTTTTGTCGGTTGCGGACCGGATCGCCGAAATTGAAGAATTCGCAGTCGCAGGTCATGCCGCCACCTGCCCACTCGCCACCCCACGCAGCGCGTAGTCGTTGACCGCCTGCCCGGCCGCCAGATCGTCAGCATTGTCGTTTGCGGCGGTAAGAACGCGCGGCAGCGAAACCGGCAAGAGGCCGGAGAGCGTAGAGCAACCGCCGTTGTGCGGAGCCAAGTGCGTCTCGCGGTCGAGGTTGTTGTCGTTGGCCGGGATGAAGGCGCGCTGCTTGTGCAGGCCGTATGTGCGCCGCAGCCGCTGGTATGCAGCCATTGGCTTGACGTTGTGTCTGGCGGCAATATCTGCGACGCTCTCACCGTTTTCACGGCGCGCGTGCATATCCGCCAGCATAGTGCTGGTGATAAGCGTCATGTCGTCTCCTCTGCGTGGTGGCCGCCTTGTGGTTGACAAAGCAGCAGGGTTATGAAACTAAACTATTTTTACAAATTTGTCAAGATTTCACCAAGGTGGATGCATGCCTGAAGTTAAGTCGCGCCTCCTGCAGTCGATACTGAAAGAACAGAAGCGGAGAGCCGTAAAGGATCGCGCTGTGTACGAAGAGCTAGGCGTGCCTCAGCAGACCTACAGTACCTGGAAGGCTGGCGTCATTCCAAGACCTAGGCAATTCCCGGCGATTGCCGCCTTCCTGGGTGTCTCCGAAGATGACGTGGCAGAGATGGCTCGCGAGGCGGCAGAAACCGCTCCTTCGATCACGCCTATTACGGTTGCCCGCACCTACGGCAAGATCTCCGACCGCAAGGCCGGCAAATTCAAATTCGAGCCCATCAACGACGGTCGCAAACGTATTCCCGAAGGCCGGTACGCGATCGTCATCGACACGAAAGTGATGGAGCCCGTCTTCCACGTCGGCGTGAAAGCTTGGCTTGACCCTTCCCGCTGGCCAGCCGTTGGTGACGACGTGCTCGCGCATTCGGGCGGATTCGCTTGGATCGGACGATTTGAAGGAATGAGCAATGGCGCTGTTCAGCTTAGCCGCTACGATGGCTCGCAGCTTGAAGTGAAGAACGTGGAAGCTGTTCATGTCATCGTCCTTTCGGAGCGGGTGGTGACGGCATAGCAGGTTGGTAACCCGCATTGCCACTTGACAATTCCTACAAATTTGTGTAGGAATTGGCTGTCCGATGTGGTGTCGGATATGGAACACGCGCTTTGATCCCGCCTTACGGCGAAGGTCTCCTCGGCGTGTTAGTACGGAGAAGGGGCGGAGTTACGGGTGGTGCCGGCTCATTACGCCCCTTTTCGTTTTATGCTGCATGCACGACAACGCCGGCAGAGCTTCATGCTCCACCGGCGCTAAGTTTTCGAAGTCATTATTTGCGGTCTTTCTCATAGTCGTCTCCCCTTCTGGCATTATTGATTTTGTTATCGCCAGTTGATTTCTTGCGGTTACGGCGGCCCGGTCACTGGCCGCCATCTTCTTCTGCGCTCAGGCGCCTCATGCACCCATCTTCTTCTCGCGGTCATCGCTTGGGTCGCTGACCGTCTTCTTTCGGAATCTTTCATCACGCGCATTTCCCTTTCATTTGCAGCTTCGTCTTTCGGGTCTTCTGCCCTGCCGGCTTCTATCTGGCCGCTGTTGATTCACAATCTAACACAAACAAACTTTAGGTCTATAAGTTTGTTTGTGCAAATGCGTTATTTTTGATAAATCGTTGTGGAACGATAGGAATAATTGCGATGGAAACAGCCCTCACCCGCCTCCTCAATGAAAAGCTTCAGGAGAAGTTCGACGGCAATGCGAGTGAACTGGCTCGCGTCGTCGGAACGAGCCAGCAAAACATCAGCAATTGGTTGATCGGGGATGTCATCAAACCGGCTTACTGGAAGAAGGCCGCGCGCGCGCTAGGCATTCTTGAGGCGGAACTGTATCCGCTGATGCAAAAAGTTAGGCTCGACGCAGGCGGCAACGTCTCCGACGATGTATGGCATGCGGAGGCGCCTGCGAAGTTACGCGCTATGCAGTTGGATGATGAGGATCGCTCATTCTACGCACCAAAGCAACTCACACCGCCACCAATTACACCAGGTGCAATCGTACCTCCGAATGCTACTATTGGACCTAAAACAGCAGTAATCACAACAAATAAAATGCTCCCAGTCCTAGGCATGGCTGTCGGAGGCGAGGACGGGCGTTACATATTCAATGGCAGCGTGATCGACTACGTGGTCTGCCCTCCGTCTCTAGAGAACGTAGCGGGAGCCTATGCAGTCTACATAGATGGTGAGTCGATGTATCCTCGCTTTAAGGCGGGCGAGACCGTGTGGGTACACCCAGGCAAGCCAGCTCGTCGAGGTGACGACGTGATTGTCCAGCTCAAACCTATAGAAGACGACGGCTCTCCGCCTTGGGGCTACGTCAAAGAGTTCGTTGGCCGTCAGGGCAACAACCTAGTTCTCCGGCAGTACAATCCGCCGATCGAAATCCAGTTTGACGTCAATGAGGTCCTAACGACTCACCCGATCGTACTCGCAGGCAAATACTAAAATCACAAAATTACAAACTTTGTGATTGACGCTAAAAGTTTGTAGGTCTATATCTCCTCTTGCAACCAGCAAACCAAGCTGGCCACCACAAGAGGAGATTACCAATGTACAGACCACGTCCCGAAGAGTTTGACGACGTCGCCGTTGCCGCCCAGTCCGATGAGCCTATGAAGCGCCCGGACCACAAGGCCAAGAAGCACGGCAAGCCCAAGACGAAATATGAGTACATGCGCCGCTTCCCCAAGAAGCCGCGTAACGGCGAGGAAGTCGTCGGCGGCCACTTCGTATTCCGCCGTGGCGATAGCACTGGACGCATCCGTCCCTGCATGTGGCCCTTCGAGCATCCCTCCTACGATTCTGCGCTGGTCGAAGCCGCACGCCTGCACTCTGAGCACGGCGGCACCTTCGAAGTCTTCGTCCGCGTCGGCAGCGTCGAGGCGCTTAGAGATCAGCGCGAGCGATCTGCAAAGCCGATTCAGAGTTTCGACGATCAGCCTCCGAACTGGCGTGACCGGAATGAAGTTCTCGGGTTCGCAGCCACAGTGCCAATTAGGACACCCCACTTGAAGAGGTCCGCCAAAGCGGAATCACCGCCTGGATCAACCGCGGCAAAGAAACAAAAAAGGACGGAATTTCCATTGAAAATGATTCACATATATATGATTAAACGGTTACTCTCGACCTATACATCAAAATGATAAATATCAACATTGCAAAAGCCCCGTCAGCGCACAATGGTTACCTAATTACTTTTTCGAAAAAATATATTTTTTATCACTAAAACTATATGTATACTTAAAATACACTTCAAAGCTGCATTAACCCAATTACCAGCAGGAACCTGCGTATCAGCGTTGCGTCCCGACAGATCTCGTCTCTGAAACTGCCTCCCAGAAGAACGCAAATCGCCGCCCTCCCTGACACGCCCTCCCCTGACTCGCGAACCGGCCGATAAGGCCGCTCAATGCAAAGCATGGTACGGTGGCGTGTGCTAATACCTGATCCGTGTAGGGGCGGCCTTCGGTCCGGAGTCGGTTGTCGGATTGGCGCGAGCCAAGGGAGAAAGAACAATGGCAACCCATATCGAAGACGACAGTGACATGCTCATACCTCAGGACCTGGCGGAGGGAGCGAGCCGTTATCTGGGGCAACCGCTTGAGCTGCTGCCGGACAGGGAAAAAGCAATATTTCGTCGTCTTGCAGCAAGGCGCACCATCTCGGCGGACGCGAATGCGGTTTTCGACGAGAGACTGACGTCCGGCCAGCGGCTTGCGGATACGGTTGCCAAATTCGGTGGTTCCTGGACCTTTATCCTTATATTTGCGGCTGTGCTTGCGATATGGCTGAGCGCAAACATCATCGCGGCTTCGAACGCCTTCGATCCCTACCCGTTCATTTTCCTCAACCTCATCTTATCCATGCTCGCAGCGGTTCAGGCGCCGGTGATCATGATGAGCCAGAACCGCCATGCGGCCAAGGATCGAATCGATGCCGCACATGACTACGAGGTCAATCTGAAGGCAGAGATAGAAATCATGGCGCTGCACGATAAGTTCGATCGGATGCGCTCTATCGAGCTGAAAGCCCTCGTCGATAAACAGCAGCAGCAGATCGACCTTTTGACAAAACTCGTGCTGAAACAAACAGGCTAGAAAATTTACGTCAAAATACGGAAAATCGCGCCCGCGCGCCGATTCCATGTGCAACGGAACGCGCTTTGTGTGCCGGTCGTACAGTAGCAGCTGCAGCACTTCATGGATGGTTTCCAGACAAGCTATGTGCTTGCGCATCCCTCATATAGAGCGCAGAATAAATCAATCGGAGCATTTGAAGCGGGCGCTGTTGTGTGAAGGTGCATCTGCCTTGGCCCCAACCAAAGGAGGACGAAATGTCTTCCATCAATCGAAAACGAAATGTCGATCCAGATCGTGCGCCCCTGCTCGTCAAGGCGATCGACAGGCTTGAAAAAGATGCTGCAACGTTATGCGGTTCGTCGAAACTGGACGCGTGCAGGCGAGTTCTGATCGCCGCCATTCGGCGTGGTTCCGGCAGGCGTAAACCAATCCCGGCTGCGTCGGCTCCTCACCATAAGAAGCGGGAAATATTTCAGTCTACCCAAAAATCCGGAAGCCCGGCTGTCGAGAGATGGGAAAATGAAGGCGGCGCGATCAGATGATCGTTGTCGCCTGCCCAGAACGGAGTGATCATCATGGCGTCAAGTGTCCATCTGGAAGAAATGACATCGGCGGAATGCATCGCATTCCTTTCCCGGATGAGCTTCGGGCATCTTGCCTGTATCGATCATGACAGGCCCTATGTGGTGCCGATCCATTTCGTGTTTCACGAGGGTGGAGTCTACAGCTTCTCGATGATGGGAGCCAAGATAGAGAATATGCGCCTGAACCCTCATGTTTGCCTTCAGGTTGATGAGGTCAAAAACACCAGCACATGGACAAGCGTAATTCTCCATGGCCTCTATCAGGAGCTTGAAGATAACGAGCAGTGGCAAAGCGAGCGGATCTACGCCTGGTCTCTGATCCAGAAACACCCGAACTGGTGGGAGCCGGGAGGCTCAACGATCCATCCCCACGAAACTGGAACAGACTCCACCAAGCCGATTTTCTTCAGTATCCAAAAAGAAAGCCTCACGGGCCGCAAAGCGGTCCAGAGGGAAGATTTCGTGCGTTAAGCGGCCTCCCTCTACAGATAGGCGTACACATACCGCGCGATATTGTCATAAAAACTGGAGAGATAGGCTGGCACCCGGTTCAATCGGGCAAATTTACTGCCGCGATATTCCGCGCGCGTTCCGACCAGCGTGTCCGGATCGCCGAAAGGCAGAAAATCCTTTTCGGTGACGTAGACATGCGTGCCGTAACCCCAGCCGCATTCCAGCGCCCGGTCGAAAGGCAGCGTCATCACCCTTGCCGCTTTCAGAAACTCCTCCGCTCCACCGCGTGAGATGATATAGCAGGCCGACGATCCCTGTGGCCCGTATATGCAGCGCCCCAGCTTGTCTCCGAGAGCGCTGGTCTTCCTGGCTCTGAAACCTCTGTGGCGGTGATTGGTCAGCTTTACGATGGAATTCTCAGGCATGATCGCGACCATTGCCTTGACCCGATCGGAGAAGTCAGGCGTGAAGGCAACATCATCCTCAACGATCACGGCAACCGGCGCATCCGTGGCGAGGAATATCTCCATTGCCTTGATATGGCTGGCATAACAGCCATACTCCCCAGGCAAGGCATGACGGCCGTTGCGAAGCTCAAAGCCGCGCCTGTTAAAATCCGTCCATTCGGCAGCGGGAATGGTCTTACCGTCAACACCTTCCACCGGGCGCAAATCCAGCCCAAGACCTGATGCTCCGTTCAGCATCTTTTCAAGACGGGCGCGCGCTCTGGCGATGGAGATGATGTAAACGGGAAAAGCGGATATCGGCAGCATTCGGAAAGCACCATGCGCATAGGGTCGGGAAACCGTCTCCTACAGCATGTGGCGCACCCTGTCTGCATGCCGTGATTTCCACGCCGGCAGAATTTCGGGCGAGCAACGCGCAAGCTTTGATGGTTCGAGAATGCGGCGCGAGATTATTTACGCGGGGCGGTGCGGCGGCAGCGCCAGTTCCAGTCTCTGGCTTCGCCCGTATCCATGTGAACCGATTCGGTGTGGCAATAGGTGCCTACACCACCACGCTGCGGCATCGAGCGCAGATAGGACGCAAGCTCCCATTTGGAAACGCCCTTGATCTGGATGTCGGCTGCATCGCAGGTGTAGTGCTTGGAACCCTGCCTTATGCCCTTTGGCGGGCGATAACCCGAGGTGACGATGGCCGGGCTGTTGTAGTGGCGCTCGACATCCTTGATCATGCGCACCAGTTCCGGCTTGAAACAACCGACTTCAACATGATCGGTCTGCAGGAAAAGCCCGTTCGGAGAAACTCGAGTGAGGCCGGAGAGCGAGGCAAGCTTCATCAGGCCGGCCGGCTGGTCATCCTCGTCTTCGAGATGCGCATCGTCGAATTCGTCAGACATCATCGAACGGCCGGAAAGCGCTATACCCATTGTCCTGTCCGATCCGCCGGAGAGCGCCGCAACCTGCGTATTCTCCGCCGTACCGTTTTCGATCATTTTCGGAAGGCGCTTCTTGGCCGCACCGGCGAAGAAAGCTGCCAGCGGCACGACTGTGCCCTCACTTTCCTGCCCCTCGCCTGCTCGTTTTCCGGCTCCAGAAGACTGTGCTGAAGCAGCTGCGAGCTGTTCCGACGCATTTTGCGGCGCTGGTGCGGGAACCGCCTGACGGTTTTCGCTGTGCTGTTCTGCCGGTACCGGCACCGCAGTCGGCACTTGTCCCGTTGCAGATACCGGTTGCGGCTGTGTCGCCAGCACTGGTGCCGAGTAGACGCTGCTGACGGCGGGCGCGATACCCTGGTAAGGTGCACCCGCTGCGGCTGTAGCCCCCGCCGCAACGGCAGGTCTGCTTGAATATATGCTTGATGTACCCGCGGAAATCGCCGTCGGCTGCGTCGTCAGGCCGCCAATATCGGCGGCGGCACCGTAGCCTTGTGCGGGGCCACCGGGCGCCTGCGGCTGGGCCGCAACGGCCCCGCCGGTTGCGGAGGCCACGGCGGGATCCACGTAATGCCCCTGCTGCTGTTTGGCGGCCGGATTATGAACCGCCGATGCCGCCTGCGCCTTCTGCTCGGCGGAAATCGCCGGCTTTTTGCTGTTGGCAGCCATGTCGTCATCCGTCACCGCTGAAACGCATCCGGCAAGCCCGAGCAACGAAACCGCGACAACAAGACGCTGACAGGCAACGCGTCCTTTCGCGCTATCGACAGCTTTCATGGGTGGCCTCCGTATCTTGCATTTACAACAGCAGCACGGGAACGGAATCGTCTGCTTTTTCAAAACAGGACATGCCGTTTCGATTCGCGGACTATGCCTCAACCCATCCGGACAAGGCAAGAGTGACCGAAATCGTCGCTTCTGGTCGGGAAAACCCCTACCAGGAACCCGTATTCTGCATAGATATCCACGGTTCGGCTGGCGCGAGGCTTTCGCCCTTCTGCAAGATTTCGAAAGAAATACCGTCGGGCGAACGAACGAAGGCCATGTGACCGTCACGCGGCGGCCGGTTGATCACGACGCCATTTTGCTGAAGGTGGGCACAGAAGTCGTAAATATTGTCGACCTCATAGGCCAGGTGCCCGAAATTGCGGCCGCCGGTGTAATCTTCGGTGTCCCAATTGTAGGTGAGTTCAAGGGAAGGCGCCTTTTTTTCCCGCGCCGCAGAGACATCGTCGCGCGCTGCAAGAAAAACCAGAGTGAAACGGCCTTTTTCGTTTTCGATCCGGCGTATTTCCTCGAGACCCATCAGGTCGCAATAGAATTTCATTGATTCGCCAAGGTCTTTGACGCGAACCATCGTGTGCAGATACCGCATTTTCTTCCTCTCCAATACGCTTTTCCGGGCCACAAACGCATGATCGCAAGCCCCGGACAAGGACGGCGACATAAAAGCAGCTACGCAAATCAAAAACTAGGGCTTGCGTGGAACCGTTACCAAGATGTTAATCTGGTACACAGGAATCAGTTGACCGGTGTGTGGCGCGTAATCGAGGGGTTGGCAGGATATGGCTGATAGGATGTCATCGAAAACGATAGTCGATGTCGAGGACCTTTCGGCCGATGCCGTGGACCTGACCGAAATCACCGGCGCGGTGAAATGGTTCGACGTTGCCAAGGGTTTCGGCTTTATCGTGCCTGACAACGGAATGCAGGACGTGCTGCTGCATGTCTCCTGCCTGCGCCGCGATGGGTATCAGACCATTCTCGAGGGTACGCGCATCGTTGCCCTCATCCAGCGGCGTGACCGCGGCTTTCAGGCCTTCCGCATCCTGTCGATGGATCAGTCCACCGCCGTTCACCCGTCGCAGCTGCCGCCGGTTCGCACCCATGTGCAGGTCACGCCGTCAAGCGGGCTTGAGCGTGCAATCGTCAAGTGGTTCAACCGCACCAAGGGTTTCGGCTTCTTGACGCGCGGCGAAGGCACTGAAGATATTTTCGTGCATATGGAAACGCTGCGCCGTTTCGGCCTCACGGAACTGCGTCCGGGCCAGGTGGTGCTGGTGCGCTTCGGCGATGGCGACAAGGGTTTGATGGCGGCGGAGATCCACCCCGACAACCCGGCCCCGATCGGGATGTCGCACTGATGGCCGCTGTGTTTCGCCACTTGATGAAGAGCGCCGTTCTGGCGCTTCTTTTTTTCACGCTCTCAAGCGCAGCACAGGCTCAACAACAGCAGACGTTTCAATCCGAACCGCTGACGATAGAGACCGCCTCCGGAGAAACCCACGAATTTGTTGCGGAACTGGCGCTGGACAACGCCCAGCGCGAACAGGGCCTTATGTTTCGCAAGTCAATGCCGCTTGGAAGCGGTATGCTGTTCGATTTCGGCAAGGAGCGGGATGTAGCCATGTGGATGAGGAATACTCTCATTCCGCTCGACATGCTGTTCATCGCCCGGGACGGGCGCATAACCCATATCCACGAAAACGCCGTGCCACATTCAGAAGCGATCATCAGCTCCCGTGGGTCGGTCAAATTCGTGCTTGAACTGAATGGCGGCACTGCCAAACGCTACGGCATCAAAACGGGCGATCTGGTGCGCAGTGCACAAATCGGCAACCGGAAATGACATTGCCGCGTTACTGCGTCTGAAAAGGCCGGACGACGTTTCGCCCGGCCGGCAAGATCTCAGTAGACCGGCTCGATATGGCTCAAAATCCGGCAATTGGAAATGGATGCGGCAAGATTGATGGCAATGTCGATTGCCTCGACCGAATCCGCCGTCCCTTCAAGATAGATCACGTCATTTTCAACGGTTGCGGAAATCCGCGACTTCTCGAGACCGTTTTCGAAAGCCAGTGCAGAGGTGATGGCCTCGCACACACCCGCCATGCGGTCTCCAAAGAAGCTTTCCTGAATGCCTGACAAATTGAACATGTGCGTTCTCCTTCTTGGCTATTACAACGCCCGAATCACGGTTTTGTTCATCTCCGGTTCATCAATTCGTTCATCTTCCATTCATCTTGGCAAATTGGAACCCCCTGCCCGATCACATTTTAGGTGATCGGGAACCATTTCGTGAGGTGAGCATTTCGCGCATGGGAGTGAAATCTGCCGTCAAGGCGCATGAAACAGGGAGGAGAATGACATGCTGATTAACAAAACGGAGCCGTGTCACCACGCCTCGTGGATGAAGCCGGTGGCTATCCACCTGCCGCTATCCGCAGCGGTGGAAATCTACAGCCCTCTGGTGGCGCTGGACATGCTGATGTACCGCTGGCCGGACGAACACGGACCGGAATATGAGGACGCACGCAGGAACTGTCTCGATGCTATCGCCGGAAAATGCGACATCGAAAAAGCGCGGGAATCGTTTCTGGTCGCAAGCAGCCACGCGCATATTCTGAACATCCACTAGGTCGTCACGCAGAAGGCTTTGTGAATATTATCGACTAAATATCAGTCACTTACGGTGATTACAACCGGATGGGCGACAAGTCGATCTTGCGTTCATCAACATGCCTCCATAGGTCAAAACAACGGGCAATCCACCTGCGTGGATCGCCCGTTTGATTGAAGCCTGAGCTTCGTCCTATTCAAATGGCCGGGTGCACAGGGATCGGGAGGTTGCTGTGAGATACACCGTCTTAGTTTTCCCCATGCACCGGCAGTCAATACTCGGATAGATTTCGGTCTTACAATCGGTGTTTAGACGTGACTATTCCTGATAGCGCGGCAGGCCCGCTTCGTCGTTATGGCATTCAACCAGGCAAACAACCGTCTCCCCTAGCGAACAGGTAGCCTGGAAAAACCGTTCACGCTTTCTCGGTAACAAACGCGGCATCGACCCGTGCGCCAGGGGCGCATGAACGACCGAAGTCGGATCCTGCCTGCAGAACATGACATGTAACTGTCATGCAAACGTTATAATCCGCAATGACGAATTCCATGGAATCGGTTGGCGGTTAAACCGCTGAAAGCTTGGGAGTGGAACTGGCCAGCATGGAAACTGTTTTTGCCCTTTGCGCAATTCTGCTCCTCGCCTTCAATCTTCTCGGCGTCGTTCTGGCAGGCTGGCGGCTGAAAAGACGCGATACGGACAACGCACTTGTCCGGCAGAAACCGCCGGTATCGCTGGTGGTGCCGCTGCGCGGCATCGAAACTTTCACGCCGCTGACGCTGTCGCGCGCCTTCCAGCTCAACTGGCGGGACTATGAGCTTCTGTTCTGCGTCACCGACGAGTTCGATCCCGTGATCGAGGAAGTGCGCAAGGCAATCGCGGCCTTCCCCGCAGTTTCAGCGCAATTGCTCATCGGCGATGATCGCATCAGCGCCAATCCCAAACTGAACAATTGCGTCAAGGGCTGGCGTGCTGCCCGGCACGAATGGGTCATTCTGGCCGATTCCAATGTTTTGATGCCGCAATCCTATATCGAAACCATGATGTCGGCCTGGCGGCCGGATAGCGGACTGGTCTGCTCGCCGCCACTCGGCTCCCGGCCGGATGGCTTCTGGGCGCATGTGGAATGCGCCTTCCTCAACGGCTCGCAAGGCCGCTGGCAATATGCGGCGGAAGCCATCGGCATGGGCTTCGCGCAGGGCAAATCGATGTTGTGGAACAAGCCATTCCTGGAAGAGCGCGGCGGCATCCGCGCGCTCGCCGCCGAAATCGCCGAAGATGCCGCTTCCACGAAGCTGGTCAGAAATGCCGGTCGCAAGGTACACTTGGTGTCGGCTCCGTTCGAGCAGCCGCTCGGACAGCGCCATGCCGGTGAGATCTGGTCGCGGCAGACCCGCTGGGCGCGGCTGCGGCGCGTCACCTTCCCGCAATATTTCGCCCCGGAAATCCTCACCGGCGCGCTTCCCCCGCTCCTCTTCGCGCTCGCTGCCGCCGTTGCCGCGGATGCGAACCTTGCCGTCACCGCGATTGCCGTACTCTCCATCATGTACGGCCCGGAACTGGCGCTCGCAGCTCTCAACCGGTGGCCGGTATCCCTCTATACCCTTCCGGCAATGGTCGCGCGGGATGTCATCATGCCATTCGTCTGGGTACGCAGCTGGATCGGCAGCGCGGTTGCATGGCGCGGCAATGTCATGACGATCGGCACGGCCGAAAGCACATTGGCCGGACCTTCAGCGGACTGAACGGAATCTATTATTTGAAAGGGTTACACCGACAAGCGAATGTTTCGCTTTAAATGGTCGGAGTGGAGAGATTCGAACTCCCGACCCTCTGGTCCCAAACCAGATGCGCTACCAGACTGCGCTACACTCCGCCGAGGCGATGGCTGGGGAATACACGGTTCACCCGCAGTCCGCAACAGGGAAATTCATCTTTGTTGAGCCCATTGCCTCGATTATTGAAAACTCATGCAACGCGATGGGACCGTGAAGAGATCGCAAGGGATAATCGTCTTGACTCTCACATGGAGTCGGTCCATTTCAAATTCAGCGTTCCTGACACGATTTGGTTATTCTATTCAGGTACGTGAATAGTAATCCGGGGCGCATGCCCCACCGCCCAACCGGAGCAGTTTCGACATGTCTGCGAAGATTTACCGCCCTGCAAAGACCGCCATGCAATCCGGCAAGGCGAAAACCAATGTCTGGGTTCTGGAATTCGACGCTGAGGTCCCGCGCAAGATCGATCCGATCATGGGATACACCTCGACATCCGACATGAAGCAGCAGGTAAAGCTGACATTCGAGACGCAGGAACAGGCCGAAGCCTATGCGCAGCGCAAGGGCATCGAATACCGCGTCATCCAGCCAAAGGAAGCAACCCGCAAGGTTGTATCCTACACGGATAATTTCCGCTTCAACCGCACCCAGCCCTGGACGCATTGAAGAAGACGCACTGAACGATTTTCAGCCGGAGCAATAATAGTCCGGCACGACGGCCCCTTAGCTCAGCTGGATAGAGCGTCGACCTTCTAAGTCGAATGTCGCAGGTTCGAATCCTGCAGGGGTCGCCATCTCCATCTAAACTGCCGCTTTCGGGATCCAGATCGCGGAAATGTCGTCGCCATAAGGCACTGCCTCACTCTCCAAAGCACAAATCCCGACCCAGGCGCACACGACGGCATCCATCTTGTCCTCAAAAGCCTTCATCTCCCATCCCTTTGCGTTCGTCGCAGGGATGATGAGTGCATCGGCAACCCCACCTATCCGTCGATCCAGATGTGCGATGATGAACGACCAGACCTCGAGGAGTTTGGCGCGACGGTCTGCGGACGTATCCGACCGCCAGTAGCTGCCGACTTTTCCCTGCTTATACGGAAGCCGTTTCGCGGCGTTGGTCAGTTCAACAAGCGCAGGGTGCGGGTAGACTTCGAGCAGACCAGGACTGCTGATTTCCCTGGTTAATAACGGATATCCCGCAAGTTCAAACCCCATTTTAAGATCATCACTGACCTTGCCGGGCCTGATTGCATTTGGGGTATGGGTGCCGCATTGCCGGGAACCATAGGCGGAAGACACCAGATTGTCAGAAGCACGGCGGGCAGTAATCGGTTGATGCGAGAGCGGCATATCAATCGTAACGAGATCGATCTTGCATCCTGCAAGGGCTTCTGCGGCCGCCAGAAGCGCCGATGCTTCGGCAACTGATCCCCTGGGGCGATCAGCGAGAACCCGGATATCGCTTCCACAGGCGAGGAAGCCAACGTAGGAAGATGCGGCGGCACGCAGCGTCCAGCCTGTTCCATCGTTGATGACCAAGGCGACCCCGCTTGGCTGGGTAACAGTCCATGCGGCGTCTATACCCAATACGGCTTTCAGAGCGTCACCCCTGCCCGAACAGCGTAAAATACCCCCAGGCGGCGGCAAAAAAAGCGATGATGGCGGCGATCGTCAGGGCTTTTTTCGATTTTGGCCCAAGCGGCTGGCGCGGCTTTTTCGGGGGCGCCGGTTTGCGGAACTTCACCACATTGTCGTTCATTATATCATCGTCCTGCATGTCGCTGCTGAAACCGGCGCCACATCAATGGCATCGGCCTTTTCGGATTTATCTCTAGCAGACCAGAGCTATCATAAATATTACCAAGTTTTCACTTCCCCCTTTGGGCAAGCTATGTCACTTCCCACAATCAGAGGAATACAAACAGCGACAGACGGACCGGAAACAGGGGTTGGAAACAATCCTCTGTGGTATTTTGAATTTTGCGGGTGACGAAAATGAATGACGCCAACACCAATGGCCGCGACACGGAAAACAGCCAGCCCGATCTGCGGGACATTCTGGGTACCAGCAGGTCAGGTAGAAAGAAGAAGTCGCGCCGCTATCTCTATGCCGCAGCAGCCGTGGTGCTGATCGGCGGGGGCCTTGGCTATTATTACCAGTCGCGTGCCGCGGGCGTCGCCTATACCTACACCACGGAAGCGGCGAGACAGGGCGACCTTTCCGTCGTCGTAACCTCCACCGGCTCAGTCCAGCCGACCGATCAGGTCGACATATCGAGCGAATTGTCCGGCACCATTCGCAAGGTCAACGTTACCTATAACAGCCCGGTCAAATCAGGCGATATTCTGGCGGAACTGGACACCAACAAGCTGGAGGCCGACGTGCAGAGCGCCCGCGCCAAGCTTGCCTCCGCCAAGGCCAATGTGCTGAAGGCGCGCGCCGATCTCGGCTCGGCAAAAACATCGATGGAGCGTCTGCGGTCCCTCGTCCAGAGCCGGGTCTCCAGCCAGCAGGATCTGGATGCCGCGCAGTTCAACCACGATGCCGCCGGCGCCACGCTACAGGTCAACGAGGCGACCGTGCTTTCGGCGGAAGCGGATTTGCGGCTGGCCGAGGTCAATCTCGGCAAGGCGAAGATCGTCTCGCCCATCGATGGTGTCATCCTCACCCGCAGTGTCGATCCCGGCGCCACCGTTGCCTCCTCGCTCAACGCTCCCGTGCTGTTCACCATTGCTGGCGATCTGCGCCATATGGAATTGCAGGTGTCGGTGGATGAGGCGGATGTCGGCAAGGTTGAAACCGGGCAGAAGGCCACCTTCAACGTCGATGCTTATCCCGACCGTAGCTTCCCGGCTGAAATAGAGACCGTGCGTTTCGCCTCCGAGACCGTGTCTAACGTAGTGACCTACAAGGGCATATTGACGGTGGACAATGAGGAATTGCTGCTGCGCCCCGGCATGACGGCAACCGCCAATATCGTCGTCGAGGAGATCAAGAATACGCTGCTGGTGCCGAATTCCGCGCTCCGATATACGCCGCCGCGCGAATCCGCCTCCCGTGGCGGTGGCTTGATGAGCCTGTTCCGCCCTCCCCGCATGGGCCGGTCGCAGAACCGCGATGCCGGTCCGGCCGCGACAGGCAAAAGAACGGTGTGGGTGCTGCGTAACAACACGCCCGTCTCGGTTTCGATCGAAACCGGCTCCACCGATGGCCAGCATACCGTGGTAAAATCGGGCGAGTTGAAGGCCGACGACCTGGTGATTACCGACGCCTCAGCCCGCAACGCCGGCTGACGGAGGAAAACCGCATGCAACAGCCGCCGCTCATAGAATTCCGCGATGTCGTCAAGCAATATGGCCGGGGCGAAGCGACGATCCGCGCGCTTGACGGCGTCAGCCTGTCGATCCACGAGAAGGAATTCGTCGCCATCATGGGGCCATCCGGCTCCGGCAAATCCACCTCGATGAACATCATCGGCTGCCTGGATGTGCCGACATCGGGCGAATATCTGTTTCAGGGCGTGCCGACCAGCGGTTTCGACAATGAACATCTGACGCTGCTGCGCCGCCACATGCTGGGTTTCGTGTTTCAGGGCTTCAACCTCCTGTCGCGGACCTCGGCGGTGGAAAATGTCGAGCTGCCGCTCGTGTACCGGGGCATGAAAGCCTCGGAACGGCGCGCGCGCGCCATGGAGGCGCTTGCACAGGTGGGTTTGAATGGCCGCGAGCACCACACGACGCAGGAGCTTTCCGGCGGTCAGCAGCAGCGTGTGGCCATTGCACGGGCCATTGTCACCCGCCCCGCTCTGCTTCTCGCCGACGAACCCACAGGCAACCTCGACACCAAAACCAGCGCCGAGATCATGGAGCTGATCACCACGCTCAACCGCGACAAGGGCATTACGGTCGTCATGGTCACGCATGAAGAGGATATCGCTGCCCATGCGGGACGCCTCCTGCGTTTCGTGGACGGCCATCTCGCCTCCGACAGCACAGCGGAAAACAAGGAGACTTCCGATGTTCTTTGAAACGTCGCGTCTTGCGCTGCGCGCCATCAGCCGCAACCTGCTCCGCTCCTTCCTCACCGTGCTCGGCGTCGTCATCGGTGTTGCCGCCGTCATCGCCATGGTAACCATCGGCAACGGCACGACCGAACAGGTGAAATCGGAATTGTCGCGGCTCGGCACCAACATGCTGTTCGTGCGCCCCGGCCAGTTCGGGCCCGGCCGCGCCAGCACGGAAGCCAAACGTTTCGATGATCGCGATGTCGAGGCGATCCGCAACCAGATCAGCGGCCTGCGCGCCGTTGCTCCGCAAAACCGCAGCTCCGCCGCAACGGTCATTTTCGGCGGCAAGAACCACCAGACAAGCGTCATCGGCACCACCAATGATTATCTTGTGGCACAGGACTGGACGCTTGCGCTGGGCCGTGACTTCCAGCCGGCCGAAGATCGCGGAGGGCAGATAGGCTGCATCATCGGCGAAACGGTGCGGCAGGAACTGTTCGGTGCGGAAAACCCTGTCGGCCAGACGATCCGCGTCAGCAACATCTCCTGCCCCGTCATCGGTGTTCTCGCCCGAAAAGGCCAATCCGGCCTCGGCGACGATCAGGATGACACGATCATCATGCCGCTCAAAATCCACCAGCGGCGCATCGGCGGCACCACCACCATTTCCTCCATCATGGTCTCCGCGCAGGACGGCGTTTCCACCGCCAAGGTGCAAAGCGACCTGCAGAACCTGCTGCGCGAGCGGCGGCGCATCAACATTGGCCGCGAGGATGATTTCACCGTCAACGACATGACGCAGATCGCCTCGGCCATGACCGGCACGACGACGCTGCTCACAGGGCTTCTGGGTGCGGTTGCAGCCGTCAGCCTGCTGGTCGGCGGCATCGGCATCATGAACATCATGCTGGTTTCTGTAACCGAGCGCACCCGCGAGATCGGCATTCGCCTCGCCATCGGCGCACTGGAAAAACAGGTACTGACGCAGTTTCTGGTGGAAGCCGTCATGCTCTCTGCCCTGGGCGGCACGGTCGGCATATTAACGGGCCTTGGCCTTGCCTATGGCGTCGTCAGCTTCCTCAACGTGCCCTTCGTCACCAGCCCGTCGATCATCTTCCTCGCCTTCGCCTTCTCGGCTGCCATCGGCGTGATTTTCGGCTATTTCCCGGCGCGGCGGGCAGCGAGTTTGAGCCCGATCGAGGCGCTGCGGCACGAGTGAGACGAGCCGTCGAGGCTGCAACGGCCTCAACGGAAAAGGTTCATGATTTACGGAGAGTTTCGATGTTCAAATCGGTATCGGATAGCGCCGCTGCTGCAGACGGCGGTTCGCTTGCGCTCTTCGTGGAACGAATTGACGGGCAAACGGAACTGTTTGTGATCAATCGCTCCCTCGCGTCACGCGGAACGCCCGACTACAACAAAGTCAGCTCCAGCCTTCGACCACTTGGCGAGGAGGATTGCGGGAAGATTGCAGCAGCTCTCGAGCCGCTTTTGACAACGACGCCATCGATTCATCCGCTGGCGGATTTTATCGATACGCTGAAACAGCAATCATCCCGCTGATCGGAAAAATGGCGCAGCCAATCAAACGCTGGCTTCAGCCTCGCGCTGCTTCGCCAACGCCGCCAGATCGGCAGGCTTCAGTTCCACCGACTCACCGCAGCCGCAAGCGGATGTCTGGTTCGGGTTGTTGAAGGTGAAGCCGGAGCGCATCTTGGTCACTTCAAAATCCATCTGGGTGCCGAGCAGATAGAGCACGGCGGAGGGCTGAACCCACACCTTGGCTCCATCGAATTCGACCAGATCGTCCTTCGCATCCGCTTCCGTCACGAGGTCGATGGTATATTCCATGCCCGCGCAGCCGCCCTTCTTGATGCCGATGCGCACACCCTTGGCGTCCGGGCCGGAATTCTCGACGATTGCTTTAACGCGCGAGGCAGCAGCGCCGGTCATGGTCATGATCGCAAAGCCCATGGGCTTAATTCTCCTTCGACAATCGAGTTCAAGGCTCGATGTTTATGGATTTCAATTTAATAGCGCTTGAAGGCGCCATCAAGGGATGACGCCTGTCAAAATCACGTCAGTCTCAATACCAGCCGACGGCGACCTGAGCCTCTTCCGACATGCGGTCCGGCGTCCACGGCGGATCGAAGGTCATCGACACTTCGACACCGGAAACACCTTCGACCGCGCCGACGGCATTTTCCACCCAGCCCGGCATTTCGCCGGCAACCGGGCAGCCCGGTGCTGTCAGCGTCATGACGATCTTGACCATCCGGTCGTCCTCGATATCGATCTTGTAAACGAGACCGAGTTCGAAAATATCGGCCGGAATTTCCGGATCGTACACGGTTTTCAGCGCCGCGATCACGTCGTCGCTAAGACGCGCCAGTTCGTCGGGCGCAATGGAAGACGGCTTTGCAGCGTCTTCGGTCACATCATGGGTCTTTGCAGTGGCTTCGGCAGTCATGGTCCTGAACCTCAATCCTGATATCAGGCGAAAAATTTGCGCGCATAATCAAGCGCCTCGACAAGACGATCTACTTCGGCGCGGGTATTGTAAAGGCCGAACGATGCTCGGCATGTGGAGGTGACGCCGAACCGTTTCAAGAGCGGCATGGCACAATGGGTGCCGGCACGCACGGCAACGCCGCGCCGGTCTATCACCATCGACACGTCATGGGCATGGATGCCCTCGAGTTCGAAGGAGAAGATACCGCCCTTATCAGGCGCATTGCCGATGATTCGCAGTGAGTTGACCTCGCGCAGCCGCTCGGCAGCATAGGCCGCAAGATCAGCCTCGTGGGCTGCAATCGCGGCACGGCCGAGATTGTCCATATAATCAAGCGCATAGCCAAGACCGATGGCCTGCACGATGGGTGGCGTTCCCGCTTCGAAACGATGCGGCGGCTCGTTATAGGTCACATTGTCTTCGGACACGTCGAGGATCATCTCGCCGCCGCCCTGGAACGGCCGCATCTCGCTCAGGCGGTCAGCCTTGCCGTAGAGCACGCCGATGCCCGAGGGACCGTAAAGCTTGTGGCCGGTCATGACGTACCAGTCGCAATCGATATCGCGCACGTCGACCGGCATGTGAACCGCACCCTGAGAGCCATCGACAAGCACCGGAATGCCGCGCTCATGGGCGATGCGGCAGATTTCCTTGACCGGCACGATGGTGCCCAGCGCATTCGACATATGGGTGATGGCAACGAGCTTGGTGCGCTCCGTCAGGCTTTTTTCGAAAGCCTCGATATGGAACGCGCCGTCATCATCGACAGGCACCCAGACAAGCTTGGCGCCCTGCCGCTCGCGAATGAAATGCCACGGCACGATGTTGGAGTGATGTTCCATGATCGAGATGACGATCTCGTCGCCCTCGCCGATCTTTGGCATGCCGTAACCGTAAGCAACCGTATTGATCGCCTCGGTGGAGGATTTGGTGAAGACGATCTCGTCCACCGAACCGGCATTCAGGAAACGGCGCACCTTTTCGCGCGCCGCCTCATAGGCGTCGGTTGCGGCATTGGAGAGGAAATGCAGGCCACGGTGCACATTCGCATATTCATTGGAATAAGCATGCGAAACGGCGTCGATCACCACCTGCGGTTTTTGAGCGGACGCGCCGTTGTCGAGATAGACCAGCGGCTTGCCATAGACCTCGCGCGACAGGATCGGGAAATCCTTCCGCACGGCTTCAACGTCATAAGGGGCCGCCAATGCGGCGCGTTCGCTCTCAGGCATGATGTTCCAGCCAGCCGGAGATGATAGTCTCCAGCGCCTCTACCAGATTTTCTTCTTCCAGTTCCTCGGCGATCTCAGCGACGAAGGCATTGACGAGCATCGCCCGCGCCTTTGCCCGCGGCACGCCGCGCGCCATCAGATAATAGAGATGGTTGTCGTCAATATCGGCAACCGTCGCACCGTGACCGCACTGAACGTCGTCGGCGAAGATTTCAAGCTCCGGCTTTGCCGAGAACTCGCCATCGTCAGACATCAGCAGCGTATTGCACGCCATCTTCGCATCGGTCTTCTGGGCATCGGGGGCAACCCGGATCATGCCCTGGAAAATGCCCTTTGCACGGTCGAAGACCACGTTGCGGAACACTTCCGTCGAGGTCGTGTTCGGCACGTTGTGGCCAAGAACCATCGTCACGTCGGTATGGGTTTCGCCGCCCAACAGGTTGACGCCGCGAACGATGAGGTCAGTACCCTCGCCGTCCACGTCGATGCGCAGTTCCTGCCGCACCAGCTTGCCGCCGGCATTGATGACGAACAGACGAATCTTGGCGTCCGCACCGATTTTCATGCGCAGCTGGCCAAGATGAATATCGGCCGCGCCCTGTTGCTGCAGGATGATCCAGGTCACTTCCGCACCGTCTTCGACAACGATGTCGGTGACGGAGGAAACCAGGGCGGCATCCGAAGTCACCGAAAGGTGACGCTCGATGACGGTCGCCTTCGAACCCTTGCCGAAGCGCACCGGGAAGCGGCTGTGAACCTGACCTGCGCCATGGATCGCCTGCAATTCGATCGGCTTTTCGATCTCGGCATCGGCGGGAATGTCGAGCGTCAGGCCGTCGCGCACGAAGCTGCCGTTGATACGACCGATCACGTCGTCCTTGCTGGCTTCCGCAAGGCCTGTGGCGGCCGAGCCGTCAAGCAGGCTCTCGGCAAAGCTGGAAACGCTGATATCTTCGATCTTGCCGACATTGGCCGTGCCATGCAGCACGTAGGCGACGGACGAGCCGGCGACAACAGACGCCTGCTTTTCGATAACAGGTGCGGGCTGGTCCTCGGGAATGGCAAGCAACAGGCTCTTGAGATCGGTATAGTGCCACGCCTCGATGCGGCGGGTCGGAAGACCGCCGGTCTTCAGATCGTCGAACAGCACGTCACGGGCGGCGACAAC
Source organism: Agrobacterium sp. A3-95 (assembly GCF_053521785.1). Taxonomy (NCBI): domain Bacteria; kingdom Pseudomonadati; phylum Pseudomonadota; class Alphaproteobacteria; order Hyphomicrobiales; family Rhizobiaceae; genus Agrobacterium; species Agrobacterium sp. A3-95. The sequence goes on along the minus strand of NZ_JBNWDR010000004.1, from coordinate 122,728 downwards.
CGCACCATTGCCCGGCAATTCGCTGAACTTGGCGGTATAGGCGTCGATCAGCGCGGTTTCCGCTGGCGTCAGCCGATTGGTCGTTTGAATGTTCATGGACATCACCTCCTGGCCTCTGGCTTAGGCCGCTTCACCGATGATGTCGGCGTAACCATTGTTTTCCAGCTCCAGCGCCAGGGCCTTGTCGCCCGAACGGATGATCTTGCCCTTGTAAAGAACGTGAACGCTATCAGGCACGATGTAATCGAGCAGGCGCTGGTAGTGGGTGATGACGACAGTGGCGCGATCCGGCGACTTCAGCGCATTGACGCCATCAGCCACGATCTTCAGCGCGTCGATGTCGAGGCCGCTATCGGTTTCGTCGAGAACGCACAGCTTCGGCTCCAGCAGCGCCATCTGCAGGATTTCGGCGCGCTTCTTCTCACCGCCGGAGAAACCAACGTTCAGCGGACGCTTCAGCATGTCCATGTCGATCTTAAGATCGCCGGCAGCTTCCTTGACGCGACGGATAAAGTCCGGCGTCGTCAGCTCGGCCTCGCCGCGCGCCTTGCGCTGCTCGTTCATAGCAACCTTGAGGAACTGCATGGTGGCAACACCGGGAATTTCGACCGGATACTGGAAGGCCAGGAAAATACCCTTGGCAGCGCGCTCGGCGGCATCCAGTTCCAGAATGCTTTCGCCGTTGTAGAGGATGTCCCCGGAGGTGACTTCATAGTCTTCGCGGCCCGACAGGATGTAGGACAGCGTCGACTTGCCGGAACCGTTCGGGCCCATGATGGCCGCAACTTCACCGGCAGCAACCTTCAGGTTGAGGCCCTTGATGATCTCGGTTTCGGTATCGGCGATCTTTGCGTGCAGGTCGATGATTTCAAGCATGGTTTTATCCTAAGAATAGTGTGAGCGAAGGTGCGCGAAACCGCGCACTCAAAGTGCGTATTCGTATGACGATCAGCCGACCGAACCTTCCAGCGAAATGCCGATCAGCTTCTGCGCTTCAACCGCAAACTCCATCGGCAGCTGCTGGATGACATCCTTCACGAAGCCGTTGACGATCAGTGCGATGGCCGACTCCTCGGGAATGCCGCGCTGCAGGCAATAGAACAGCTGGTCTTCGGAAATCTTCGACGTGGTCGCCTCATGCTCGAAATGAGCAGACGAGTTCTTCGCCTCGATATAGGGCACGGTATGCGCGCCGCACTTGTCGCCGATCAGAAGCGAGTCGCACTGCGTGAAGTTGCGCGTGTTGGTCGCCTTGCGGTGAGCCGAGACCTGCCCGCGATAGACGTTTTCCGAGAAACCGGCGGCAATGCCCTTGGCGATGATGCGGCTCGACGTGTTCTTGCCGAGATGGATCATCTTGGTGCCACTGTCGATCTGCTGATGGCCGTTGGAAACCGCGATCGAATAGAATTCGCCACGGCTGTCGTCGCCGCGCAAAATGCAGGACGGGTATTTCCAGGTGATGGCCGAGCCGGTTTCAACCTGCGTCCACGAAATCTTCGAACGGTTGCCACGGCAATCGCCGCGCTTGGTCACGAAGTTGTAGATGCCGCCCTTGCCGTCCTTGTCGCCCGGATACCAGTTCTGGACGGTGGAATATTTGATTTCGGCATCGTCGAGTGCCACCAGTTCCACCACGGCGGCGTGAAGCTGGTTCTCGTCGCGCTGCGGCGCGGTGCAGCCCTCCAGATAGGAGACGTAGGCGCCCTCTTCGGCGATGATCAGCGTGCGCTCGAACTGGCCGGTGTTCTTTTCGTTGATGCGGAAATAGGTGGAAAGCTCCATCGGGCACCGCACGCCCTTCGGCACGAACACGAAGGAACCATCGGTAAAGACGGCCGAGTTCAGCGTTGCGTAAAAATTGTCGGTCTGCGGCACGACCGAGCCGAGATATTTCTTCACCAGATCAGGATACTCGCGCACGGCTTCGGAGATCGACATGAAGATCACGCCGGCCTTTGCCAGTTCCGCCTTGAAGGTGGTGACAACCGAGACGCTGTCGAACACGGCATCCACGGCCACACGACGATTTTCCACGCCGGCCAGGATTTCCTGTTCCTTCAGCGGAATGCCCAGCTTCTCGTAAACCTTCAGCAGCTCCGGATCGACTTCGTCCAGCGACTTCGGGCCGGGCGTGCTTTTCGGTGCGGCATAATAATAGAGATCGTTGAAGTCGATCTTGGGGTAGCTGACGCGCGCCCATGTCGGCTCTTCCATCGTCAGCCAGCGCTTGTAAGCCTCAAGACGCCATTCCAGCATCCATTCCGGCTCCTGCTTCTTGGCCGAGATGAAGCGGATCACCTCTTCCGAAAGGCCCTTCGGGGCCTTGTCGACTTCAATTTCGGTTTCGAAGCCGTATTTATACTGGTCCACATCGATCTGGCGAACCTGATCGATCGTTTCCTGAACCGCTGCCATGTCGTTCTCCAATCTCGCCGGAGCCAAGGTCCGGTGGCTTGTCAACGTATCAAGGCGGATAGCCGCCTTCATCCATCTTCGGGCAAATAATCCGGGCCCGTATAAACGGGGCGGAGCTTATACCCATGTAAGTGCGGGATGGCGCTTTTCACACATCCCGGCAAGCGGAAAATTGCTATTCCGCAATTCTTTGCCGCATTTTAAGCGGCCTGACCGGTCAGCCTGCGCCGCCCGGCAATTTTCGTAAAGGCTGCGAGCGCGTGCTCGATATCCGCCTCATCAGTCGCATGACCAAGGGAAATCCTGAGTGCGCCAAGCTTGGGATCGCGTCCCATCGCCGTCAGCACATGGCTTTCACCCACCTTGCCGGACGAGCAGGCCGAACCGGCCGAAAGCGCAATGCCTTCGATATCGAATGCAATCTGGCCCGTTTCCGCCTTCAAACCGGGCAAGGTGAAAAACGTGGTATTGCCGACACGGCCGACATCCTCACCGTAGATGATCACGTCAGGCGCGACTGCCCGCATGCCGTCTTCCAGCCTTGCGCGCAGTGCTGCAAGACGCGTCGCTTCGGTCTCGAGGTTTTGCGCAGCAATAGCGGCGGCGGCACCGAAACCGATGACCGACAGGGTATTTTCAGTACCGGAACGATGTCCCTTTTCCTGACCGCCACCATGGATCAGCGGCTTTGGCATCATCACCTCGCCGCGGGACACCAGCGCCCCCGCACCCTTCGGACCACCAAGCTTATGGGACGAGATCACAAGGAAATCGGCATCCAATGCATTGATATCGAGCGGAACGCGGCCGGCAGCCTGTACGGCATCGACGACCATCAATCCCCCAGCTGCATGTGCAAGCCGCGCCGCTTCAGCCACCGGCTGAAGAATGCCGGTCTCATTATTGACCAGCATGCAGGCGACCATCGGCAGACCAGTGGACTTGTCGTGCGCTGACAGCAGCGCCTCAAGGGCCGCAAGATCGATGACACCCGCTGACGTAACGGGAATTTCCGCAACGTCAGCCTTGTCGAACCGGCCTCCTTCACGAAAAGCGGGGTGTTCGATCGCCGAAACGTAAAGACGACCATAGCGTACGGGAGCGCGCCCCATCTTGAATTCAGGCGAAAGCACCAGATTGGCCGCTTCGGTCGCACCGCTCGTAAAGGTCACATGCGACGCCTGGGCGCCGCAGACCACAGCAACGTCACGACGCGCGGCCTCGACGGCCGCACGGGCTGCGCGCCCTTCCCGGTGTACGGAGGACGGATTACCCGTGATATCGAGAGCGCGGACAAGAGCATCCCGCACGGCAGGCAAAAGCGGCGCCGTGGCGTTCCAGTCCATATATGTGCGCGTCAAAACCGTCATCGCGGAAAAGCTTCGCTCAATCTTCCATGCGCCAAAACGCATTTTTCTTGAAATTACAGTTGCGCTTGCCTTATGACACGGTCCGAGTGCTTAAGCACACGCAAAGTTTCGAATTATTCTAAACTGCGTTCTAGAAAAGATGACACAGTTCGTCAAGTCTTCTCGTCGGAAGAATGCGGTTGGAGAATGAAAAAACACGACCGGAGTACCAATGCCCGAAGTCATTTTTAACGGCCCTGCGGGTCGCCTCGAAGGCCGTTATCAACCCTCCAAGGAAAAGAGCGCGCCGATAGCGATCATCCTTCATCCGCACCCGCAGTTCGGCGGCACGATGAACAACCAGATCGTTTATCAGCTCTTCTATCTTTTCCAGAAGCGCGGTTTCACGACGCTCCGGTTCAACTTCCGCTCCATCGGCCGCAGCCAGGGCGAGTTTGACCATGGCGCCGGCGAGCTTTCCGATGCCGCATCCGCTCTCGACTGGGTGCAGAGCCTGCATCCCGATTCGAAAAGCTGCTGGGTCGCCGGTTATTCCTTCGGCGCCTGGATCGGCATGCAGCTTCTGATGCGCCGTCCGGAAATCGAAGGTTTCATGTCGATTGCGCCGCAGCCCAACACCTACGACTTCTCTTTCCTCGCCCCCTGCCCGTCTTCCGGCCTCATCATCAATGGCGACGCCGACAAGGTCGCGCCTGAAAAGGACGTGAACGGTCTGGTCGAAAAGCTGAAGACCCAGAAGGGCATCCTCATCACCCACCGCACCCTTCCCGGCGCCAACCACTTCTTCAACGGCAAGGTTGATGAGCTGATGAGCGAATGTGAGGACTACCTCGACCGCCGCCTGAATGGCGAACTGGTTCCGGAACCGGCAGCGAAGCGCATTCGGTGATTTAGGAGCGCAGCTTAGGTCAGTGTGATCTACCTACGATGATCGACGGCGGGCTTGGCTGCACCCCTCTGCCCTGCCGGGCATCTCCCCACAGGTGGGGAGATCAAATCGTGGTCACCTCCCGACGATCTTTAACGTAGCGACTCAGGCGGAGAGCAGGCGCCTGGCCAATCTCCCTCCTTGTGGGGGAGATGCCCGGCAGGGCAGAGGGGGGTGAGCCAGGCCCGCCGTCGTCTATTACGCCCTGACCAAAACCCCACCCGTAACCGGCTCATTCACACCGGTCGTCCCCGGATAGGTTAGCGGCAGCCCCTTCAGCGATCGCACCGCCAGATAGGCCCAGGCCTCCGCCTCCATCGCCCCGCCGTCGAACCCCGCCTCTTCCGCCGCGATTACCCGCGCACCCTGCTTGGCAGCAAGGCTCGCAAACTCTTCCATGATAACAGGATTGAGCCGCCCGCCGCCGCAGATCACATAGGTCTTAGCCGCTTCCGGCAGATAGCTCGCCGATTTGAGGATCGCGGCACCCGTCAGATGCGACAGCGTGCGTGCGCCGTCCGCCAGCGAAACCTCGCCCTTTTGCGGCGGCACGAAATCGCTGCGGTCAAGCGAGCGGCGGATATTGGCCGAGAAGAACGGGCTTTCCATGTAGCGCGTCACGAGCGAGGTAACGACGCTGCCGCCCGCCGCCGTCCTGCCGCCCTTGTCGAAGGCTTTGCCCGTATGGGCCTCGATCCACTGGTCGATCAGCATATTGCCGGGACCGCTGTCGAAAGCCGCAAGCCGCCCTGCCTCGCCGATATAGGTGAGATTGGATATGCCGCCGATATTGACGAAGACGGCGGGCGTTTCGAAGCCTTCAGGCAGATTGGCGGAGAGCGCCATGTGGTACGCAGGAATGAGCGGTGCGCCCTGCCCGCCATGCACCATGTCGTTGGCACGCATGTCGTAAACCACATCGACACCGGTTTCCTCGGCCAGAAGCGCGCCGTCGCCGATCTGCACGGTCAACGCCTCATCCGGCCGATGCAGTACCGTCTGGCCATGAAAACCGATCACGTCTATATCGCTGGCTTCAAGCCGGTGGCGGTGGAGGAAGGATTTGACTGCCGCCGCATGGGCAAGCGTCAGCTTGCGTTCCGCATCCGCGAGGTCACCCGGACGCTCGCGCCGTTCGCGAATGGCTTTGGCCGTAACCAGCGCCTTCTGCCACGTGGCGCGCAGGCCCGGATCATAGGGGAAATAACCGCTCGGCCCATGCCGGACCACGTTTTCGCCATCCGTGCGCAACAGGGCGATATCGATGCCGTCCATCGATGTCCCGCTCATCAGCCCGATTGCCGTTTTGACCTCGCCCACGCGCTGCTCCCTTTCAATATCGAATCATGCGGAGATGAATCGCCGTTATTCATGGCCGAAACGGGTGCACTTTTCAAAAAACAATGGTAAAGCCCCCCGCGTTCATTGACAGACAATGACGGCAAAGGTCCAACCAGAAAGAAAAAGGTTATGTCCAGGTTCAAGTCCGATTTCCTCCGCACGCTCGATGAGCGCGGCTTCATTCACCAGATCTCCGACGAGTCGGGTCTCGACGAACTGTTCGCCAAGGAAACCGTGACCGCCTATATCGGCTATGACCCGACGGCCTCCAGCCTGCATGTCGGCCACCTCACCCAGATCATGATGCTGCACTGGATGCAGAAGACCGGTCACCAGCCGATTTCGCTGATGGGCGGCGGCACCGGCATGGTCGGCGATCCCTCCTTCAAGGAGGAGGCCCGCAAGCTGATGACGATCGACATGATCGAGGACAACATCACCTCGCTCAAGCACGTCTTCGCCAACTACCTCGATTACGATCGCGCGGAAAATCCGGCACTGATGATCAACAATGCCGACTGGCTGCGTGGGCTCAACTACCTCGAATTCCTGCGCGACGTCGGCCGCCACTTCTCGGTCAACCGCATGCTTTCCTTCGACAGCGTGAAGACGCGCCTCGACCGCGAGCAGTCGCTGTCCTTCCTCGAATTCAATTACATGATCCTCCAGGCCTACGATTTCGTGGAGCTGAACCAGCGTACCGGCTGCCGCCTGCAGATGGGCGGCTCTGACCAGTGGGGCAACATCATCAACGGCATCGATCTCGGTCACCGCATGGGGACACCGCAGCTCTATGCGCTGACCTCCCCGCTTTTGACCACCTCTTCGGGTGCGAAGATGGGCAAGTCCGCGTCCGGTGCCGTCTGGCTCAACAAGGACCTGCTGCCGGTCTATGATTTCTGGCAATACTGGCGCAATACGGAAGACGCGGACGTGGTTCGCTTCGCAAAGCTCTTCACCACGCTGCCGATGGATGAGATCGCACGCATCGCCGCCCTTGGCGGATCTGAGATCAACGAGGCGAAGAAAATCCTTGCAACGGAAGTGACGGCCATTCTGCATGGCCGTGCCGCTGCCGAAGAAGCTGCCGAGACGGCGCGCAAGACTTTCGAGGAAGGCGCGCTTGCTGAAAACCTGCCCTCCATCGAGGTTCCGGCATCCGAACTCGATGCTGGCGTCGGCGTCCTGTCGCTCATCGTCCGCGCCGGCCTTGCCGGCTCGAATGGCGAAGCCCGCCGTCACGTTCAGGGCGGCGCGGTAAAGATCAACGACAAGGGCGTATCCGACGATCGCCAGATGATCGGTTCCGCCGAGATCACCGGCGATGGCATCATCAAGCTTTCGGTTGGCAAGAAGAAGCACGTTCTCGTTCGCCCGGCGTAACACCCGCGCAAATCATCAGATGAAGGGCCGCGGAAGCGGCCCTTTTTATTGAAACTCGAAAATCTGCCTGAAGACGCCAGGCGCTATCAGCGACAGCGGGTTTATAGTCAGCTTCGGCTGGTCCGTCTGGCCGGAAAGCTTGAAGGTAATGCCGAGCAGACCGCGGTCTCGGCCGTTGCCGAGGAAGATGCCGATGAAAGGCAACTCGCCGAACAGCCGGTTCAGGCCATAGGCGGGCATGAAGGTGCCTGTCATGTCCATACGGCCGTTCTGGTCTTTCAGCAGGCCCTGGAAGGTCGCACCGATCTGTTCGCCGCGCACCACGCCGTTTTCCACCGCAACCGAGCCGTTGACGTAGACGAGCCGGGCAAAACCGCGCTGGAATTTCTCCGAGCTGACATCGATATTGCGGCGGACCGCCGTGTTGAGGCTCCGGCCGTCATCGCCCGTCGGCGTGGCGACGATATCCTGAAGCTTCGCTTCGTTGACAACGGCGAAATTGCGCAGATCGAGCGAACCGCTCCAGTCGCTGCCGTTGACGGTCGAGAGTGCGAGATTGAGAAGACCACCGCGAATGCGGGTGTAGATATTGGTGAAACGGGCAAGAGAACCGGCATCGCTGCTGGTAAGCGTCACGGTTCCCGTCGCGCCGCGATTGGTCGTCTGCGCCACAACCGCCTGCCCCCTGCCGGTGACGCCGCGAAAATCAACCGAACGGACCTTGCCGTCACGCACACTGACATCGGCACTGACATTGGAAAGGATCTCGTCATTGAAGCCGTAGACCTTGTCGAGTTGCGCCTTGATGGCAAGGGACGGCTGCGAACGCGATGTGCCGTCACCTGCCCCCGAGGAACTGCGAAGCTTTGAGAGGAAAGGCCGGAGATCGGCAGATTTTCCCGAAGCGTTGATGCTGTATCCGTTTTTGGAGGCAGTGACGGCGACGGCGTAATTGTCGGAAGGTGACAATTGCACGCGGCTGAGATCGGCGGAAATCAGCCCGTTCTTGGTGAAGGTGACATCTCCGGCCGCGCCGAAGCCGTCCCCGGTTAGGGAGAAATCACTGATCGTCGTGCGGCCATCGCTGGTTTCCAGGGTAAAGGTCGCTTTTGCCGGAATACCGACGCCCTTGCTCCATCCAAGCCCCGGCAGAATGATAGACGCCTTCGCCAGATCGAGCTGTATCTCCTGACTTTTCGTATCCGCGCCATCGATTTCCACAACGGTCGTGCCGCCAAGGACCGTGGAAAGCTCCGGTGCAAGCTTGGCGACCTGCGTCTCGTTCAGGGTTGCTTTCAGCGACAGCGTTGGAGCAACGTCGCTATTCTTGCGCACCGGCTCCGTCATCTCGATAGACATCGGCACATCGTCCACCCGGCCCTTGCCTTCAAGCTTGAGCTGCCGGTCGTTGATGGACATGAAACCGTCAAGCGCGGTCACCTTGCGGCCGGCAAACGGCTTTGTCAGCGACAGGTTCTTCAGATCGAGATCGGCCGTCCACACCGGCGGCGGCGGATTTTGGCTGGAAAGCATGCCGACGGTCAGCTTTGCATTCGCCGTCACGTCGCCCGTGAAGTCATCCGGCTTGAACTGCGTATCCTTGAGCGCATTGATAGGCTTCAGCGTCGCAAGCTCCGCCACGGCATCGGCCGAGCCCGAAACGTTCAACTCGAGATTCCCAAGCAGGGGCTTTGCATAGACGTCGGACATGGAGAACCGGCTGTCCTCCAGCGCAAGCGACCGATTGGAGGCGAAATAGGATGTCGCGTTCTTGAGATCGACATTCATCCGGCCGCCGACGAGATTGAAATGCGCATCAACGTCGCGCAGCGGAGGAATGTCGCCGGTGGTATTGAGACGCGTACCGTCGATATCGAAGCGGATCTGCATTTCGCTCTCGCCCAGCACCAGCGGGCAACCGGGACCGCACATCCGTCCCTGCGGAATGAAGATCGCAATCGAGCCGTTCGTGACCGTGCCGCCATAAAGATTGGACACCACCCACTCGCGCGGCTTGTGCGCCATCCAGAACGGCCAGAGCTGCTTGACCGCCGTGGCCTCCATCTTGGGAATCTGTCCGGCGAAACTGATTTCAGGCGAGCCCTGGCCGAAGCGGATTTTCAGCGAGCCTGCCATGTCTCCAAGCGGGCCGGTAACGTATAGCGAGGGTACCTCGAGCTGCCTGGTCGCGACATTGAATTGCCCGTCCGCCTTCAAGCTGAAAGGAACGGGGTCTTCGCCAGAGGCTTCGGCCGAGGCAACCGCATTGTCGATCCGCAGCGAAAGACCGAAGCCCTCTTGGGTATCCGTGATTTCCCCAGTGACCGGAATAGCCGTTCGCCCAAGGTCGATCCGCGAATTCCCAATAACAAGACTGCTTTTCTGAAAATCGTAGCGCGCATTGACGGTGCCGGCCGTGAAGGGCTGAGCCTCGCCGCCGATAAGAAGCATTCCATTGCCCATGCCGAGCGAGATTTCCAGCCGCGGCTCATGTCCGGGCATGGAACGCCGGGCGAGGATGCTGACACCGGTCTTGACGTTCAGCCCCTCATGAAGATTGCCTTCAGGATCGAATTTTTCCAGAAAAGGACCGATGTCGAAACCGTCGATGCGCGCGTCGAAACCGTCGATCACACCGCCTGATCCCGATGTCTTTAGCGACAGGCTGGCGATTTCGCCGTTAAACAGCGTTTCACCCTCAAGCGAATATCCGCCCTGCTGGTCAGGGGTCAACGAAAGTTCACGCACTTCAACGACGCGTGGCTTGCCGGCTTCGCTCGGTGGCAAGTGGATCGAAACGCTGGAAATATCGATTTCCTCGGTTCCGCTGCTTAAAAACGCCTGCGCCAATTTGTCCAGCTGGGAAAACGCCGCCTGCAACTGCTGCGGCACCGCGTCCAGCCGGATGCTGGCGAGATCGAAACCGTTACCCTTGGGCAAAAGGGCCGTATCGAGTTCCATCCCGTCGGCCTCGAGGCTTTGCACGGAGACGCGTCCGGTCAAAAGCGCTAGCGGATCGAGCGCCATGCCGATAGCCCTTGCCCGGCTCAAATGCTGGCCGGATTCCTTCTCGACGATATCCACATCCTCGGCCACCAGCGCAAGCCGCAGCCCGGTCGAGAACCTGATGGCCGAAGAACCGATTCGCGCGCTGTAGTGGGGTCCGAGCGCCCGTTCGAGCGCCTGCTGCGCCTGGCTGGAAAGGGCATTGTCGATCGATCCGGTTTCGACGGAGACAATGATGCCGCCGATGGACAGGAAGGCCAGTACGAAAAGAGCAGCGAAAATCTTGATGAGAGCACGCGCCATGGAGCGCGGCGCCGGGCAATGCACGATGAGAGGATCTTCGGCCTGCGCCGAAGGAAGATCATGCAGCGCAACGATATCGCGCTTGCTGAACTTGACCTTTTCACCCCTTACTTCAGCCATACGCCCGTGTTTGCCCCTGAATAGCTTTTGTTTCGCCTCAACACTGGACGACGCCCGGTTTCGCTATATATCGAATGTGGCGACTTTCACTCAACATCCCGGCGAAAGAAAGATGATTATGACAGAACTGACGATTGGCAGCCCTGCCCCGGATTTTACTTTGCCCCGCAACGGTGAAGGAACGGTGACATTGTCCGGCCTGCGAGGCAAGGCGGTCGTTCTCTATTTCTACCCGAAGGACGACACATCCGGCTGCACCGCCGAAGCGATAGATTTCAGTGCCCTTGGCGCGGAATTCGAGGCCGCCAATACTGTCGTCATCGGCATTTCCCCTGATAGCGTCAAAAGCCACGACAAGTTTGCTGCAAAGCACAAGCTTTCGGTGATGCTGGCCGCCGACGAGGAACGGAAGGCGCTCGAGGCCTACGGCGTCTGGAAGGAAAAAAGCATGTATGGCAAAAAATACATGGGTGTCGAACGCACCACCGTCCTCGTAGCACCTGACGGTACGATCGCGGAAATCTGGAACAAGGTGAAGGTTCCGGGCCACGCACAGGCCGTTCTCGACGCCGCACGGAAGCTCTGAGAGACGCCCCTGTCGTGACGCCCACCTTCAGGATCATCTCGCTGCGCGGCGGCGCCACCGAGGCGATTGCCTGCGCCGATCTCGACAGAAAAACCGCACTGGCGCAGGAAACGGCGACACGATGGTTCGAGCGCCGCCTGTCGCTGCGCTCCCCCCTAGATCCACCCCTGCCCGAACGTCCGGGCAGGCCGGATAAACCGGAACTCGTTCCGCCGACCGCCGTGGAGCGCCGCTCCCTCCACAGCGTCAAGGGTCGCATAGCGCTGCTGCACGCCATCGCCCATATCGAGCTGAACGCCGTTGACCTCGCGCTCGACATCGTCGCCCGTTATGCCAGCGAGCCGGTGCCGCATTCCTTTTTCAACGGCTGGATGCAGGTTGCCTTCGAGGAGGCGAAACATTTCCGGCTGGTGCGGGAAAGGCTGCGAAACCTCGGCGCGGATTACGGCGATCTGCCAGCCCATGACGGGCTCTGGCAGGCGGCGAATTCAACCCGCAACGACCTCACCGCGCGGCTCGCAGTCGTGCCGCTCATCCTCGAGGCGCGCGGACTGGACGTGACGCCCTCCCTGCAGGCGAAGATGCGCGAAACCGGAGACCTTGAAAGCGCCGCCGTTCTCGATGTCATCTACAATGACGAAAAGGGCCATGTCGCCATCGGCGCCAAATGGTTTCGCTTCCTGTGCGCCCGCGAAAAGAAGGACCCGGCAGCAACCTTCAGGCAACTGGTACGTGCCAATTTCCGGGGACCGCTGAAACCGCCCTTCAACGACCTCGCCCGCGCCGAAGCCGGGTTGACGCCATCCTTTTACCGCTCCCTCACCGCTGTGAGCAACAGCAGCTGACGCCCGCAGCCCGGCGCATGGTGCAAAACTTCGTTAACCTTAACGAAGTATGATTTCCTGTGAGAAATCGGCCAGTCCGGAGAGAGATTTTGACTGATACAGCGGAAAACCGGGTATTCGGCAAAAAGCGGCAGCAGCACGTTCTGGTGCTGGCAAGTGGTGACAAGGTCCGGCACATGACGATCCGGCCTTGGATGACGGCGCTTGCCGGCTGCACGATCGGCCTTTTCTCGCTCGGTTATCTGGGCGCCACCGGCTATCTCATCCTGCGTGACGACCTGATCGGCGCGACCATGGCGCGCCAGACCCGCATGCAGCACGATTACGAAGACCGTATCGCCGCGCTGAGGGCGCAGGTGGACCGCGTTACCTCAAGACAATTGCTCGACCAGCAGGTGGTTGAAAAGAAAGTGGAAAAACTGCTGCAACAGCAGGCGGCACTCACGTCCAGACACGGGCGCATGAGCGAATTGCTGGAGCGCGCGGAAAATTCCGGCATCGCCGCCTCCACGGCCACGGCCCCCATTCCAACCGCGCCCTCCTCGCTCTCGAACGCGATGGCACCCGAAAAACGCGCCGATCTGACAGGTGGCCTCTCAGCCATAGAAAATCTGATGGCGCCCCGCCCATCGCAGCCGGAAAAGGCAGCCGGAACCGACAAGCGGGCGTCCTATGTGCCCGAAAACGGCGAAACGCCTTCCGACCGCGCCGACCGCGTGTTTTCCAAGGTCACGCTGTCGCTGAAGGATATCGAACGCCAGCAGATATCACGGATAGCCAGACTGACCAGCGACGCCGAAGACAAGGCGAGCGCGATGCAGGATATCATCCGGCAGGCGGGTCTGAAAATCGACGAAAGTGGCACGGACGGTGTCGGCGGCCCCTATGCGGACCCGCAGGGGAATGAAACCGATCCCTTCAATATGTCTCTGACCAATCTAGACAATGCGCTCAACCGGCTGGATATCGTGAAGGAAACCGCAACCGCCCTGCCCTTTGGCAATCCGGCCCCCGGCAGGGCGATCACCAGCCGATTCGGAAACCGGCTCGACCCTTTCCTTGGACGGCCTGCCTTACATACCGGCATCGATTTTCGCGCCGAAACAGGCGCCGACGTCAAGGCGACGGGCGCTGGAAAGGTGACGGTTGCTGAAAATTCCGGCGGCTACGGCAATATGGTCGAGATCGATCACGGCCAAGGCGTATCGACGCGATACGGCCATCTCTCCACCATTCTGGTCAAAGCCGGCGACAAGGTGGAGGCCGGCGACATCGTTGGCCGTGCTGGCAGCACCGGCCGCTCCACCGGTCCGCACGTACATTACGAGGTCCGCCGCAACGACACGCCTGTTGATCCGATGCGGTTTCTGGTCGCCGGGGCCGAGCTTAAAACCTATCTCAAATAGCAGTCCGATTTTAACGCTTTTTTCGCCCTTTTTGCGATAAATCGCCCGAAACCGCGTCCAAGGCTCAAAAGCCTCGCCAACGTCTCGCCGTTTCGCGCGCATTTCCGGTTGTTTCCTTGACTTTCTGGCAATTTGGGCATATCCCCGCGCCAAGTCTTTGCAAGTGTCGCAGCGGCACGCAGGTATTCTTACCGAACCAGAACGGAAAAAGTTCTTCCTTTGACAACATTCTCTGATCTTGGCCTGAGCCAAAAAGTTCTTTCCGCTATTGCAGATGCCGGCTACACGACGCCGACACCAATTCAGGCTGGCGCAATTCCGCCCGCTCTCGAAAAGCGTGATATCTGCGGTATCGCACAGACCGGCACGGGGAAAACCGCATCCTTCGTTCTGCCGATGCTCACACTGCTGGAAAAAGGCCGCGCACGCGCCAGAATGCCGCGCACGCTGATCCTCGAGCCGACCCGCGAACTGGCGGCTCAGGTAGCCGAAAACTTCGAGAAATACGGCAAGAATCACAAGCTGAACGTCGCCCTTCTGATTGGTGGCGTTTCTTTTGAAGATCAGGACCGCAAGCTTGAGCGCGGCGCCGATGTTCTCATCTGCACGCCCGGCCGCCTTCTCGACCATTGCGAGCGCGGCAAGCTCCTGATGACCGGCGTTGAAATCCTCGTGATCGATGAAGCCGATCGCATGCTGGATATGGGCTTCATTCCCGATATCGAACGCATCGCCAAGATGATTCCCTTTACCCGGCAAACCCTGTTCTTCTCGGCCACCATGCCGCCGGAAATTCAGAAGCTTGCCGACAGGTTCCTGCAGAACCCGACCCGTATCGAGGTTGCCAAGCCCTCCTCCACGGCAAAGACCGTTACCCAGCGCATCGTCGCTTCGCACAACAAGGACTATGAGAAGCGCGCTGTCCTGCGCGATCTCGTCCGTGCCGAAGAAGCCGAACTCAAGAACGCGATCATTTTCTGCAATCGCAAAAAGGACGTTGCCGACCTCTTCCGTTCGCTGGATCGTCACGGCTTTTCCGTCGGCGCGCTGCATGGCGACATGGACCAGCGTTCGCGCACGACCATGCTGCAGAACTTCCGGGACGGTCAGCTGACGCTGCTGGTCGCTTCCGACGTTGCAGCCCGCGGTCTTGATATTCCCGATGTCAGCCACGTCTTCAACTTCGACGTTCCCATTCATGCCGAAGACTATGTCCACCGCATTGGCCGTACCGGTCGTGCTGGCCGTTCGGGCAAGGCCTTCACACTCGTCACCAAGAGCGATGCGAAATATCTCGACGCGATCGAAAAGCTGATCACCGAGAAGGTCGAATGGCTGAACGGTGACCTGTCCTCCCTCCCCGCGCCCATGGAAAGCTTTGAAAGCAATACCGGCCGCCGGGGCACCAAGGAACGTGGCGGCAGAGGCCGCGACAGAAACCGTCGCGATGCACCTGCATCGCCGGTAGAAAACATCAATCAGGGTGCACAATCCACCACTGTGGATACGGACATCGCGGCTCACGGAGAAGACAAGGTGAAGGCAGAACGCAGACCGGAAAAGACCCCGCGCAATTCCGAGCGCAACAGCCGCAACCTGAACCCGCTGCACGCCAATGACGACAACCGCGACCGTCGCCGCCATTACCGTGACCATGACGATGGTCCGACGCCTGTTGGTTTCGGCGATGACATTCCCGCTTTCATGCTGATCGTGGCCAACGCCAAGGGCTGAGCCCCGACGGCCTGACGCAGGAAACAATACGCATGACGCCGACGATCAAGCCAGGACAAGATTTTCCAGGCGTCGGCGTTGGGCTTGCCATATTGCGTCATGGCCGCCTGCTTTTATGCCGGCGCTTGAAAGCGCCGGAAGCCGGATACTGGAATATTCCGGGCGGCAAAGTCGATCACCTTGAATCATCCCTCGCCGCAGCACGGCGAGAAGCTGAAGAAGAGACCGGGCTGACAATCGGCAAGGTCGAATTTCTCTGTCATAGCGAATATATCAATGTCGCAGACCGGCACCATTGGGTCTCGCTGATCTTCGTCACCCGCGACACGCAGGGTGAGCCGGTACTGACAGAACCGGACAAGCTTTCCGATATCGGCTGGTTCGACCCCGATAACCTTCCCGAACCCATCTCTGCCTTTGCAAAAGACGCGCTGGCTGCTCTGACAAAACAAAGCCGCTAGCGGACGGAAGCGGCATCAGCGCTGACCGGCGTGGGCTTTTCGCGGCACTCAACGGCGTCTTGAGCTTTACTACAAACAGGCCTCGCCTTCGACAGACGCGACGCTCCTGCGCGATTTGCTTTCGGAAAACCCAATGCTGGAAGAATATCTTTTCGGGAAGCGTTTTGAATGCAATTTAAAATTGCTTAAATTAGCATCACATAAAAAACCGCCCCGGTTGCCCGAAGCGGTTTATACGTAATGAAAATAATAGAATATAGAATGTAATATAGTTTGGCAGTGCTTAAGTTCGGAACACTTCCGAGGCTTGTTACAGCCAATTTCAGTCGTCCCCTGAAACACCTATATCTAATCTAACCATTTACTTTTCGTCAAGCAGATCTTCTCGCAAATGCGAAAAAAACATGGCAAAGCACAAATAAAGCGCAGGGAAATATGTATATTCTCTTTTTATATCAATAAATTAGATTGGTGGAAATAAAATGTGCATTTTATTGGGGTGCACTATAAAAGGCAAAATCGCAAACCCGCCCTTATAAAACTGTGCTTATACGCACTGCATGTTACAGTTTTATAAAGTAAAAATGCTCTAAACCATGACGAGCAGTACTTCCGCTCTTATGAAATTACAGAGTGAATTGCCGACCTTAAAAAAGATGAATCTCGGCAAAAAACAATCGCGCGCGATCACATTGAATATATACAACCATAACGCGCAATTGCAGGCTGTTGTTTCAAATTGGATGAGTTGCGATCAAAACGGCCGTGCAGTGAACGATGATGTGCGATTATGATGGGTATCAGCGATTTTTCCTTTGGAAAACCAGTTGTTGCCGATAAACATCAAACCGGGACAACAGGATTTCGCGCACGTCATGCTTTCACTTCGCCTGCTAACGATCATCGCCGGTTTTGCCTTTGCGGGCTCAGCATGCGCGGCGTCGATCGGCATCGTTGCCCCACAGAACGGCCCATACGAACTGCTGGGGCAACAGGTCAGGCAGGGCGCGAAGGCCGCAGCCGCCAAGCTCGGGCTAGATGTCGTCGAAATCCATGAAAGCTGCGAAGACGGCAGCGGCGGCGCGATTGCCGATGGTCTCGTGGCCGCGAAGGTCAGCGCGGCAATCGGTTTTTTGTGCACGGAAACACTTCAGGGCGTTCTGCCGCCTCTGAAGTCAGCCGCCATTCCAGCAATCACGCTTTCCAGCCGTGCCCCGATCCTGATGGAAGACGCTCTGAAATATAGCTGGCCGCTTTTCCGCCTAGCGCCATCGGACAAGGCCGAATCGGACCGGGCTGCAGAAATCATCCTGCGCGACTGGAAGGGACATTCCATTGGGCTCGTGGATGATGGCACGATCTTCAGTCGCGATCTGGTAGATCGCATCCGTTCGGCGCTGGAGGAGAACGGGCTGAAACCGACACTCACCGACACGCTGCGCCCGGCACAGGAGCAACAGGTGGCGCTTGTGCGCCGGCTGGGGCGCACCGGCATCACCCATGTCTTCATCGGCGCGGAACGCAACGACGTGGCGATTGTCGCCAGAGACGCCGGCTCCGAAAACATTCCGCTCACCATCATGAGCGGCGACGCCATGAATGCGGCAAACAACCCCGTGCCACTTGCGGCAAATGTGCTAGCGGTCACGCGCCCGGCCTATGACACATTGCCTTCGGCACAGGCCGTCGCCGGCGAATTGCGTGCCGCCAATATCGAGCCGGAAGGTTACGTCCTGCCCTCCTATGCGGCTGCGGAACTGACTGCGGCGCTTGCCGAAGCAGCCCAATCCCAAGGGAAACCCGCACCGGAGATACTGGCGAACGGTACCGTCTTCAAAACCGTGCTAGGCGATATCGCTTTCAACCCTTCGCATGAACTTGCAGACAATCCCTATCGCCTGCAGCGCTGGAACGGCCAGCGTTTCGAACAGGCGGACAAGGCCGAAAGACAATAGGTGAAGCCGGTATCGCTGGAAATTCAGTAAGCTGCGGCTGAAAACCGGCGGCAACCGCGCGACAAGCCGTTTCAAACCCTGATACTTGATGCTAAAGGCAGCTTACGCAAC
This sequence comes from Agrobacterium sp. A3-95, assembly GCF_053521785.1. Taxonomy (NCBI): domain Bacteria; kingdom Pseudomonadati; phylum Pseudomonadota; class Alphaproteobacteria; order Hyphomicrobiales; family Rhizobiaceae; genus Agrobacterium; species Agrobacterium sp. A3-95. Next base: position 104,761 of record NZ_JBNWDR010000004.1, on the reverse strand, counting down.
GCGTCGAGAGGAGTTTGCCCCATGTCCCTGCCCATCCGGATTGCACCGTCCATTCTGGCGTCCAATTTCGCCAAGCTGGGACAGGAAGTCGCCGATGTGACGGAAGCGGGCGCAGACTGGATCCACCTCGATGTCATGGACGGCCATTTCGTGCCAAACATCTCCTTCGGTCCTGACGTCATCAAGGCGCTCCGCCCGCACAGCAATGCCTTTTTCGACTGCCACCTGATGATTGCCCCCGTCGATCCCTACCTCGAAGCCTTCGCCAAGGCCGGCTGCGACGGCATTACCGTCCATGCGGAGGCAGGCCCGCATCTCCATCGCTCACTCCAGACCATCCGCACGCTCGGCAGGAAGGCCGGCGTGACGCTCAACCCCGCCACGCCGCTTTCGGTCATCGAAAACGTGCTTGACGATGTCGATCTCGTGCTGATCATGAGCGTCAATCCCGGTTTCGGCGGACAGAAATTCATTCCGGCCATGCTCGACAAGATCCGTGCGGCAAAGGCCATGATCGGCGACCGGCCGATCGAACTTGAAGTGGACGGCGGCGTGACGGCGGAGACAGCCGGCGCCATCGTCGCAGTCGGTGCCAACGCACTGGTGGCCGGTTCGGCCGTCTTCAAGGGCGATGGTGTCGCAGACTATCGCAAGACGGTTTCGTTGTTGCGCTCGGTGTCGGAAGCAGCCCGGTCCTGACCCGCCACAGCAGCCGGATACACCGGAGACGGGACGGCAGGGCGTTTGGGTGGGGGCTTTGATGAACAGCGACAGGCGGAATTTCCACGACGTCATCCCGGCAGCGCTGTTTTCGCTCCTCGCTCCGCTTGTCTGGGCCGCCATCTCGGCAGCCACCGCTACCCTCGGCCTCTATCTCCGCAACCGGCTGGAAACCGACCATGCCGCCGATATCGCCGTGCTGTTCTTCTTCGGCGGTCTCCTGGGCTGGCCGCTGGCCATGGTTGCCTTGCGCTTCCTGCCCGCATCCACCAGCCTGCCGCTGCGTTTTGCGGCAAGCTGCCTTGCCATCGCTTTTTTCACGATCGCGGTCGCGGCGGCATTTTTCGCGCTGCAGTACCGCATCTTTTATGCGCAATGGCATGCGCCGGCATTTTCCCGCATCTGGTTTTTCCAGCAATTTTTCACCTCGCTTGGCGCGATCTACCAGTTCTGCATTCTCGGCCTCGGCCTCTATTTTCCGTTTGCCGCCATTCCGCTTGCGCTGGCAGGCGCCATCCTTTGCCGCCGTGCGCACAGAGCGCCACGCGTCCGTTCGGACGTACACCGGACGCTCTAGCATTTTGAATGTACGCATCGAGCCGATGCGCAGGCTTGATAGATTGAGATTCGCGGAACACTTTGCTAAACGGGCAGCAAAATTCCTCCACAAAGAAAGTCATTGCCATGATCCCTCGTTACTCCCGGCCGGAAATGGTCGCCATCTGGTCGCCGGAAACAAAATTCCGCATCTGGTTCGAGATCGAGGCGCATGCCTGTGACGCGCTGGCCGAGCTCGGCGTCATTCCGAAATCGGCCGCACAGACCATCTGGGAAAAAGGCGGCAGCGCGACTTTCGACGTCGCCCGCATCGACGAGATCGAGGCCGTCACCAAACACGACGTCATCGCCTTCCTCACCCACCTTGCGGAATTCGTCGGTCCCGACAGCCGCTTCATCCACCAGGGCATGACCTCGTCCGACGTGCTTGACACAACCCTCAACATCCAGCTCGTCCGCGCCGCCGATCTGCTGCTGGCCGATATGGACCGCGTGCTGGCGGCGCTCAAGACCCGCGCTTTCGAACACAAGAACACGGTACGCATCGGCCGCAGCCACGGCATCCACGCCGAGCCGACCACGATGGGCCTGACCTTCGCCCGCTTCTACGCCGAGATGCATCGCAACCGCGAGCGTCTCGTCAATGCGCGCGCGGAAATCGCCACGGGCGCGATCTCCGGTGCTGTCGGCACCTTCGCCAATATCGATCCGCGCGTCGAGGAACATGTCTGCGCAAAGCTCGGCCTCGTGCCCGAGCCGGTCTCCACGCAGGTCATCCCGCGTGACCGCCACGCCATGTTCTTCGCCATCCTCGGCGTCATCGCCTCGTCGATCGAAAACGTCGCCATCGAAATCCGCCACATGCAGCGCACCGAGGTTCTGGAAGCGGAAGAGTTCTTCTCTCCCGGCCAGAAGGGTTCGTCGGCGATGCCGCACAAGCGTAACCCGGTTCTCACCGAAAACCTCACGGGCCTTGCCCGCCTGGTGCGCATGTCGGTCGTTCCCGCGCTTGAAAACGTGGCGCTCTGGCATGAGCGTGACATCAGCCACTCCTCCGTGGAGCGCGCCATCGGCCCCGACACCACAGTCACCCTCGATTTTGCGCTGAACCGCCTTGCCGGCGTCATCGAAAAGCTGGTGATCTATCCCGACAACATGCTGAAGAACATGAACAAGTTCCGCGGCCTCGTGCACTCGCAGCGCGTTCTTCTGGCGCTGACGCAGGCCGGCGTTTCCCGCGAGGACGCCTACCGTCTGGTGCAGCGCAATGCCATGAGGGTCTGGGAACAGGGTGCGGATTTCCTTGAGGAACTGCTGGGCGACGAGGAAGTGCGCGCCGCCCTTCCCGAAAGCGTCATCCGCGAAAAATTCGACCTCGGTTACCACACCAAGCATGTCGACACGATCTTCGCCCGCGTCTTCGGCAACGCCTGAGGCGAGGCTCCCGAAGTTAATGCCGTCGCGACCTTGATCGCGACGGCATGAAACCACAGATATGGGCCCATGAAAGTTTCAGAAGCAGATATTCTCATCGTACCGGGTTACACCAATTCCGGTCCTGACCACTGGCAGACCCGCTGGGAGCGCAAGCTTTCGACAGCGCGCCGCGTCGAGCAGGCTGAATGGTCAAAACCGGTGAAGGAAGACTGGATCGCGCGGCTGGTGGAAGAGGTCAACGCCTCGACCAAGCCCGTTGTCATCGTCGCCCATTCGCTGGGTGTGCCGACCGTCATCCACGCCCTTCCGGAAATCGGCAAGAAGGTTGCAGGCGCGCTTCTGGTGGCGCCACCGGATGTCGCCAATCCCGATATCAGGCCGAAACATCTGATGACCTTCGGTCCCTATCCGCGCGATCCCTTGCCGTTTCCGGCAATCACAATTGCCAGCCGCAACGATCCCTTCGGATCCTACGAACATGCCGACGATATTGCCGCCGCCTGGGGTGCGATGTTGGTGGATGCAGGCATGTCCGGCCATATCAACGCCGAGTCTGGCCATGGCCCCTGGCCCGAGGGTGGCATGGTATTTGCCCAGTTCCTGAGCCGCCTCAAGGTGAACGAGCCCTGACCATCGCGGCCAGCCGCTGAAGCCGGTCGATTTTCGGCCGGGCAACATTCTTCCGCCCGACACAAGAATTGAAGGGAAGATATGCGAGCCGCATTGTAGAATGCACTCTTTTCCTTTATGGGACCGCTCAAAGACAGAAACGCAACGCCACCAGAATCGGCGTGAACCAAGAGACCTGCCATTATGAACCGTCGCCGCCGTATTTACGAAGGCAAGGCCAAGATCCTCTACGAAGGTCCGGAGCCAGGCACGCTTATCCAGTTCTTCAAGGACGATGCGACTGCCTTCAACAAGAAAAAACACGAAGTCATCGACGGCAAAGGTGTGTTGAACAACCGGATTTGTGAATATGTCTTCACGCATCTGAACAAGATCGGCATTCCCACACACTTCATCCGCCGCCTCAACATGCGCGAGCAGTTGATCAAGGAAGTCGAGATGATCCCGCTCGAGATCGTCGTGCGCAATGTCGCCGCCGGCTCGCTGTCGAAGCGACTCGGCATCGATGAAGGCGTGGTTCTGCCGCGCTCCATCATCGAGTTCTACTACAAGTCCGACGAGCTGGAAGACCCGATGGTCTCCGAAGAGCACATCACGGCCTTCGGCTGGGCCAACCCTGCCGAGCTTGACGACATCATGGCACTGGCGATCCGTGTCAACGACTTCCTGTCCGGCCTGTTCTTGGGCGTCGGCATCCAGCTGGTCGACTTCAAGATCGAATGCGGCCGCCTGTTCGAAGGCGACATGATGCGCATCATCCTCGCGGACGAGATTTCGCCCGATAGCTGCCGCCTGTGGGACATCGAGACCCAGAAAAAAATGGACAAGGACCTGTTCCGCCGCGACATGGGCGGCCTCGTGGAAGCCTATTCCGAAGTGGCACGCCGTCTCGGCATCATCAATGAAAACGAACCGATCCGCGGCACCGGCCCTGTCCTGGTAAAGTAATTTCGGCCTCGTGAACTAATATCGGCCTAGCAAGGTAAAATCAGGAGAAGATCAGGTGATCAAGGCACGGGTGACTGTTACGCTGAAGAACGGCGTTCTCGATCCGCAGGGCAAGGCAATCGAAGGCGCGCTCGGCAGCCTCGGTTTCGGTGGCGTCGGCCATGTCCGTCAGGGCAAGGTCTTCGACCTGGAACTGGAAGGTGCAGACAAGGCCAAGGCCGAGACCGACCTGAAGGCGATGTGCGAAAAGCTCCTGGCCAATACGGTTATCGAAAACTATTCTATCGCCATTCTCTAAGCCGCAGGAGCCGCCGACCATGAAATCTGCTGTCGTCCAACTTCCCGGCCTCAACCGCGATCGCGACATGATCGCGGCACTCACGAAAATCTCCGGCAAGGCGCCCGTCACCATCTGGCAGACGGAGACGACTATCCCGGATGTCGACCTGATCGTCATTCCGGGCGGCTTTTCCTATGGCGACTATCTGCGTTGCGGCGCAATTGCTGCACGCATGCCGGTCATGCAGGCCATTCGCGAAAAGGCTGAGCAGGGCGTCAAGGTTCTCGGCGTCTGCAACGGCTTCCAGATTTTGGTCGAAGCGGGCATGCTGCCGGGCGCGCTGATGCGCAACGCCTCGCTGAAATTCGTCTGCCGCGAAGTGAAACTCGAAGTCGTCAACAACGACACCGAATTCACCCGCGCCTATGACAAGGGCCAGGTTCTGCGCTGCCCAGTCGCCCACCACGATGGCAACTATTTCCTCGATACGGATGAGCTTAAGTCCGTCGAAGACAACGGTCAGGTCGTTTTCCGTTATGCAGATGGCACCAATCCGAACGGCTCGCTGAACGACATTGCCGGCGTCATCAACGCCAAGGGCAACGTTCTCGGCATGATGCCGCACCCGGAAAACCTGATCGAAGCTGCCCATGGCGGCAATGACGGCCGTGGCCTCTTCGCCTCAGCGCTTGGCGTTATCGCAGCCTGACAAGCGGGCGGGCCATCCGCCTGCCCTCTTCCCGATGATGCTCTTTATGGCTCCAGTTTTTGGCCCTTACCTTGGATGACGCGATGAACCGCCTGCTCCGTTCCCACGCCCCGAAGGCCGCTGGATTGCTTCTCGCCGCAGCAGCGCTTGCTGCGTGCCAGCCCAAGCCGCAACCGGCATCGTCCTCCGCATCCCGTGCGGCATTACCGACGATGGAGCGAATCGCGCTTGGCGCCAATGCTTGCTGGTTCAAATCGGGCGATCCGGCGTTCAAGGCCTATCGCCTGGCGCCCGAACTCAACTCCTTCTCGGGCCGTCCGCGCATTCTGCTCGTACCGCGCAACAGCCCGGAATCGCGTCCGATGCTGGTTATTCAGGCAGAAGGCAACCCGGCAAAGCTCGACGCTTTCGGCCCCGTTATGAACGAAGCCATCTCCGGCCGCATCGCAACCGACGTCAAACGCTGGGCGAATGGCGGCAAGGGCTGCTGATCGGGCAAAACTGCGCTAAAAGCCGGCCAAATACAAAAAAGACCCGCCGACGCCGGTTGGGACTGGCGTGGCGGGCCTGCCGAATGGCTGTTCAGGCACCGGGGAAAGATGGCGCCGCTCTCCGGCAGAAAATCAAAGCGGCCGCGACGGCCATGAAAACAGCTGCGATCTCGCGGCCTCCTTCAAGGCCTCGTCCCGCGTAACGCCGATATCGTCCAGAAGATCGTCGGACAATTCCCGCAAGGCAAGCCGTCCCTGACGTTTGCCATGCCAGTTGGACAATCCCGCAATCAGGCGGCCAATAAGCGTGTGAGCGATCCGGGCCGGAAAGGGCGACGGTGCGACCATGTCGCCGGTATCGCGGAACACGCGTTCCCGTTCGTAGCCGTCAGGATAAAGCGTATCCGCTGTCGAAAGGTATTGATCCATCTTGCGCATATTGCACCTATTGTCTCCGTGCGTTTGATCTCATTGACTGCATCCGATAAATACAATTGACTTGCGGATAGATACAATGCATAAATTGTCACCATGACAAATTGGCTTCCCGATATTACCGAGGGCAACGGCCCCATCTACCTTCGCCTCGCGGACAAGATCGAAGGCGCAATTTCGGATGGCATCTTGCAGGCCGGGTCGAAATTGCCGCCGCAACGCAATCTCGCTTTCGATCTGGGCGTTACAATCGGTACAATCAGCCGGGCATATGCCCTCATCCACGAACGCGGCCTCGTCAGCGGCGAAGTCGGCCGTGGCACCTATGTCAACGAGCGTAAGGCTGCCGCCCCGTTATCACGCGTGGAACCGACGGCATCGGCATTCGGCGGCACGCGCTACGCGGTGGACACCAGCGCCGAATTCCGCCTGAACACCACGGCTGCTCCCGATGTCGGGCAGAGCGCGCTGGTCAGCAAACACGTCGAGGCCGTGACGAGAGAGCATCCGTTCGAAATTTCCAACTACACCCGCTCCTTTCCCGACGACTGGTGCATGGCGGGCGTTCGCTGGCTTTCCCAGAATGGCTGGTCGCCGAAACCGGAAAACATCGTTTCGACGCTTGGCGCCCATGCTGCGGTGATGAGTGTGGTAACGGCAATGACCGCGCCGGGCGACCGTATCGTTTTCGAACCCCTCACCTATTCCCATATCAGCCGCAGCGCCGCCCTTGCCGGACGGCGGGTGACACTGGTGGAAGTGGATGAGAAAGGCATTATCCCCGATGATTTCGAGCGCGTTTGCGCCCAACAGCATCCAAAAATGATCTTCCTGATGTCGGCGGGCCAGAACCCGACCTGCGCCACCCTGCCCGAGGAGCGGCGGCGGGCGATCGCCGATATCGCCCGCAGATACGGCGTATGGATCGTGGAGGACAATCTCTATGGCGCCATGACGCGGGATGCGATCCCACTCATTGCGGAATTCGCGCCCGATCTTACCTTCGTTGTCGGCGGCCTGTCGAAATCCGTTTCCGCCGGCGTCAGGGGTGGCTGGGTCGCCTGCCCGGCGCAATTCGCCTCGAGAATTCGCATTTCGCATTCGATGATAACCGGCGGACTGCCGTTTATGCTGGCCGAACTGAATGCACGCCTCGTCAACAGCGGCGACGCAGACGACATACGCAAGGACTGTATCGCCGAGATCAACCAGCGCGAGGCCCTCGCCAGACGCATCTTTGCGGGGCTGGAATTCAACTCCCTGCCGGACATCGCCTTTCTGTGGCTGAGGCTGCCTGAACCGTGGCTGTCTGGAACCTTCCGCAGCGCCGCCATGAAGGAAGGTGTGCTGATAGACGACGAGGACGAGTTTAAGGCCGGGCGCACGGAGAAGGTTTACCACCGTGTACGCATCAGCCTTTCCGGGCCTTCAAACCAGGAAGAACTGAAGCATGCCCTGGGTATCCTGCGGCATTTGCTCGACAATGGTTCAGCCGGTTACGAAAGCGAGGCGTGAGCGGGAACGAGTCTTTCCTGCAACACGCCCCCTAATTCAGTAACTCATTATTTACCACGCCGACGAATCTGCCATCCTTTCCCTACTTCGGAGCGGGGAATGATTCGATGGCAGCATTCAGTTCCATATCCGCCAGGGCATTTGTTGCTCTCGCGATGGTTTTCGCAGCATGTGTGTTGGGTGACATGACGCCGGCCGCCGCCGCAGACGGCACGGTGTTCGATGAATTGCGTTTCGGGGTCACAACCTCGCTCGCCGATCGCAATGGTGGCGGCGAAGATGGCGTATTCCCGGCCTTCACTGCCTATTTCGATCCTTTCGCGAGCGCCTCGGCCGTCACCTTTGGCGAAAAGCTTGCCCGACCGCGTCTGCATCTGGGTGCGGAAATCGGCACCGAGGGCGAAGCAAATACCATTTACGGCGGTATCAACTGGACCTTCGACCTCAATCCGAAGATTTTCGTCGACCTAGGCTTTGGCGGCCTGTGGCATGACGGCAGGCTGCGAAACGGTCCGGGCGAAACTGGCGCGGAATTCGGTTGCCGCGTGCTTTTTCATGAATATGCCGCCATCGGATATCGCTTCAATAGCAACTGGAATATTTCGACCCAGATCGAACATGCCTCCCATGCCAATCTGTGCGACGGCCCCAATGACGGGCTGACGCGTGTCGGACTTATGGTCGGCTACAAGTTCTGAATAACCCAACAAAGCAGCGTTTTGCTGGCAAAACTGCGCATTTTCCTGTCGCACGGAGAGGCCTCTTGCGCTAAAGAACCGGAAACTTTCCTCGGCTCGAACCGCGTGAGACCTATGTCGATTCCAAACTCCATCAAGATCACCCCGGAACTCGTTGCATCCCACGGGCTGAAGCCCGACGAATACCAGCGTATCCTCGACCTGATCGGACGGGAGCCGAGCTTTACCGAGCTTGGCATTTTCTCGGCCATGTGGAACGAGCACTGCTCCTACAAGTCCTCCAAGAAATGGCTGAAGACCCTGCCCACCACGGGCCCGCGTGTCATTCAAGGCCCCGGCGAAAATGCCGGCGTGGTGGATATCGATGATGGCGACTGCGTCGTCTTCAAGATGGAAAGCCACAACCATCCGTCCTACATCGAGCCCTATCAGGGTGCGGCAACCGGCGTGGGCGGCATCCTGCGCGATGTCTTCACCATGGGCGCACGCCCGATCGCAGCCATGAATGCGCTACGTTTCGGCGCACCCGACCATCCGAAGACCCGCCACCTCGTGGCTGGCGTCGTCGCCGGTGTCGGCGGTTACGGCAACTCCTTCGGCGTGCCGACCGTCGGCGGCGAAGTGGAATTCGATCCCCGCTATAACGGCAACATCCTCGTCAACGCCTTTGCCGCCGGACTTGCCAAGTCCGATGCGATCTTCCTTTCGGAAGCCAAGGGCGTCGGCCTGCCGGTGGTGTATCTCGGTGCGAAGACCGGCCGCGACGGCGTCGGCGGCGCGACCATGGCCTCTGCCGAATTTGATGAGTCGATCGAAGAAAAGCGCCCAACCGTTCAGGTCGGCGACCCCTTCACCGAAAAGTGCCTGCTGGAAGCCTGCCTCGAGCTGATGAAAACAGGTGCGGTCATCGCCATTCAGGACATGGGTGCCGCCGGCCTTACCTGCTCGGCCGTCGAAATGGGCGCCAAGGGCGATCTCGGTATCGAACTTGATCTCAACGCCGTACCGGTGCGCGAAGAGCGCATGACGGCCTACGAAATGATGCTGTCGGAAAGCCAGGAGCGCATGCTCATGGTTCTCGAGCCCTCCAAGGAAGAAGTCGCCAAGGCGATCTTCGTCAAATGGGGCCTGGACTTCGCCATCGTCGGCAAGACCACCGACGACCTGCGTTTCCGCGTGCTGCACAATGGCGAGGAAGTCGCCAACCTTCCGATCAAGGATCTCGGTGATCAGGCTCCGGAATACGACCGCCCGTGGACGCCCGCCAAGGTTCAGGCTCCGCTTGCGGAGAACGACGTTCCTGATGCAGACATTGCCGACGCAATGGTGTCGCTGGTCGGTTCGGCCAACAACTCCTCGCGCCGCTGGGTCTACGAACAGTATGACACGCTGATCCAGGGCAATTCCCTGCAGCTGCCGGGTGGCGATGCCGGCGTTGTCCGCGTTGAAGGCCATGACAAGAAGGCGCTCGCCTTCTCCTCCGACGTGACACCGCGTTATGTCGAGGCAGACGCCTTTGAAGGCGGCAAGCAGGCCGTGGCCGAATGCTGGCGCAACATCACCGCAACCGGCGCTTTGCCGCTCGCGGCCACCGACAACCTCAATTTCGGCAATCCGGAAAAGCCCGAGATCATGAGCCAGCTCGTCCATGCCATCAAGGGCATCGGCGAAGCCTGCCGCGTACTGGAATTCCCGATCGTTTCCGGCAACGTCTCGCTCTACAACGAGACCAACGGTCAGGCGATCCTGCCCACCCCCACCATCGGCGGCGTTGGCCTGCTGAAGGACTGGGGCCGTATGGCGCGCATCCGCTTTGCCGCCGCGGACGAAGTCGTGCTGCTGGCGGGCGCGCCTGCCGGTCTTGGCACCCATATTGCCCAGTCCGTCTACATGCGCGACGTGCATGGCCGCATCGATGGTCCGGCACCGCATGTCGATCTGGAAGCTGAAAAGAGAAATGGCGATTTCGTCCGCGCCCTTATCGCAGACGGTCTTGCCACAGCGGTTCACGATTGCTCCTCGGGCGGCCTGGCTCTCGCGGTTGCCGAAATGGCAATTTCCTCCGGCATCGGCGCGACGATCGACGCGGTCGAGGGCCATAACCCCGTCCTCACCTTCTATGGCGAAGATCAGGGACGTTATGTGCTGACCGTCAAGAAGAGCGATCTGGATGAAGTGCGCGCGGCAGCGAAGGCAGCGGGCGTTTCCTGCCCGGCGATCGGCGTCACCGGCGGCTCAAGCGTAAAGCTGGGCACGGCACGCGCTATCGAGATTAAAGAATTGCACTTGGCCTATGAATCGTGGTTCCCTCAATTCATGGATGGCGAAACTCTAATCGCCGCAGAATGAATTAAGGAGATACACCATGCCCATGAAACCCGGCGACATTGAAGACATGATTAAGGCGGGAATTCCCGGGGCAAAGGTCACGATCCGCGATCTGGCCGGTGATGGCGATCATTACGCGGCGGAAGTCGTCGCGGATGCTTTCAAGGGCAAGACCCGCGTGCAGCAGCACCAGATGGTCTATGACGCGCTGAAGGGCAATATGGGCGGTGTTCTGCACGCCCTTGCCCTGCAGACCTCGGCTCCCGAATGACTGCGCCCGGAAAAGCGTCTCCGGCAGAACGGTTTCACTGTCCTTGCCGCGGCAACGCTTGAAGCCATGGATTGAAAAAGGCCCGCGTGAGACTGTCACGCGGGCCTTTTTTTTCCGGCAAATGGCGCGTGCCGCTTACAAAACAGGTGGCTGCTGCGATTCCAGATCGGCAAAGGAGGCAGCCGGCAACGGCCCAGCCGTCAGCAGGGTAAAATCGTAACCGGACTTGCGGTCCGGCCCCAGAACATATTGCCGGTGCATGCGCAGGAAGTTGCGCTTGTTCTTTTTGTAGCGATCGGGTGAAAGCGAGTGCTTGAAACGGATCGGCACGATCTTCGGCTGCAGCGCATCCTTGTGCCCGGTCAGCGCCACGGTGTTGCAGCGGTAGAGGTGAATCGGATCCGTCAGGCACTGGATATCGAACCATGTCACTTCAGGGTGACGCGCAATCACGCCGACGCTCTGGCGAAGCCTGTCCGCACTCGACAGCAGCGCGCATTGCAGCGCAGCGCCACCGAGCGTCGCAAAGGACAGCTTCCGGCCATCCAGCGCATCTGGCCGCAGTTCCAGCACACGGCCTATCACGGCGAGCGCCAGGCTGGCGCCCATGCTATGCGACACGACCAGAACCTCCTCAGACGGCTGCTCCAGCGCCTTGAGAACGAGGGCTGCCTTCTCTTCGATCCAGTTGCGGGCAATCGGCTCATCGCGCCCTACGGCCAGCGCAAAGCGCCAATCGGCATAAAGATGCAACGTATGAAACCGCTCGGCGAAAGGCAGAAACACCTTCACGAAGAACAAGACCGCAGCGGGAAGACTGATCGCAAGCAACCAGAGCGGCAAACCGAACAGCCATGGCGAGAGCGCGATCCCCGCCGCAAGCGCACCACCCACCAGCATCAGCAGAAACGGGAAAATGAAGAACAGGCCGAAACGCCAGGCATGACGGAGGTAACGCCCTGCCCCACCTTCCGCGACGATACCGGCCGCAGCCGCAAAGCCTAGTGCGATCTGCCGCCAGAGTGGCGCATCCCGCAGGCGCGATATCACCGCATTGTGGTCGTAGACGAAGATGGTGGAACGCGTCCGCCAGTCGCCGGCCGAGGCATCCACCGAGAATGTTTCGCCAGCCGGAGAGTTCTCCAGCGCACCCACGGCATAATTGACATCCCACGTCTTGCCAGCAAGCGCTGCCGCCCGCTGATAGCGCAGATGATGCGCAGCCGCATCGAGCGGATCGAAGCCCGGGAAATAAAGAACAAGTCGTGACTTGACGGTCGGCATGCATAAACCCTCGGGCTGGAGACACCCGAAAGGATCGCTTGATACAGTGGGCGATGCACGTATAGTAAAAAACGCGACGGAAATATGATTTATTTGTTGCGAGGGAATTTTGTCTGGGATCGTCGATCAATTGCTAAACGGCGTCGTCAAAGGCGCTCTGTCCGAAGTCCTCGCCAAGACAGGCCTTCGCAAAACCCGCCGCATCCGCCGCCGGACCAAAAGCAACACGTCCCTCGCAGGCGGCATCGTCGGCTCCGTGCTGGAAGCGGCAATCAAAGCAGCCGTCAAACCCAAGCCGGCCAAAAAACAGGTGAGCAAAAGACGCACCGCCGCCGCCCGCAGCAGACAGCGGCTTCGATGATGCATCACCTCAGCGTGCTTCCCACCTGGTAGCCAAGGTTTCGGCCGTCACTTTGCGACTACACAGAAGCGTATTTTTTACGCTTCCCGGGTGGAAATCGCGCCGCGACATGTTATTTAGGGACAAAGTCAAAGCAGCGGCCTTGAACCGCATGTGAAAGGAATAGGCCTATGAGCGGCATTCACGATATGATCGACAGCGAAGTGAAGAGCAACGACATCGTTCTTTTCATGAAGGGCACCCCGCAATTCCCGCAGTGCGGGTTTTCCGGTCAGGTCGTACAGATTCTCGATTATCTCGGCGTCGACTACAAGGGCGTCAATGTGCTCGCCGATGCCGACATCCGTCAGGGCATCAAGGATTATTCCAACTGGCCGACCATCCCGCAGCTCTACGTCAAGGGCGAATTCGTCGGCGGCTGTGACATCGTAAGAGAGATGTTCCAGTCCGGTGAACTTCAAAATCACTTCCAAGAACAGGGTATCAGCGTCCGCGGCGCGGCCTGATTTCGGCCGGTTCATCCGGCCCACCCTGATTGTCAGAAAACTTATGCCAGGCGTTGCTTCATGCAACGCCTTTGCCGTTCTTTTTGGGGCAATCCTGTGACAGAACTTTCACAATCCACCACTTCGCGCGCCGTTTCGATGGGGCGCACGGAATTCATCGCGCTTGCCGCGATGCTGATGGCGCTGAATGCGCTTGCCATCGACATCATGCTTCCCGGCCTTCAGGAAATCGGCGCGTCACTTGGCGTCGTGAATGAAAACCACCGTCAATACGTCATTTCCAGCTATCTTCTAGGCTTCGGCATTGCCCAGCTTCTATACGGACCGATCTCGGACCGTTTCGGGCGCCGCAAGCCGATGCTCGTCGGGCTGGGAATCTACATCGTCTCGGCCATTGCCGTCGTCTTCGTACCGTCATTCACTGGCCTGCTGGTTCTGCGCTTCATTCAGGGCATCGGCTCTGCAGCGACGCGCGTCATCACCATTTCGATCGTGCGCGACATCTATGGCGGCCGTCAGATGGCGGAAGTCATGTCGCTGATCATGATGGTATTCATGGTCGTTCCGGTCATCGCACCCGGCACTGGCCAGATCGTGCTGTTTTTCGGTGACTGGCACCTTATCTTCGCCTTCATGGCCGGAATTGCCGCCGTCGTGACCGCCTGGATGTATTTCCGCCTGCCGGAAACCCTGCATGCCGATGACGTCAGGCCTTTCACGGTTCGTTCGATCCTCGGTGGCTTCAAGATCGTGCTCACCAACCGTATCGCGCTCTGTTACACGCTCTCCAGCACATTCATTTTCGGTGCGCTGTTCGGCTTCATCAATTCCGCCGAACAGGTCTATAAGGGCATCTACGGGCTGGGCGCATGGTTTGCGGCCGCTTTTGCGGGCGTCGCCCTGTTCATGGCCTTCTCGTCCTTCATCAATGCAAGGCTTGTCGGCAGGTTTGGCATGCGCAAGCTGTCGCACGGGTCGCTGCTCGGCTTCATCGCCATCACCTTCGTGTGGCTGGTGGTACAGATGGTTGGGCCGGAACCGATGCCCTTTGCGATCTTCATCGTGTTCTTCGCGCTTGCCATGTTCCAGTTCGGCTGGATCGGCTCGAACTTTAACTCGCTCGCCATGGAGCCGCTCGGCCATGTCGCCGGCACGGCCTCGTCCGTCATTGGCTTCATGGGAACCGTCGGCGGTTCGCTGATCGGTGCCGTTATCGGTCAGGCTTTCGATGGCACAGCGCTGCCAATGGTAGCCGGCTTCTTCACCGTCTCCATTATCGGCCTCGTCTTCGTGCTGATCGGAGAAAAGGGCGTGCTGTTTCAGGCCCACAACAAGCCGACGCACTAAGGGCGGACAGACAAATAAAAAGGGCGCGGAACTCGGTTCCGCGCCCTTTTTATTGATAAAAGCCGAACTTCACTCAAACCGTGAAAATCTTCTCGCGCAGCAATTCCCATGTCTCCTGATCAGGCGCAAGCAGCAGGCCACCCTCAAGGTGGCGCGGCAGGTAAGGCGAGCCGTCGAAACGGGCGGCGTAGGCGCCCGCTTCCTGCGAAAGCAGGGTGCCAGCGAGATGATCCCAGGGCATAAGCTTGTTGTACATCAGGAAATGCATGTGGCCGCCGCAGAACACGCGGTATTCATGCGCAGCACAACGGTAGCTGGTGAAGAGCCGCACATCCGCGAGGTTCATGAGAATCTTGCGACGGGTCTCCACGTCAAAATAACCGGTGTTGGCGATGCCGACCATCTGCGACAGTGCCGGTGCGGGCACGACGGACATCTGCGTCTGCGAACCATCGGCGGCACAAAGCCATGCGCCGGAACCCTTTTCGGCAATCGCCCAGTCATTGCCCATCGGATCGAAAATGAGACCGGCAACGGTCTCGCCCTTGGAGATGACGCTCATCATCACGCCAAACAGCGGCAGGCCCGACGCGAAGTTGTAGGTGCCATCGATCGGATCGACCACCACGGCAAGATCCGCATCCGCAAGCTTGCCAAGCAGCGAGGCATCCGCCGCAACGGCCTCTTCACCGATGAACAGCGCCTGCGGCATGATTTCCTGCACGCGGGCGCGGATCAGCCGCTCAGCAGCCTCGTCAGCCTCGGTTACGAGGTCTATCGCCTCGCTCTTTATCCTGACGTCGCCCTCACCCAGATTACGGAACCTCGGCAGGATTTCCACTGCCGCCGCCTCCTGAAGCGCATTGGCGAGAGAGGCGATGTCGAGTTCGATAGCCATAGGCGGTATCCTTCTATTTAAGCATCAATATTATAAGGCCACGATTTCCCGGCGCAGCATCTTCCAGCTTTCCTTGTCGGGTGCCGACAGGATGCCGCCTGTCGTCTGTCCTGGCCGGTAGGGCGTATTGTCGAAACGGGCCGTGTAGCCGCCCGCTTCCTGATGAATGAGAACGCCGGCGAGATGATCCCAGGGCATCAGCTTTTCGTGGCCGATGAAGTGCAGCTTGCCAGTCGAGGCAAGCCAATATTCATGAGCCGAGCAATTGATTGAAAGCGCCATCTTGATCTTGGCCATATTGGCGGCGATCACCGGGCGGCGATCTTCATGGCTGTGACCCCAGGAAAATATGCCGACCATTTCGGACAATGGCAGGGGATCGGCAACCTTGAGCCTTGCCTGTGAGCCGTCCTTGCGGTGGAGATAAGCGCCCTCGCCTTTGAGAGCAAGGATGGTATCACCCATGACAGGATCGTGGATGATGCCTGCGACCGTCTCACCCTTGACGGTGACGGCGAGCAGCGTGCCGAAAGCTGGAAAACCGGAAGCATAGTTGAAAGTGCCGTCGATTGGATCGATCACGAAGGCAAATGGTGCATCGGCAAGGGCAGGAATAACGGATTGATCCGCGTCATAGGCCTCTTCGCCGACAATATGGGCCTTCGGAAACCGTTGCAGAAGAGCGGCGGTTATCGCCTTTTCCGTCAGAATATCCGCCTCGGTGACGAGATCGACGGCAGAGGTCTTTTCGGAAATCGCGCCTGCGTCGAGATTGCGGAAGCGGGGCATGATTTCCTGGCGGCCGGCAGCGGCAACGGTGGAAATCAGAAAGTCGATATCTTTATCGGAAAGGGTCATCGCTAAGGGCACTTCTTCATAAGGGAGGGCTGGCCTCCGTACGCTCTTCAGGTGACGCCCCGGTGACAGAAAGCGCCGAGAAATCAAAAAGCTTCGGGTCGAGCAGATGCGATGGATTGACATGGGCAAGCGCCCGCAGCATCACGTCCTTGCGGCCCGGCATACGCCTTTCGATGTCAGCCAGCATCTCCTTCATGGCATTGCGCTGAAGCCCGTCCTGCGAGCCGCAGAGGTCACAGGGAATGATCGGGAATTCCATCGCCGCCGCGAATTTCGCCATATCCTCTTCGGCGCAATAGGCAAGCGGACGCAGCACCATCAGGTCGCCCTCGTCGTTCATCAGCTTTGCCGGCATGCCAGCCAGACGGCCGCCATGGAAGAAGTTCATGAAGAAGGTCTCGAGAATATCCTCGCGGTGATGGCCGAGCACGAGCGCGTCGCAGCCCTCTTCCCGCGCAATACGGTAGAGATTGCCGCGCCGCAGCCGCGAACAGAGCGAACAATAGGTGCCACCCGCCGGCACCTTTTCCTTCACAACGGAATAAGTGTCGCGATATTCGATGCGATGTGCGACGCCGATCTTCGCCAGATATTCCGGCAGGACGTGCTTGGGGAAATTCGGCTGGCCCTGATCCAGATTGCAGGCAATGAGTTCCACGGGCAAAAGGCCGCGCCACTTCAAATCAAGCAGCAGTGCCAGAAGACCGTAGCTGTCCTTGCCGCCGGAAAGGCCTACCAGCCAGCGCTTCTGGCCGTTCAGCATGCCAAAATCTCCGAAGGCCTGACGTACATTGCGCAACAGCCGCTTGCGCAGCTTGTTGAAGGAGACGGAACGGGGCGCCACGTCGAACAGCGGATGCGAAGCGCCATTTTCTCCGGCCAGGTCCTGATCGGCCTCGACCTCATCTGCGATGCTGGTGACAATGTTCATGATTAGCCCGCTCTGGCATTCAGCCATTTTCAATGCAGGAAATGCCCGCATCCGCCCGCAATATCAAGCCCCGAATACCGACCAGCCGGTTTTCGTCGCCAGCATTTCCAGCGCATGCGACCCAAGCGCCGAATTGCCGACCTTGTTCAGACCCGGCGACCAGACCGCAATCGACGCCTTACCCGGCGCGACTGCCATGATGCCGCCGCCCACGCCGCTCTTGCCCGGCAGGCCGACATGATAGGCGAAATCGCCCGATCCGTCATAATGGCCGCAGGTCAGCATCAGCGCATTGATGCGCCGCGCGCGTCGGTCTGACACAACCGTATGACCACTCAGCGGATTGCGGCCGCGATTGGCAAGGAAAAGACCGGCCCGTGAAAGCTGCGCACAGGTCATGGACAGCGCGCACTGATGAAAATAGACGCCCAGCGTATATTCAACAGGGTGATGCAGATTGCCGAAGGACCGCATGAAATTGGCAAGCGCGAAATTGCGGAAACCCGTCGCCTGCTCGGATTTCGCCACGGTGTCATCAATGCTGATCGTGTCATCATCAGCGAGATAACGGACGAAACGCAGAAGCTCGCCAATCGCCTCGCGCGGCTGGTGGCCGGAAAGAACGATATCCGTCACCACGATGGCACCGGCATTGACGAAGGGATTGCGCGGAATGCCGTGCTCGTGCTCCAGCTGGACGATGGAGTTGAAGGACGACCCCGACGGCTCACGCCCCACCCGGTTCCATACCGTCTCGCCCGCCTTGCCGAGCGCCAGCGTCAGCATGAAGACCTTGGAGATGCTCTGGATCGAAAACGGCGTGAGCGCATTGCCAGCCGTATAGGTGGTTCCGTCGACAGTGGTGATGGCGATACCGAACTGGTTCGGATCGACCTTGGCGAGTTCCGGAATGTAATCCGCAACCTTGCCCTCGCCCAGGCGCGGCACCATGCTGTCGTAAATGGAATCGACGATCGCCTGAATGTCCTGCATGCAAAGCCTTCCCCAGCAAACAAAAAAGCCGCCCCGAGGGGCGGCTTTCTCAATACTGAAACGCGCCGATTAACGCGAGTAGAATTCGACGACCAGATGCGGTTCCATGACGACCGGGTACGGAACGTCAGACAGAGCCGGGATGCGAGCATAGGTCGCAACCATCTTGTTGTGATCGACTTCGATGTAATCAGGAACGTCGCGTTCTGCGAGCTGAACAGCTTCGAGAACGGTCACCAGCTGCTTGGACTTCTGGCGAACTTCGATAACGTCGCCCGGCTTGCAACGGTAAGAACCGATGTTGACGCGAACGCCGTTAACCGTGACGTGGCCATGGTTGATGAACTGACGCGATGCGAAAACGGTCGGAACGAACTTGGCGCGGTAGACGATGGCGTCCAGACGCGACTCGAGGAGGCCAATCAGGTTCTCGGAGGTATCGCCCTTGCGACGGTTTGCTTCGTCGTAGGTGGCGCGGAACTGCTTTTCGCGCAGTTCGCCGTAGTAGCCCTTGAGCTTCTGCTTGGCGCGCAGCTGCGTGCCGAAGTCGCTCATCTTGCCCTTGCGGCGCTGACCGTGCTGGCCCGGGCCGTATTCGCGGCGGTTTACCGGGGACTTCGGACGACCCCAGATGTTTTCGCCCATACGGCGGTCAATTTTATACTTAGCCGATTCGCGCTTGCTCATCGTATTTCCTTCTCAATAGGTTATGCCGGTTTGTTGCCAAACCGGTTTGAGGAAACACGCCCTCCTCTGAAGCCCGTTTCAGGACCTCTGACAGGTTTCTCACATGCGAATGGAGAGACCACGGGACATGTCGGTGATGTTGACCGCCGAACGTCAGCTTATAAACTGCAAGGCAGTCAACGAAACACACCGGACATGACTGCCCGGCGTTGGGGCGGCTTCTAAACACGTTTTACAAATTTGTCAAACAAAGCCCGCCGCTTTTTTCTCGAACTAGCCCTTGAAAAGCTGGAAGGCCCACCCACTTCTAAGCCGTAATCAGGACTCGGGCCCCTCTGGCGTGTTACCGGACAACACGCGATGTCGAGTCTCTTGAAGGTTGGGGCCCACGTTTATTCCTGATACGCGTCCCCATCCGCAAAGCCAACCTCGTCCGGCTAAAGGTTGACTGATGGAGTTCCTCCTCAACGATTTTCTCGGTACCCCCACATGGATGTGGGCGGTCTTCATTTCTCTCGTCCTTGGCCTCTTGGCGCTCGATCTCGGCGTGCTGCACAAGAATTCCAAGGAAATCGGCATCCGTGAAAGCTTGCTGATGTCCGGCTTTTATATCGCCATCGGCTTGGCCTTCGGCGGATGGATCTGGTACCAGTCCGGTGAACAGTCAGCGATGGAATATGTCACCGGCTTCGTGGTCGAAAAAAGCCTCGCCATGGACAATATCTTCATCATCGCGATGATCTTCTCCTATTTCGCTATTCCCCGCCAATATCAGCACCGCGTGCTGCTATGGGGCATCCTCGGCGTGATCGTTCTGCGCGGCATCATGATTGCCGGCGGCGCCGCCATTGTCGAAAACTTCCACTGGGTGCTTTATCTCTTTGCGGCCTTCCTCGTCTTCACGGGCCTCAAGATGCTGTTTTCATCCGACCATGACGAGAACGACATCGGCAATAACCGCATCCTGAAATTCCTGCGTAGCCGCCTTCCGGTAACGGAGAAGCTGCATGGCGAGAAATTCTTCGTCAAGGAGACCGATGCTGCCACAGGCAAGCTGAAGACCTTTGTGACGCCGCTGTTTCTGGCGCTCATCATGGTCGAAATCGCCGACCTTATCTTCGCGGTCGATTCGATCCCGGCGATCTTCGCGATCACCACCGATCCGTTTATCGTCTATACCTCTAACATCTTCGCGATCCTCGGCCTGCGCGCCCTCTATTTCGCACTTGCCGCCCTGATCCACCGCTTTGCCTATCTGAAATACGCGCTGGCTGCGGTTCTGGTCTTCGTCGGCTCGAAGATTTTCGTCGCGGATATGCTGGGCATCGCCAAGATCCCGCCCGCCGTCTCGCTCGGCGTCACCGTCGCCATCCTCGCAACCGGCATCATCGGTTCGCTGATTGCAACTCGCAAGGAAACAAAGGCTATCGAGTAATGATGAGCAAGGAGGAGGCGATTACGCCTCCTCTTTCTTTTTTGATGATGAAATATATAATCTGTATTATTGTTAGCTAGAGCGAAATCTATTTTCTCAGTATTAAAACAAACGTCCAATTCATCGCAAAAATGACTTTTGAAACCGTTGATCAGGCAATCTCAGAAAAGAAACTTTGGCGAGCGAAGGAAATCCTTCAGGGCAGGCTCAGCCATCCCGACGTCGATCTGGCACTCTTTCAAAAATACGGTGAAGTGCTGCTTGAGATGAACGATCTCATTGAAGCGGGACGGATGTTGTTCTGCTCAGGCGCACGCGACGAGCGTTTCAGGGAAGCGATCACTATATTCCTGTCAAGAAGCAACAGGCGTCAACCGCAACGCTTTCTGGCGCAATTGCCTTCTTCCATTAGACGACAACGGCATCTTGCTGAATTTATCGCTTCGCCGGAATTCGAACGTGACGGATGGACAGCGACCCAGCTCTCTCGGCTCGCTCCCTTGCAAACACATGCCAGCACCCGCCCCTATCAACGGCCGCATCGATTGACCTCGGCACTGTTTATAGCCGTTATTTTTTGCGTACTGGCTCTGAGCCTCAGTGGTCTCTACACGACGATCAGTTTCGCGGTGCGGACTTTGACTGAATAGCGATTACTCCGCCGCCAACCTCGCATCATCCTCAGCCGCATCCGCATCGCCGGGTGCGGTCTTCGCGTCGAGATCGGGGAACGCCACGATACGCTTGCCGGAGAAATCGGCGTGTACCACCACAAGCTCCTTCTCCTCGAAATAACCGAGAAGACGGCGCGCACGGCGGGCGGAATGGGTACCGTAAGCGCGGGCAATACGGGCGTCGGATGGGCAAGGCTCCTCATTGAGCGCCGCCTTGACCAACAGCAGGAAAACCCCCTGCAAATCGTCGGAGACCGACATCGACAATTCCAGCGCTTTCTCCCAGCCTTCGCTGGCCGCCATTGCCGCATCCACGCCGGAGCGGGCAATCGCCACCTGCCGGCGGAAATCCGCCAGCGTCATCGGCGTGCCGGGAATACGGCGCATGCGCGCGCGCACCAGAAAATCTTGGTACAGCACGGCGTCCGTGCGATAGGCCGATTGCGGATCGTCGAGAATTTCGACCAGCACTGCCGCGATCTTCTCTTCGCGCTCCTCCGGCGTCAGCTCCGGCTGACCTGCACGCGCCGACTGCTCCGGTGAAGGACCAGCGGCGGCGGGGGTGGAGCGGGAGAGTTCAGCGAGAATATCGGTTGTCGGGCGCGGCGCTGGCGGCGTGCGGCGCGTGGCGGGTCGCGTGAACTCTTCCGGGTCCGGCGTGAAAATCAGATCCTCCACATCCTGCGGTGCATCCGGCAGCGGCATGAGTTTCGGCGAGGAAGACCGCGCCGAGGTTTCCACCGCACCGATGACGATGGGCAACGGGCGGCGCGACAGCGCCGGTCCAAGCGCCACGAAATTGCCGCGCTGCAGATCGCGGAACATTTCCGCCTGCCGCCGGTCCATGCCGAGCAGATCGGCAGCGCGCGCCATATCGATATCGAGAAAGGTGCGGCCCATCAGGAAGTTCGAGGCTTCAGCCGCTACGTTCTTGGCAAGCTTGGCAAGGCGCTGCGTGGCGATAACGCCCGCAAGCCCGCGTTTACGCCCACGGCACATCAGATTGGTCATGGCGCCCAGCGACGCCTTGCGCGCATCCTCGGTCACCTCGCCGCCGACGGAGGGCGCAAACATCTGCGCCTCATCCACAACGACAAGCACGGGATACCAGAATTCGCGATCCGCATCGAACAGGCCGTTGAGGAAAGCGGCAGCGGCCCGCATTTGCTGTTCGATATCAAGACCTTCAAGCGTCAGCACGCAGGAAACGCGGTGCTGGCGGATGCGGTTGGCAATGCCCGCAAGCTCGGCTTCCGTGCGCTCTCCATCCACCACCACATGGCCGAACTTGTCGGACAGCGTGACGAAATCACCCTCGGGATCGATAATGACCTGCTGCACCCATTGCGCCGATTGCTCCAGGAGCCGGCGCAGAAGGTGTGACTTGCCGGACCCGGAATTGCCCTGCACCAGCAAACGCGTTGCAAGCAATTCCTCAATATCGAGCTTGGCCTGCTGCCCGCCCGATAGGGTTCCCATGTCGATGCCGACCTGCAATGTTCCGTTCCTCGTGCTGCATGTCATCCGGCCGATTCCCGTAACGGCGGCCGAACATGCTCTTTACCAAAAAATCACCGATTGCGTCTGCCCCGTGCCGATAATGCACAGGCAATTGCGCCACATCTATGCGGCCCCGGACGAGACGCGCGAAAATGATAGCCGCCTGCCGAACACATTCAGCATCAGCCCGATGATGACCAATGCGGCACCGACCACTTCGAAGACGGTAATATGCTCCGCAAAAGCGAGATAGGCGCTGACGAAACCGACAATCGGCACCAGCAGCGAAAACGGCGCCACCGTTCCGGCCGGATAACGTAGAAGCAGGTAACTCCAGATACCCGCGCCGACGATGGTCGCACCATAGGCCATGTAGATCACCACGAGAGCCATCGTAGGCGTCGCATTGCGCAGCCCTTCCGCAATCGCATCAGGTCCCTCCACCACCAGCGAAAGCAGCACCAACGGCAGAACGGGAACAAGACTCGTCCATGCGACAAAGGAGACCGCATTCACTTGGCCGATGCGGCGATTGACGATGTTGCCGCAGGCCCAGGCAATGGCCGAGCCGACGCCCATCAGCAGCGGTATCAACGCTGCAGCCGTCATGCGCTCCACGCCGATGACCGCCAGCCCGCCAAAGGCAACGATTGCGCCGACGATCTGTGACGGCAACGGCCGCTCGCCGAGAAACACCACGGCCAGCGCCAGCGTGAAGAAGGCCTGCGACTGCATGACGAGCGAAGCAAGCCCAGCCGGCAGGCCGAGCTTGATGGCCGGGTAAAGCAGGCCGAATTGCACGAAACCCATCGCCATGCCGTAAACGATCATATGCCGCCACGGCACATTGGGTTTGGGCAGGAAGAACACCAACGGCACGGCTGCAAACAGATAGCGCACCCCCGTCAGAAACAGAGGCGGCATGTCGGCGACGCCGATCTTGATGGCAACGAAGTTGAAGCCCCACAAAAACACGGTGATCAGGGCAAGAAGAATATGCGGCAACGCCATTTTGTTATGTCCGAATTTCAGGCGATCGACGGGCGCTTTACGCCGAAACCGCCCTCTTCCAGCCAAATGTAATGAGACCGGCGCCGATCAGGAGACCGCCGCCCGTGCGGTTGACGATGCGCTGAACCCTGGGTTTGCGGATCGTATTGCGGGCGGCACTTGCCAGAAGTCCATAAAGCGCCGCATTGCAGCTGGCAAGCACAAGGAATGTCGCTTCGAAAATCAGCACCTGCGGCCATAAAGGCAGCGTCGGCACCAGAAACTGCGGCAGGAAGGCGACGAAGAAGACAATGCTCTTGGGGTTCAGCGCCGTGACGACATAGGCATGCAGGAAGATTTTGAGCGGCCTTTCACGGCCGGTCACGCCTGTCCCTTCTGCACCTTCTCCGCCGACCGGCGAACGCCACAGCTTGACGCCGAGATAGATGAGGTAAGCCGCACCGATCCATTTCAGACCGGTAAAAAGGGCCGCCGATGTCGCAAGCAGCGCGCCGAGCCCCAGCATGGAGGCCGTCATCGCAGTGAAATCACCAAGCGCCACACCCGTCACCGTCGCGGTGCTCGCCTTGCGTCCATGCCCCAGAGCATAAGAAATCACCAGCAGGATCGTCGGCCCCGGAATGGCAAGCATGATGGCGGATGCGGCCACGAAGGCCAGCCAGTTCTCCAGTGGCATGATGCAATCTCTCCCGTTCGGTCTTTGGAGCAAGCCACCAAAAGCGCACGGTATCAAGCCAGATTGTCGGGGACTATGCCGCTTTGTCATCCAGCGGACGAAGGGGCTGCTGCTGCCGCTTCATTGCCTGTGCAAGATCGTAATTTGACTGCATGGCAAGCCATGCCGCGCCGCGCTGACCCCTGCCCGCTCCAGCCGCAGGGCAAGATCAGGGGTAACGCCCGCCCGGACGTTCCCGAGAATAGTGCAACGCGCTATATGCCAGGCCTTTCCGCAGCTTCCGTTACGGAAAACTGAAGTGCGGCGATGAACTCCTCGCGGACGCGCCGTGGGTGGATGCCGGGTCAAGTCCGGCATGACGGACGCGCGCATTTCGAACATCCTTAGAAGTATGAAACGGACGAGAGAGCCTCCCCGGCATTTTCTCGCCGGAGAGGCTGTCGTCATCAAAACCGCGGTGCCCAGTAAGGAGGTGCCCACTCCCGCCGCATTTTTCGGTCGGACGGCTCCAGGCCGATATCGTCCAGAAGACGCTCCGGCAGATCGGAAAGATCGGTCGGCGGCGGGCGCGGCACCATTGCCGCGACGAGAACCGCTTTCAGAGTTTTCCAGACGCCGAATGTGACGAACAGGCGATCGACCGCATCCGGCAGCGCATATGCTACCAATGGTTGATTTTTCTGCATGGGAAATCCGTCCCGGCGCGGCGAAGCAGCCAGGTCCTTTATCGATGATAAAACGACATGCGGGAACGGCGGGCGCAACACGCGGTAGCGCGGACGCACAATTCAGCTGTCAGACGAAGTGAAGATGCCAAACGGCAGGGAAATCAGGCAGGAAGCCTTATCGGAGGTCGATGCCTCGGGACATGTAACCGCCGATGACCATGCCGGAAAAGCCAGACATGCCGGTAAGGCGCATATTCATATAGTCAGTCATTCCACGCCTCCTTTTTATAGCGGTTACAGACAAGATGCATCTTACACGAGATGCCGGGCGCGACAAGAGGTCGCAATCTCGAATTGCAAAAGTCCGGCAGAATAGATGCAAAAATGCAACAAGCCGTTCAGCTCAGCGAGACGCTGAGGCCAAAACCCTGCATCAGCCGCCGTGTGGCGAAATCCGGCTTGCCGGAAGTGAAAACGGCGAAATCGAAACCATCTGGATGCTCCGCATCCTGCGGCAGCGGCACCAGGTGGCGCGCGCGACGGGCAATCGCTTCCGCCGGATCGAGCCAGTCCACCGGCCATGGCGCCAGCCGGCGAAACACATTGGCCATGAAGGGATAATGAGTGCAGGCGAGAACAACGATATCGGTGCGCTTGCCGTCGCTATCGATGAAGCAGGGTTCGATTTCCGCCAGCACGGCTTCATCGGAGATCGGTTCGCCCCTGATCCAGCTTTCGGCCATACGCGCCAGATTTTCCGACCCCACGAGGCGAACATGGCATTGCGTGGCGAATGACTGGATGAGATCGCGCGTATAGGCGCGCTTGACGGTGCCGGGTGTTGCCAGCACGGAAACGAGACCGGAACGGGTGCGTTCGGCCGCAGGTTTGATAGCTGGAACGGTGCCGACGAAAGTCATATCAGGGAAGCGCGCCCGAAGATCGGCGCCTGCCAGTGTGAAGGCGGTGTTGCAGGCAATGATGCAGACTTCAGGGCTATAGTTTTCAAGCAGCTTTTCGAAGAGCGAAAGAATGCGCGCTTTCAGCGCCTCCTCTTCCCAGCCGCCATAGGGGAAACCGGCGTCGTCGGCCACATAGATGAAACCGCGCTCGGGCATCAGCACGCGCGCCTCGCGCAGTACCGTGAGCCCACCAATGCCGGAATCGAATACCAGCACCGGTTTGAGAACATCGGCCAGAGCCTCAGTCGTCTTCAGCATTCTCCCCAGCCCTCTCCGACAATGGTCCCTCCGCCGTTCCGGCCCGGCCTGCCTGCTTAGGCCACTGCCGGGGAAAACGATCAAGTGACCTGATCACGCCACGGAAAACACTGATTTCCTGCTCGGAAAAGCCGCGTCTCGACAGCACCGCACGCAGATTGTCCACCATTTTCGGCTTTTTTTCGGGCGGATGAAAATATCCGCGCGCATCGAGCGCCTCCTCGATGTGTTCGAACAGGCCGAAGACCTGTTCCTTGGTCGAGGGCCGCTGCTCGATAGGCTGGAAAAGCGTCTCGTCCAGATCGTCCATGCCGGATTTCATCCACTCATAGGACATCAAAAGCACGGCCTGCGCGATGTTGAGCGAGGCGAAGGCGGGGTTGACCGGAAATGTCACGATCTCATCGGCCAGCGCCACTTCTTCATTGGTAAGGCCCCAGCGCTCACGCCCGAACAGGATGCCGGTTCTTTCACCCGCCTTGAACTTCGCGCGCAGCGTGCCGGC
The DNA here is from genome assembly GCF_053521785.1 of Agrobacterium sp. A3-95. NCBI lineage: Bacteria > Pseudomonadati > Pseudomonadota > Alphaproteobacteria > Hyphomicrobiales > Rhizobiaceae > Agrobacterium > Agrobacterium sp. A3-95. The sequence continues at coordinate 78,187 of NZ_JBNWDR010000004.1, read as the reverse complement.
TGCGGTGACGGGGGCACGAACCGGTTTGAAACCGTAACGCTCCCGCGCGGTCGTGGCATAGACGAAATTGAGATCCTTGATCGCCTCTTCCAGCGTCTCGAACACCTTCGTCCCGTCGATGACATGATCGGCCTTGGAAGCGGCGGCGCGCGCCTTCTCGTTCGGCCAGCCGTCACGCGGCTTGACGAGGCGAAGTTCGGCAAGACCGAAATTGGCCATTGCCCGTGCCACCATGCCGATATTTTCGCCGAGCTGCGGTTCGACCAGAATGATCGCCGGGCCTTCCGCCACAAGTTCAAGCTCGCTGTTTGTGCCTGCCATCGTCGTTTTCCAGTTTCTGAAGCGCCGCATCGATTTTCAGGCCGATGCGTTTTATGGTTTTCGCGCATTTCCAGACTGAAAACCGGTCGCCGCTTTTCCTGAAAATGCTCTAAAGCGCGCTTCACTGGCACAGATCGGCGCCAAAATCAAAGCCGGGGCAGGCAGAACGCCCTGTTATTCGCCCTTGATGATCGCCGCCATCTCTGCGCGCAGCGAATCCCTGCCCTCGTCTCCAACCCGGTGAATGTCGCTGATGACAGGCTGGCCGTTTTCCTCGATGACATCGAAATGCACCTCGTCGACCGTTGCCTTCATCTCTGCCTCATCCATGCAGGCCCAGAGCTTGAACTTCGCCGTCACGTCAGTCACGCCGTCCTTCACCTCACCGGGCGTTACCGAAACATCCACCAGCGGACAGCCATCCTGTGAGTTGGTCACCACATCGTAGCCGAAGGGATCGCCGGTCTCGCCGCTTTCCGCCTCGTAAGCCGGCTTCTTGGAAGCTTCGCGGTATTGGGCAACGAAGTCCTTGCTGAACAGGCTGGTCAGCATGTCCTCGTCGAAGATGTATTTCCAGTTTTCCGCATCGCCGGACCAGTTCTTGACGGTAATGTCCATCACCTTCTGGACGGGATCGGCAGGGCCGGCCGCAAGGGCGCTGTGGGAAAAGAAGACGGCGGCAGTCAGAAGCAGAATATTCCGCATGATGTGATCCCGGAGGTAGGCCCGACGCGCGGGCGAAGCGATTCGCCTGACTGTATTCCGGCAATATGGTTTGGCAATGCGCAAAGCGTTATTGCACCGCGCCAAAAAAGCGCCCCCCATGGCTTTGCCTCAGGCGCGCGCGATGCTATAGCCGCACCGGATATTTTTCCGAATACCGGCGTCACTAGGCGCCACAGCTTCGAAGGTGAGGAATTCATGGCAAAGATCAAGGTAGCCAATCCAGTCGTCGATCTCGACGGCGACGAAATGACCCGTATCATCTGGCAGCTCATCAAGGACAAGCTGATCCTGCCATACCTCGATCTCGACATCGAATATTATGACCTCTCGGTCGAAAACCGCGATGCTACCAACGACCAGGTAACCGTCGATGCGGCACATGCCATCAAGAAGCACGGCGTCGGCATCAAGTGCGCGACGATCACGCCGGACGAGCAGCGCGTCGAGGAATTCGGCCTGAAGCAGATGTGGAAGAGCCCGAACGGCACGATCCGCAACATTCTGGGCGGCGTCATCTTCCGCGAGCCGATCATCTGCAAGAACGTTCCCCGCCTCGTTCCCGGCTGGACGAAGCCGATCGTCGTCGGCCGCCACGCCTTCGGCGACCAGTACAAGGCAACCGATTTCAAGTTCCCCGGCAAGGGCAAGCTGACGATCAAGTTCGTCGGCGAAGACGGTCAGGTCATTGAAAAGGACGTCTTCGACGCTCCGAGCGCTGGCGTTGCACTCGCAATGTACAACCTTGACGAATCCATCCGCGAATTCGCCCGCGCATCCATGATGTACGGCCTGATGCGCAAGTGGCCGGTTTACCTGTCCACCAAGAACACCATCCTGAAGGCCTATGACGGCCGCTTCAAGGACATCTTCGAAGAAGTCTACCAGACCGAGTTCAAGGCGAAGTTCGATGAAATCGGCATCATCTATGAACACCGCCTGATCGACGACATGGTCGCCTCCGCTCTGAAGTGGTCCGGCGGTTACGTCTGGGCCTGCAAGAACTACGATGGCGACGTTCAGTCTGATACGGTTGCCCAGGGCTTCGGTTCGCTCGGCCTGATGACCTCCGTTCTCCTGTCGCCGGACGGCCGCACGGTTGAAGCTGAAGCGGCACACGGCACGGTCACGCGCCACTACCGCCAGCACCAGAAGGGTCAGGAAACTTCGACCAACTCGATCGCTTCGATCTTCGCCTGGACCCGTGGCCTCGCCCACCGCGCCAAGCTGGACGACAATGCAGAACTCGCAAAGTTCGCAGCAACGCTCGAAACCGTCTGCGTCGACACCGTCGAAAGCGGCTTCATGACCAAGGACCTCGCGCTCCTCATCGGTCCGGACCAGCCCTGGCTCTCCACCACCGCCTTCCTCGACAAGATCGATGAAAACCTCAAGACGGCGATGGCGGCTTAAAAGAACGGGGCGCTGCCCGTTTGAAATATCGACAAAAGGAAACCCGGCCGCAACGCCGGGTTTCTTTTTTTGTTCACAGTATCTTGCTTAGATGTTGCACTAGGCGCAGACTTCGATTCCACAGCGTGCCGCAGTCAGAAAAATAAAAATATATAGCTGAAACAGCATAAAACGACACATAACTTGTCCGGCACAGTCAAAAATTCATGTGGTTACCAGCGCGATCCTTCGGGAAAACAGATAATGCTGTGGACTATAAAAACGCACCGTGTCAGCGCGAACTGCGCGCAGGTTTTCAATGATGCTTTTGCAATTTTGCTTGGGGAGGCAAAGCAATGAGTGAATTGATCTTCTACACCAATCCCATGTCGCGCGGACGCATTGCGCGATGGATGCTCGAGGAAGTGGGCGTTCCCTACAAGACAGAGATACTGGGCTTCTCGACGTCGATGAAATCGCCGGCCTATCGGCTGATCAACCCGATGGCCAAGGTGCCCGCCATCAAACACGGCGACACCATTGTCACCGAAGCGGCAGCGATCTGCGCCTATCTGGCGGATGCCTTTCCGGGCGCCAACCTTGCGCCGACGCCCAAAGCGCGCGGACTTTATTACCGCTGGATGTTTTTTGCTGCCGGTCCGTTGGAAATGACAACCAGCATGAAGGCGATGGGTTTCGAGGTGCCGCAGGAAAAGCTGCGTATGGCTGGCTGCGGCAGCTATGCGGATGCGATCAACACGCTCGAACGTGCCGTCAGCGAAAACCGGTTCATTGCCGGCGATCACTTCACTGCGGCGGATGTCTATGTAGGTGCCCACGTCGGCTGGGGCCTGCAGTTCGGCACAATCGAAAAACGTCCGGCCTTCACGGACTATATGGCGCATCTGACCGACCGCCCCGCCTTCAAGCGGGCCACACAGCTTGACGAAGCGGCAGCGAAGGATATGCAGGCGGCGGGTTGAGGAAACTGACAGGCATTTCGCCTGAAAGCGGAGCACGAGCGCTTACAAGGGTCACAAAACGGATTTTGGAAGCGGGCTTATTCGTTGGACTGGGCGAGTGGTTCGCCGATCTCGACTGCATGCCCGTCCGGATCATAAAAACGGAACACTCTCTGTCCCCATGCCTGCCGCTCAACGGGATGGATCAACTCCACATGCGGCGCAATATTCCGAAATGCCGCATCGACATCCTCATGTTCGAAATAGAGCAGCAGATTCCTTCTGCCGTAAGGTTTGTCCGTGTCCGGCGATGTCCGCCAGACCGTCTGTTCGAGCGAACGCCCCTCATGGATTGCAAAGCCGCTTTCAAAGAGGACAAAATTTCCGAAATCGTCCAAAACCTTCAGGCCGAGCCTGTCACGATAAAACTCCCTGGAGCGGTTGATATCGCACACGAAAGGGATGGGATTTACAAAGCGCATCACGTTCCTTTCGGATTTCAACATCCAGAATCAAAAAAGCGGGGTAGAACCCCGCCTTTTTTCAATTCATCCAGATCAGGCCGCCAGGGCCGCTGCCACCGCGTTGATGGCGTCCTGTGCCTTGGCGCCATCGGGGCCGCCGGCCTGCGCCATATCCGGGCGTCCACCGCCGCCCTTGCCGCCGAGGGCCGCAGAGGCCGTGCGGACGATATCGACGGCGCTGAAACGGCCAGTCAGATCCTCGGTCACGGCAGCAACAGCACTTGCCTTGCCGTCTTCGGACACGGCGATCAGCAGCACGACGCCGGAGCCGATATTGGCCTTGGCTTCATCTGCAAGACCCTTGAGGTCCTTGGCATCGATGCCGGACAGGGATTTTGCGAGGAAATTGACGCCAGCAACCTGCTGTACGTCGTTTGCGCCGGCATCCGACGAGCCGCCGCCCATTGCGAGTTTCTTGCGGGCATCCGCAAGCTCGCGCTCCAGCTTCTTGCGCTCGTCGAGAAGTCCCTCGACACGCGACAGCACATCGCCCGGCTGAACCTTCAGCGACGAGGCCAGTGCCTTTACGCGCTCATCCTGCTCGGAGAGATAGGCAAGCGCGCCCTGACCCGTTACGGCCTCAAGACGGCGCACGCCCGCACCGACGGCACTTTCGCCAAGAATGCGGATAAGGCCAATCTGGCCGGTTGCGGCAACATGGGTGCCGCCGCAAAGCTCGACCGAGTACGGACGGTTGGCTTTCGCACCGTGAACACCGGTGCCCATGGACACAACGCGGACTTCATCGCCGTATTTTTCGCCAAACAGTGCCATAGCACCCTCGGCGATGGCGTCGTCAACGCTCATCAGACGCGTCACGACAGGCGAGTTCTGCAAGACGATCTCGTTTGCCATTTCCTCGACGACCTTCAGCTCCTCGGCCGACATCGGCTTCGGATGCGAAACGTCAAAGCGCAGACGCTCGGGTGCGACCAGCGAACCCTTCTGAGCAACGTGCGTGCCAAGAACCTCGCGCAGCGCCTCATGCAGCAGGTGGGTGGCGGAGTGGTTGGCGCGCAGACGCGAGCGGCGGTCGTGATCGACCGTCAGTTGCACGGCGTCATCGAGCTTCAATCCACCCTTGGACACCGTGCCGGAATGCACGAAAAGGCCCTCGCCCTTCTTCTGGGTTTCTGAAACGGTAAAGGTGCCGTTATCGCCAGAGATTACGCCGGTATCGCCCATCTGACCGCCGGACTCGCCATAAAATGGCGTCTGGTTGACGACGATCTGAACCGTCTCGCCCTCGGCAGCACTATCCACCGACTTGCCGTCCTTGACGATCGCCTGAATGACGCCTTCGGCGGTTTCAGTGTCGTAACCAAGGAATTCGGTCGCGCCGAGCTTTTCCTTCAGTTCGAACCACACCGTTTCGGTCGCCTTGTCGCCGGAACCAGCCCAGTGCGAGCGTGCTTCCGCCTTCTGGCGCTGCATGGCATCGGTGAAGCCGGAAATATCGACGCCGATTTCGCGGGCGCGCAGCGCATCCTGCGTCAGATCGAGCGGGAAGCCATAGGTATCGTAAAGCTTGAAGGCGGTTTCGCCGTCCAGCATGTCGCCCTTGTGCAGGGTCGAAGTCGCGTCGGACAGCAGCGACAGGCCGCGTTCCAGCGTCTTGCGGAAACGGGTTTCCTCAAGCTTCAGCGTCTCGGAGATCAGCGCCTCGGCGCGAACCAGTTCCGGATAGGCGCGGCCCATCTGCTGTATCAGCGCCGGCAGCAGCTTGTAGATCAGCGGCTCGCGCGAACCGAGAAGCTCGGCATGGCGCATGGCGCGGCGCATGATGCGGCGCAGAACGTAACCACGGCCCTCATTCGACGGCAGGACGCCATCGGCGATCAGGAAAGCGGAGGAGCGCAGATGATCAGCAATGACGCGGTGGCTGGCGCGCTTCTCGCCCTCTGCCGGAACGCCGGTCGCTTCGACAGAGGCCGAAATCAGCGCCCGGAACAGATCGGTGTCGTAATTGTCGTGTTTGCCCTGCAACAACGCCGAAATGCGCTCGAGACCCATGCCGGTGTCGATAGACGGGCGCGGCAGATCGATGCGCTCTTCCTTCGTCAGCTGCTCATATTGCATGAAGACGAGGTTCCAGATCTCGATGAAACGGTCGCCATCCTCTTCCGGCGAACCGGGCGGTCCGCCCCAGATATGATCGCCGTGGTCATAGAAGATTTCCGAGCAGGGACCGCACGGACCGGTATCGCCCATGGCCCAGAAATTATCGCTGGTCGGAATACGGATGATGCGATCGTCAGAGAAACCGGCGATCTTCTTCCAGAGATTAAAAGCCTCGTCGTCGGTGTGGTAGACCGTGACCAGCAGACGGTTGCGATCGATGCCGAATTCCTTGGTGATCAGGTTCCAGGCATGGGTAATCGCCTCTTCCTTGAAGTAGTCGCCAAAGGAGAAATTGCCGAGCATTTCGAAGAACGTATGGTGACGGGCCGTATAACCGACATTGTCCAGGTCGTTATGCTTGCCACCGGCGCGCACGCATTTCTGCGCCGAGGCGGCGGTGGAATAAGGACGGCTTTCGAGACCGGTGAAGACGTTCTTGAACTGCACCATACCGGCATTGGTGAACATCAGCGTCGGATCGTTGCGCGGCACCAGCGGGCTGGAGGGCACAATCTCGTGTCCGTTCTTCTTGAAGTAGTCGAGAAAGGTCGACCGAATTTCATTCACACCGCTCATGCCCACACACCGCTCACAGCTGGAGTCCATCACCGCCATCCCGAATGATGGCTATCTTGCAAAATCAAAGGCTTTTATCGTCCGCATCCTGCCCTGTCCAGCCATGGAGGCGCACCAAGGCGTCTAGGCAAAGAAAAAGGGCCACGCGAGGAAAATCGCGCGACCCTTTTGATCCATACCGGCTCATGCCGGCAAAGCCACCGGACGCGAACGCCCGGACCTTCGAATGCATCAGCCCTCGTCGGGACCGTCGTCGCTTTCGCCGGCTTCCGGGCCGCCATTCTGCAGGAACCGATCGGCGATCAGACCAGCGTTCTGGCGCAGCGCCAGTTCGATCTCGCTTGCCATTTCCGGATTGTCGCGCAGGAAGGTCTTGGCATTTTCACGCCCCTGCCCCAAACGCTGGCTGTTATAGGAGAACCATGCACCGGATTTCTCGACGATACCGGCTTTCACGCCGAGATCGACAAGCTCGCCGGTCTTGGAAACGCCTTCGCCATACATGATGTCGAATTCCACCTGCTTGAAAGGCGGTGCCATCTTGTTCTTGACGACCTTGACGCGGGTCTGGTTGCCGACAACCTCTTCACGCTCCTTGACGGCGCCGATACGGCGAATGTCGAGACGCACCGAGGCGTAGAATTTAAGCGCATTACCGCCCGTCGTCGTTTCCGGCGAACCGAACATGACGCCGATCTTCATGCGGATTTGATTGATGAAGATCACCATGCACTTCGACTTGGAGATCGAGGCGGTCAGCTTGCGCAGCGCCTGGCTCATCAGACGTGCCTGAAGGCCCGGCAGGCTGTCACCCATCTCGCCTTCGATTTCGGCACGCGGCGTCAGCGCCGCAACCGAGTCCACGACCAGAATGTCGACGGCACCGGAGCGCACCAGCGTATCGGTGATTTCAAGCGCCTGCTCACCCGTATCCGGCTGCGAGATCAGAAGGTTCTGCAAATCCACACCGAGCTTGCGGGCATAGACCGGATCGAGCGCGTGCTCGGCATCCACGAAGGCGCAGATGCCGCCCTTTTTCTGGGCTTCCGCGATCGTCTGCAACGCAAGCGTCGTCTTACCGGAGCTTTCCGGGCCGTAAATCTCAACGATACGCCCCTTCGGCAGGCCGCCGATACCGAGCGCTATATCCAGGCTGAGAGAACCCGTCGAAATGGTCTCTACTTCAACCACGTTTTCATTGGAACCGAGCTTCATGATCGATCCCTTGCCGAACGACCGTTCGATCTGGGAGAGCGCCGCTTCCAGTGCCTTGCTTTTATCCACCGATTTATCCTCTACGAGACGCAAAGAATTTTGTGCCATCCGATCCACCTTTAAGTTATTGAAGCCGCACAGGCAATGAAGCAGTATGGAAATAGGATGTACTCTATTTGTTCTCATATCGCAAGGCGCAGCCAGCATATTGAAAACAAATAGCGATAAGTGGTTTGTTCTGCTTTCGTTTTTCCGTGTCCGGCCTATCGCTGCGGACCGGATGTGAAGGGGAACAAACAAAAGATTGGGGCGAATCGTCCACCTTTTCCATCCGCGAAAGAGGGAAACACAAGCGTGAAGAAAATACTCGTTCTGGGCGGCGCGCATATAGACAGGCGCGGCATGATCGAGACTGAAACGGCGCCCGGCGCCAGCAATCCTGGCTCATGGATGGAAGAGGCTGGCGGCGGCGGTTTCAATGCGGCGCGCAATCTTTCCCGGCTCGGTTTTGCCGTCCGTATCATCGCACCGCGCGGCGGCGACGTGACCGGCGAAGCGGTGGCGGAGGCAGCAAGGCAGGCGGGCGTGGAAGATACGCCCTTCGTTTTCCTCGATCGCCGCACGCCAAGCTACACCGCCATTCTGGAGCGCGACGGCAATCTTGTCATCGCACTTGCGGATATGGACCTTTACAAGCTGTTTTCGCCGCGCCGCCTCAAAGTTCGCGCGGTGCGTGACGCGATTACCGCGAGCGACCTTCTGCTTTGCGATGCCAATCTGCCGGAGGATACGTTGAAGGCGCTCGGTCTCATTGCCCGCGCCTGCCAAAAGCCGCTCGCGGCCATCGCCATTTCGCCCGCCAAGGCGGTGAAGCTGAAGGACATGCTCGCCGATATCGACATTCTCTTCATGAACGAGGCAGAGGCGCGCGCGCTGACGGGACAGACGGCAGACAATGTTCGCGACTGGCCGGGCATTCTCCGCAGGGCAGGCCTTGCCGGCGGCGTCATCACCCGTGGCGCAAGCGAAGTGGTAGCCTTCAACGCGACGCAAACCGCAAGCCTCCACCCACCCATCATCCGCGAGGTGAAAGACGTAACCGGCGCCGGAGACGCCATGGCCTCCGGTTATCTCGCCGCGATTACGGAGGGCAAAACCATCACTGAGGCCCTGCGACTGGGTGCCGCGGCGGCCGCCATCACCGTGCAATCGCCTTTCGCCACCGCCCAAGACCTGTCAAAAGACAGTGTCGAGACCATGTTGGGGCTTGTCCCCAAGGCCGAAATGCTGGCATGAACCCGTTTTTTTATAGTCTGGAACAAACAGAATGACCCGCCCCATCTCCCCGCTCCTGCCCATCGTCTATTCGCAAGAGGTTGCCGCTGCCAAACAGCGCGGCGCGCCGATCGTCGCGCTGGAATCGACCATCATCACCCACGGCATGCCCTATCCCGGCAATATCGAGATGGCCGAAGGCGTCGAACAGATCATCCGCGATCAGGGAGCCGTTCCGGCAACCATCGCCGTCATTCACGGCACGCTGCATATCGGCCTCGAGAAGGAGCAGCTCGAAGCGCTTGCCCAGACCACCGACGCCATGAAGGTCTCGCGCGCAGATATTGCCTTTGCGATTGCCGAGCGCCGCACCGGTGCCACGACAGTGGCAGCCACCATGATTGCCGCTGCCCGCGCCGGCATCCGCGTTTTCGCCACCGGCGGCATCGGCGGTGTGCACAAGGGCGCGGAGGAGACCTTCGATATTTCCGCCGATCTGACCGAGCTTGCCAAAACCGGCGTGATCGTCGTCTGCGCCGGCGCCAAGGCCATTCTTGACATCCCGAAGACGCTGGAAGTTCTCGAAACCAACGGCGTGCCTGTCGTGACTTTCGGTTCGGAAGAGTTCCCGGCTTTCTGGTCGCGTTCGTCGGGCCTTCCCAGCCCGCTGTCGCTCAACAGCCCTGCAGCCATCGCCAATTTCCAGACGACCCGCGAACAGCTCGGCATCGATGGCGGCATGCTGATTGCCAATCCCGTGCCGGAAGAGGACGAAATTCCGCGCGAGGAGATGGAAATCTACATCAATCGCGCCATTTCCCACGCCGAGCGCGAGGACATCACCGGCAAGGCCGTCACGCCCTTCCTGCTCGGCGATATCTTCCGCCTGACCGACGGCCGCAGCCTCGCGACCAATATCGCGCTGGTACGCAACAATGCCCAGCTCGCAGCAGAGATTGCTGTGGCGCTTAACTAGCTGGATTATCCTCAAATTTGAGGATGATGGCAGGGTGAGAAGCATCCCAGTCATGCCGGATTTGATCACGCTGGCCCCCGGATCTGGTCCGGCGTTACGGATAATGTGTCGGACTGGGAACTTTGCTACCAATAAAAAAGCCCGGAAAGCTTTGCGCTTTCCGGGCTTTCATTTTTCAGTTCCTGAACCTTATCAGTTCTGGGCGACCGGTCTTACCAGCGGTGTCACGCGGCGGATGGTGACGCGGCGGTTCTGCTGTTCCGGGCCGAGTGTCTGAACCTTCAGGTAACGCTCGCCGTAGCCTTGCGTCGCCAGGTTTTCCGGCGGAATGCCGTAAACATCGGTCAGGACATTGGCGACGGAAGCGGCACGCTCGTCGGAAAGAACGAGGTTGCTTTCATCCGAACCAACGGCATCGGTGTGGCCTTCGATCAAGAAGGTTTCCGCCGGGTTCTTTGCCAGCGCCTTGTTGATCGCATCCGCTACCTTCCGCAGCGAACGGGCCTGCGCCATCGGAATATCAGCGCTTCCAGTGGCAAATGTGATCGTATCGAGGTCGATACGGCGCACCTTGTCGCGGATACGGGCCGAATAACGCACTTCATCCAGCGAGTAGACACGCTCCACCGGCTCGACCGGCGGCTGCTCCAGGAAGCGGTAGTAATCGCGGTCCGGATCGCTCGACGTGTCGATGATGTAGTCACGAACCGGAATGCGCAGACGCATCGGCGGCAGGTCGAGGCCGGGATCGCGATAGACATATTCACGGTCCGGTTCGTCCATCAGTTCCGGCGCATAGAACAGCACATATTCCCGGCCACGGTCATCGATGCGCGAACGCTGGATGACGTCGCCATAGCGGTTGCGGATCGTCACCACCTGCGTGCCGTCGCGACGCTCGACGGTCTCGCGGACACGTCCGCCGGGCAGGCGCTCGTAATAGGGCTCGCCGCCATCGCGGATGAAGCGCTGATTGTCGTCGCCGCGCACAACCACGCGGTCGCCAAACTGCAGGATGATCGGCGCATCGCGATCCTGATCGCGCCGGCCGCCTTCGCGCGGCTGCCATTCCCGCGCGCCTTCCGGCCGGTCATATTGCGGACGGCGGTCGACACGCTCGCCCTGCTGAGAGGTAATCGCCTCCATCTTCACGGGCGGCGGAGCCTTGCCTCCGGCAGCACCGGCGCGCTGCGCTTCGGCGTCGGAAGTCGGCACCTTCACGTCACCGGCCTGCTCACGCTCGCGGCGGCGTTGCTCGCGTGCCTGGTTGTTACCGGAGCGCTCCACTTCCTTGTCGCTGTCGAGAACGGCGGCACCCTTGTCGACGGGCAGAATGACGGTGTCGGCAGTCTTGGACGGGTCCTTGGCGATAGCCTTGGCCTTGTCCAGTTCCTGCTTCGTCGTCGGAGGCGCTTCCGTCTGCGGAATGGCGACCTGATTGGGAACGGCTTCGCCGGCAGGCGCCTGTCCTGTCGTGGCACCGCTTGGCGGCGGAGGTGTCGGAGCACCCGGCAGCGGCGCTGCAGGCTCCGTCTTGCCCTGGCCTTCTACCGGCTGCTTTTCAGAAGGCTGCTGGCCGGGCGCAGGATTGGGCTGAGCTTCCGGAGCCGGTGGCCGTGCCGGTGTCGGCGCTTCCGTTGGAACAGGAGCCTCCTTTACAGCTGGCTCAGGAGCCGCTGGCTTTTTCTCCGGAACGGCCTTTTCGGCGGGTTCCGATTTCGGTTCCGGTGCTGGAGCCTTTTCCTCTACCGGCTTTTTCTCGGCGGCGGGCTCGCGCTGTTTCGCCGGCTGCTCGGTATTTTCAGGGCGTGCGGCTGGCTGTTCGGCCGCCGGCTCCGGCTTGCGCGGACGTGCGGGGCGTTGCTCGCCCTCGCCTGCCGGCTGCTCGGCTCTAGCCGGTTTGCGCGGCCGTTCCTGCGGCTGCTGCTCCGCGGGTGCAGGTGCGGCTTCGGGCTCAGGCTGCGGGCGCTGCTTGCGGGCGGGTGGCTGTTCAGCTGGCGCCGGTTCCGGTTGGGCTTCGCGCTGCTGCTGCTGCCGTTTCGGTTCTGGCTGAGGCTCGCGTTGCGGCTCGGGCTGAGCTTCACGCTTGGGTTCAGGACGCGGTTCGGCCGGTGCGGCTTCAGCCTTCGGCTGTTCGCGCTGCGGTTCCGGAGCCTGCTCCTGCTTTTTCGGCTCTGGCTCTGGCTTCGGCTGCGCCTCTTCTGCTTGCTGGCGTTGCTTGCGCAGCAACTCTTCCGGGTTCTGCTCCTCCGCTTGCGGCTGCGCCTGCGCCAATATCACCGGGGCCTGTGCCTGGGGCATTTGCGTTTGCGTCCGTGCGGCGCCGGCATAACCGGCGGCGGCCGGCTCCACCGCGATCGCCAGCGACATGAGGGGGAAAACCACCCCCGTCAGCAATGTGTTCTTCTTCAGCATCGGTGCTTCCTCATCTGCCAATCGTTGTACGCCGCTTATGCCGCGACATTGTGAATCCGGCCGCGCGTGCAGGCGCTGGTCAACGCCTTGCATACGCTTCGGTTCCCATGATGACCAAAGCGTTCTGTACCGGAAATGAACAGATCAAGGCCATTTCGTGAAAGCTCCGCGACGAAAAAGAGGGCGCTAATATTGCAGTTGCATTTTTTGACCAACCGGACGAATAATTGCCGCGCGCTGAAGGCCACGAATGGCAACCCGTTCTGTTGCGCCTGCGCTCACGACGTCCGCACTGAAAACAACAACAGACTGCGGATGAACGACCAAAAGAGAGGATCGAAATGCCTATTTCCACCCGTCTGATCGCAGCCGTATCGATTGCCGCCATCTCCCTGTTTTCCGGCGCGGCCCTCGCGCAGGACAAGATCGTCATCGGCACGGAAGGCGCCTACCCGCCCTTCAACAATCTGGAAGCCGACGGTACGTTGACCGGCTTCGACATCGACATCGCCAAGGCGCTGTGCGTCGAAATGAAGGCTGAATGCACCTTCGTCACCAATGACTGGGACGGCATCATCCCCGCCCTGCAGGCAAAGAAGTTCGACGCCATCATCGCGTCCATGTCGATCACGCCGGAGCGTCTCCAGAAGGTCGATTTCTCCAAGAAATATTACAACACCCCGCCAGCAATCGCCGTACCGAAGGATTCGCCGATCAAGTCCGTCGACGACCTCAAGGGCAAGTCGCTCGGCGCTCAGGGTTCCACGACCCACTCCAACTATGCCGAAAAGCACTTCCCGGGTTCCGACCTGAAAATGTACCCGACCGCCGACGAATATAAGCTCGACATCGCCAACGGCCGCATCGACGCCGTCATCGACGATATCGTCGTCCTGTCGGAGTGGCTGAAGTCGGATGCAGGCAAGTGCTGCAAGATCCTGACGCCGCTTCCGGTGGATGTCGAGATCAACGGCAATGGTGCAGGCGTAGCCGTTCGCAAGGGCGATACGGCGCTCGCCGACAAGTTCACGGCTGCCATCGCCGGTATCCGCGCAAACGGCAAGTACCAGGAAATCAACAAGAAATACTTCGATTTCGACGTTTACGGCCAGTAAGCGGCGCGTCGCCTGTTGAAATCTGGTGGCGGAAGGCTTGCCCTTCCGCCATTTTTGTTTGAAAACGTAACCATAACAATCACGGCGGCTTAAGACCGCGGGGGAAAACTGGCATGAGCGGAGCATTTTCCGCCATAGGTGCGTTCTGGACCTATGTCTCGACACTTCTCGACCCTTTCTGTGGGCCGGTCGGTCTCTTCACGCTTTTCGGAAACGGCACCCTCGTCACCTGTGGCGATGCCGGCTGGGGCGACGAAATCGCCTTCGGCGTCAAGGTCACGATCTCGCTGGCGCTCGCCACCCTGCCCGTCGGGCTTGTGATCGGTTTCCTCATTGCGCTCGCCGCGCAATCGGAGGAAAAATCGCTGCGGCTGGCGGCCGGTGTCTATACCACCATCTTCCGCGGCCTGCCGGAACTCCTGACGCTGTTCATCGTCTATTACGGCATACAGATGCTGCTGCAATCGGCCGCCGGTTATGTCGGGATAACCGGCCCGGTAGAGATCAACGCCTTCGTGGCGGGCATGGTCGCGCTGTCAGTGGTGTTTTCGTCCTATTCCTCGGAAGTGTTGCTATCCGCCTTCAAGGCCATCCCAAAGGGCCAATATGAGGCGGGCCATGCACTCGGCCTCTCGCGCGGCCACACCATGGTGCTTGTCATCATTCCGCAGCTGGTCAGGATCGCCCTGCCCGGCATGACCAACCTTTGGGTCATCCTGCTCAAGGATACCTCTTACGTCTCGATCATCGGCCTTGCCGATATCGTGCGCCAGACCGGCATCGCTGCCCGCGTCAGCAAGGAAGCCTTCTTCTTCTACGGCATCGCCTGCCTGCTCTACCTCATCCTCGCTCTGCTCTCCTCCATCGGCATCGGCTTCATCGATCGCTGGTCGCGCAAGTCGGAGGCAAGCCGATGAGCCATGTTCAGGAACTCATTCCGCCGCGCCCCGCGCCGGTTGCCACAGACAAGCCCCTCAACATATCGCGCGTCGTCGGCATCGGCGTCATAACGCTCTGGCTGCTGCTGGCCGCCGGGCTGATCTTTGCGATGATCGAAGGCTGGGACTGGGCGAAATTCGAACGTTACGGGCCGCGTTATATCGATGGCCTCATCACCACCATTACGCTGGTTGGCAGTTCGATCATCCTCGGCGCACTTCTCTCGGTGCCGATCGCCTTCGCCCGCATGTCGGAAAATCGCGTCATCAGCGCGCTGGCCTATGCCTATGTCTACGTCTTTCGCAGCACCCCGCTGCTGGCGCAGCTTTTCCTGATCTATTACGGCCTCGGCAGTTTCCGTCAGGGGCTGGAAACCGTTGGCCTGTGGTGGTTCTTCCGCGAGGCCTGGTATTGCGGCCTCTTGTCGCTCACCCTCAACACCGCCGCCTATCAGGCCGAAATTCTGAGGGGCGCGATCCGAAGCGTGCCACGCGGCCAGATTGAAGGTGCCGCCTCGCTCGGCCTGTCGAAATTCATCACCTTCCGCAAGGTCATTCTGCCGCAGGCCCTCATCGTGGCTCTGCGCCCCTACGGCAACGAGATCATCCTGATGATCAAGGGTTCGGCAGTGGTCTCCATCGTCACGGTCTTCGACCTGATGGGACAGACGCGCTACGCCTTCTCCCGCACATTCGATTATCAGGCCTATCTCTGGGCGGCGATCTTCTACCTGACGATCGTCGAGACGCTCCGGCATGTCTGGGCATGGCTCGAAGCCCGCCTGACACGCCATCTCAAGCGCTAGGGACACGGTTGGCAGCACTCAACAGAGAAGACTGCCAACATTTTGAAAAATATAACTATTTTGTGACAACCCAGACCTTTGGCAAGGTTGGGTTAACCCTGTCGTGTTCCCATATCAGATACAGCGACAACGCTGTGATCGGCAATCATGAGAACGGGAACAGCCGACATGAACAAGGAAATGGAAATGATGCTGAGGGGCTACGGCCTCACCACCGCCCAGATTTTTTATCGCATGCCGGACCATCCGCTGGTTCTCCAGACCTATGTCTGGCAGGACTATGATCTCGCCCCGGATTTCCCCGAAATGCACGGTTTCCTCAAATTCTGGCAGGAGAAGCTAGACGGTCCGTTGCACTCGGTCCGCTATGTGCACCGGCAGGTGATCTCGGCGCAGGAATGGCGCGCATTGAAAGGAGAGTTCATTCTCCACTGAGGCCCATCGCCACATAAGCATTGCGCCCGTCCGTCTTGCGGCTTACAGCAGACTTCAACTGAAGATGCTGACGGATACTGCACGATGACGAAGAACCAGAAAATTGACGAAGAGGCGCTTGCCGAAGCCTATAACCGCGCGCTCGCGCTTGAAAAAGCCGGCGATGTTGACGCGGCGGTGAAGGCCTATGAAGAGGTTCTGGCCATCGACCCGGACGATCATGGCGGCGCAGCCGTTCGCATCGCCGCCATGGGCCGCGGCGAACCGCCTTCCAAAGCGCCCGACGCCTATGTCGAAACCCTGTTCGACCAGCACGCCGAAGCCTTCGAGGATATTCTTGTCGAACAGCTCGGTTATGCAGTGCCGATGATGGTGCGCCAGCGCCTGCAAACGCTTGATCTCGGCCCCTTCAAGCGCCTGCTCGATCTCGGCTGCGGCACCGGCCTCACCGGCGAAGCGCTGCGCGACATGGCTGATGACATCACCGGCATCGACATTTCCGAAAACATGGTCGAGATCGCCCATGAAAAGGACCTCTACGAGACGCTTTATGTCGCCGAAGCCGAGGACTTTCTCGAAGACAATGACGACGAGCCCTTCGACATCATCACCGCAACCGATGTGCTGCCCTATCTCGGCGCGCTGGAACCGCTGTTTTTCGGCGCCGCTGAAAACCTCGTCCCTGGTGGCCTGCTGATCTTCTCGTCGGAAACGCTGCCCGAGGCAACCATGGCCGGACGCCCCTATATGGTAGGCCCGCACCAGCGTTTCGCCCACGCCGAAACCTATGTTCGGGAAAGACTGGCAGCGACCGGTTTCGACATAGTCGAAGTCACCGACATTAACGTGCGCATGCAGGACGGCAACCCCACACCCGGCCATCTGGTGATTGCCAGGCTCAAGGACTGAGGTAGAGGCAAGCGCTCCTGACATGGAGCGCTTGCCTGAATCAATCTCTTAGCAACTACAGCCAGACGATTGAAGAGACTCAGCTTTCGCCCGGCTTAACTCGCTTTCGGACGCCAGACGATATCGGTAACCTTGAGTTTCTTCGGCACGATTTTCAGATCGTAGAACTCGTCGGCCAGCGCCTGCTGATAGCTGATGGCCTCATCCGAAACCAGCGAGACACGCCCCAGATCCGCTCCCGGACGCGTCAGCGACACCTTGGTGACATCCTGCGGGACGCCGGTTATCGCCGCCAGCAATTTTGCAGTCTCATCGATATTGGCCTGAGCCTTTGCGCCGACGCTTGCGAGTTCCCTGAGGAGCAGCGGCACGAGGTCGGGATTGCTTTCCACGAAGTCGCCATTGGCGAGGAAATAGCTCCAGGGATCAACAATACCTTCGGCAGTCGCGAGAACTCGTGTCGTCGGCTCCTTTTCCGCCACGGCAAAATAAGGATCCCAGATCGACCAGGCATCGATGCTGCCGCTACGGAAAGCGGCCGCCGCATCCGGCGGGGCAAGGTCGATGGATGTTATGTCGTTCAGCGTCAGACCGGCCTTTCGCAATGCTTTGACAGTAACGTTATGGGCGCTGGAGCCGCGCTTGAAAGCCACCTTCTTGCCCTTGAGGTCGGCCAGCGTCTTCAGCGGCGAATCCTTCTGCACAAGGATTGCCGATCCGCCGGCGGCGCCCTTGTAAGTTCCCACATAGCGCAGATTGCCACCGGCAGCCTGCGCGAAAAGCGGAGGCACATCGCCCGTCGGTCCGATATCCAGCGCACCTGCGCCCAGCGCTTCAAGAAGCGGCGGCCCGGAGGAAAACTCCGACCATTTGACCTCAATGCCGCGATCCTTCAACAGCGCTTCAAGCGCGCCCTGGCTCTTTGCCAACGCGATCACGCCATTCTTCTGCCAGCCGATCCGTAATGTGGTGGTCGCGGCTCCAGCCCGCCGGATATGCGGCAGGAACGCCGCCCCCGTTGCACCCGCAATCAGTCCCAATGTTCCGCGTCGTGTGAGCATGTGGATATCCTTCGCTGTTGCCATCATCAGATATACAAAGCGTAGATATTCGAGTGATTTTATCAAAATCCCACTTTGCGCGGCACCAGTGCAAAGAGAATTGAATGTGCTAATTTGCCGTCGCAGGCGGAATAAGATTGCCTGGCCGCCTCGGTACGCCAGGAGTGTGCATTCCCCGGACAACCGCCAGATGGCCGACTTGAGTGCTTGCGGAAAAGCAAACTGCCCAACGAAAAATGCCCTCCCCGGCAGCCGGAAAGGGCATTGTTCAAAAAGCCTGATCAGCCGGGATCACTCCTCGCCGGATTTGGGATTATCCAGCAGCATGTAATCGAGCGGCAGTTCCGTCGTATATTTGATCTGTTCCATCGCAAAGGCAGACGACACGTCACGAATTTCGATCTTGGCGATCATCCGCTTGTAAAAGGCATCGTAGGCCGCGATGTCAGGCACTACAACGCGCAGCAGATAATCGACATCGCCGCTCATGCGGTAAAACTCGACGACTTCGGGGAACTCGGACACCACCTCGGAAAACCGCTTCAGCCATTCGATGGAATGGGAGGCAGTGCGGATGGAGACGAAAACGGTGACCTTGGTGTTGACCTTGACCGGATCCAGCAGCGCCACGCGCCGGCGGATGACACCGTCCTCTTCCATCTTCTGGATACGCCGCCAACAGGGCGTCGTGGAAAGGCCGACCTTTTTCGCCAGATCAGCGACAGCCAGCGTGGAATCCTCTTGCAGAATGCGCAAAATCTTACGGTCTAGGCGATCCAATGCGTCTACCCTCCTGAATTAATTTCCTTTCAATACACTAATTTTTAGAGAAAAACAGAAAATTGTTTCACTAAAGTCGCATTTCCACATGTTCTCGCAGAACAGGAAGCAGCTCCTCGGTAAACCACGGATTCTTCTTCAGCCAGCCGGTGTTGCGCCAGCTTGGATGCGGCAGCGGCAAAATGGCCGGTCCCGAATTTGAATGAAAATAGCTGCGCCAGTCGTACACGGTCTCGGTCATGGTTTTCCGCCGTCTTTCCCCGAGATGAAAGGCCTGGGCATATTGACCGATGGCAAGGACCAGCTCCACCTGCGGCATCGCCGCCAGCACCTTCTCCCGCCACTGCGGCGCACATTCGCGTCGAGGCGGCAGGTCACTGCCCTTGTCGTCATAGCCGGGGAAACAGAACCCCATGGGCACGATGGCGAAGCGGTCCGGATCGTAGAATGTCTCACGATCCACATTCAGCCACTGGCGCAGCCTGTCGCCGGAGGCATCGTTGAAAGGCACACCCGTTTCATGCACGCGAAGCCCGGGCGCCTGCCCTGCAATCATGATACGCGCCTTGGTCGACATCACCACGACCGGTCGGGGTTCGTGCGGCAGACGTCCGCAGGTTGGGGTGTCGCGACAGATGCGACAGAGGGCAATCGCGCCCCGCAGCCCGTCCAACCCGTCGTCATTCATCGGCAGGGCTCGATCCGCCTCAGCCATGATTCCATCCCAGAAGATGACGGATGATGGTGAGGAAACCCGCGGCGGGCGTTTGCAAATCCGCTGCGCGATGTTCGCGCCGCCACTCCGCCGGTTTTTCGAATTCTCCGGCCCATATGCCGCGAGCTTCTTTGCGCGCCAGCGCCTGTTCGCCGGAGAACTGGAAATAACCTGAAGCGATGGCAAAACCCGACGCCACCATTTCCGAGGACACATCCCGGTCTCCCGCCGAGCAATAGACCAGCAGCCGTCCGTAACGGTCCCTGGAACTGCCGGAACAGGAAAAGGTCGTGCCTTCGATCATCTGTTGCAGAACGCGTCGCGCCTCCGCGCCGCATGGCCAGGTTTCACTGCCGCGTCGGCACGTCTGCGAAAGCTCCGGCGCATCGATGCCGAGCAGCCGGAACCGGTCCTCGCCCTTTGAAAGCGTATCGCCATCGATCACGAAGAAACGGCCGGTATGGGTCTCGCTATTGATCTGATCGAGCTTGGCGGCAATCAGAATGCCGAGAAAAACGGTGGCAAGGAAAAGCCCGCCGTCGCGAAACGTCGAGAAAAAGCCGCGCCTGCCTCCATTTCGTCTCATGTCACAACAAACCCTTGTCAGAAATGGCAAACAAATCCTTTCACGGCAGCATCTTCTTAAGATTTTGTGCGTAGCCTGCAAAGGGTTCATGTCACCTGCGTTGTAACAATGAGTAAAAGCGTCAGCACGTCCACCGATAAGATCATCGTCGACCGTTCACGAAAGCACCGTAACAAGGCTGTTTTCGACACGGTGAAGACGACGCGTGAACGCTTGCAGCAAGGCGCTGGCGGCAGCGAAGCCTATGAACGTGAAATGCTGACGATGCACATCGCAGAAGCCCTTCAGGGCGCGATGATCATGCCGCTTTTCATCGTGCTCGCCTCTATCATCGGTTTGTATATCACGGGTGACATAGGGCTGATCATCTGGTCGCTCATTGCGCTGAGTTTCCATGCCATGTCTCTGGTGCTGGCCAAAAGAGCCGCCAAACAGGGGATCACGGCCAAAAATCTGCCGAAGTGGCGCAATCTCTTCCTTGCCATGCAGATCCTCATCGGTTGCGCCTGGGCAATGTTCGCCTTGGCCGAACCGGTGCGCAACAACCCGACACTCGTTCTTTTCTTCAAGGGCGCGACGCTGCTGATCGCGCTTTCGCTTACCGCCATGGCCAATTTCATGCTGCGGCGGGCCACCTTCATGACCTTCCTGCCGGTGCTGGCGGCGCTTTGCGTCACCTCCGTCGTCTCCCGCGATCCCTTCGATGTTGGCCTCGCCCTGATGTTCGGCATGGCGATCCTCTTCTGTCATCGCATTACCAGCAGGCTTTACCAGACCAGCATCAAGCTGCTGTCGTCGCAGACTGAAAAAGATGATCTGATCGCCGAACTCGAAGTCGCCAACTCAATGTCGGATGAGGCGCGGCGGCGTGCGGAAGAGGCCAATCTGGCTAAATCGCGCTTTCTCGCCTCCATGTCGCACGAGCTGCGAACCCCGCTCAACGCCATTCTCGGCTTCTCCGAAGTCATGTCCGCAGAGGTACTCGGTCCGCTCAACAATCCGCTCTACAAGGAATATTCCGGCGACATCCACCGTTCCGGCCAGCATCTGCTCGACCTCATCAACGAAATCCTCGACCTGTCGCGTATCGAGGCCGGCCGCTACGACCTCAATGAAGAAGCGGTCTCGATGCTTGAGATCGCCGAAGATTGCATCGGCATGATCCAGCTTCGCGCCCGCGCCAAGACCATCAGGATTTCGCAGCAGTTCGAGAGCAGCCTGCCGCAGGTCTGGGCGGATGAAAAATCGATCCGCCAGGTAATCCTCAACCTGCTCTCCAACGCCGTCAAATTCACCCCGCAGGGCGGTGAAATCCTCGTGAAGGCAGGCTGGACGGCGGGTGGCGGGCAATATGTGTCGATCAAGGACAACGGCCCCGGCATTCCAGAGGAAGAGATCCCCGTGGTGCTGTCGGCCTTCGGTCAGGGATCGATCGCGATCAAAAGCGCCGAACAGGGAACCGGGCTCGGCCTGCCCATCGTTCAGGCCATCCTTGCCAAGCATGACGGCCAGTTCATCCTGAAATCGAAATTGCGTGAAGGCACCGAAGGCATCGCCATCCTGCCGGCAAAACGCGTGCTGCAAAGCCTGCCAGCCGTGGAGGAAACCCACGCCATCCAGCCACGCCGCCGGTCCTTCGCCTAAGCGTCAAATCTGCCGTTCAGAAGAACAGCGTCGTCACCAGCGAATAAAGCACGAAAAATCCGTTTGCCGTCAAAAGGCAGAAGACGGCGAAGGAACCGAGATCCTTGGCGTGTCGCCCGACGGAAGAAATTTCCGGCGAGATGCGATCCACCAACTCCTCAATCGCGGTATTGAGCGCCTCCACCGCGAACAAAAACAGCATCAGCACCGTAAATACGAGAAGATGCGCAAACGGCGCGCCAGCGACCAGAAGCAGGGCAAGGCCGACGCCGAAGGCGAGAACCTCGTGCCGGAACGCCGCTTCCTGCCACAGCCGTCCAAGCCCCTGCAAGGAATAGCGGGCAGCAGCAAAAAGATGCCGCCATCCCTTTTCCTTGCGAAAGGCAGGTTCCGGTTGCTTCTTCTGCGGCGTTGCGTCCATCTTCGCCCTCAATGCTCAGTGTGGGAATGGGTACCAGTATCGACACCGGCAGCTTCGAAAGTCGCCATGCCGGAATGGCAGGCGGCGGCAGCCTTGACGATGCCGGCGGCCAAAGCGGCACCCGTGCCCTCGCCAAGCCGCATGCCCAGCGCCAGAAGCGGCGTCTTGCCAAGTTTCTCGACGGCAGCCAGATGGCCCGGTTCACCGGAGACATGGCCGATCAGGCAATGGTCAAGCGCCGAAGGATTGGCAGCCTTCAACAGCGCGGCAGCGGCAGTCGCCACATAACCGTCGATCAGCACAGGAATGCGCTGCACGCGCGCGGCAAGGATCGCGCCGGCAATCGCCGCAATCTCACGGCCACCAAGACGGCGCATGATTTCGAGCGGATCGGACAGATGGTCCTTGTGGAACTCCACGGCAGCCTTCACTGCCGCGATCTTGCGCGCCATGACCTCGCCTTCGGAGCCGGTACCGGGACCGGTCCACTCTTCCGCCGTACCGCCATAGAGCGCCAGGTTGATCGCCGCTGCGATGGTGGTGTTGCCGATGCCCATTTCGCCAACGCAGAGAAGGTCGGTACCGCCAGCAATCGCCTCCATGCCGAAGGCCATGGTGGCGGCGCAATCGCGCTCGGAAAGGGCAGGCTCGCAGGTGATGTCGCCGGTCGGGTAGTCAAGTGCCAGATCGAAAATCTTCAGACCGAGATCGTTGGTGACGCAAATCTGGTTGATCGCCGCACCGCCTGCCGCAAAATTCTCCACCATCTGCTGCGTCACGGACGTCGGATATGGCGTGATGCCGTGCCGGGTGACGCCATGATTACCGGCGAAAATCGCCACCAGCGGACGGGTAACGGCGGGCGAGCGGCCCGACCATGCGGCAAGCCACATGGCGATTTCTTCCAGCCGACCGAGCGAACCGGCCGGTTTCGTCAGTTGCGCATTGCGCTCCTTGGCCGCGACCAGCGCATGCGTATCCGGGCCGGGAAGCTCGCGCAGCAGCGCGCGGAAATCGTCGAAGGGCAATCCGCTCATGCTCATGGTATCTGTCTTTCTTGTCGTCGGGTTGGCGGAAACTTGTGTTTTCCGGCAAATCGGTCTTTGTTGCGCCTCTCATAATCGCGGACGCGCCGCGGAACAACCGGAAATGCAAGTACAGCAGCGGAGAGAGCATGAAGGCCGGGGATTTTATAACAGATGTCATGCATTCCGTTGCCTTTCTCAGCCGCCTGCCGGTCCCATCGCGCTTCTTCGGTGAAGGTGACGGTCCATCGATGCGCCGGACAGCACGCGCTTTTCCCGCAGCAGGCCTCCTGATCGCCCTGCCCGCTGCTGTCCTCGTGGTGGCATTAGCGAAGTTCGACGCCTCACCGCAGCTCACCGGCTGGCTTGCCATCGCCGTCACCGCGCTCATAACAGGTGCGTTGCACGAAGACGGCTTGGCGGATATGGCCGATGGCTTCGGCAGCGGCAAGGACAAGCCGAAAACGCTTGAGATCATGAAGGACAGTCGCATCGGCAGCTATGGCACGATCGCCATGGTCCTGTCCTTTGCACTGCGCGCCACGGCACTCGCATCGCTTATAGAAACCCTGCCTGCCAAGACCGCCGCCGCCTGCCTGATTGCCGCGCTGGTGGTGAGCCGCGCCCTGATGGTATGGCACTGGCAGTCACTGCCCGCCGCCAAAACCTCCGGCATCGCCGCCGGCGCCGGCCAACCCGGGGAAAGCGAGCGCAACATCGCGCTCGCAACAGGGTTGCTGCTGCTCGTGCTTTTCACGCTGCATGCCCTGCCCTTTGTGTCGATCGTAGTCGTTCTGGCGGCTGCCTGCCTCGCGACGGTGCTGTTCGGCAGGCTCTGTGTCAGCAAGATCGGCGGCCACACCGGCGACACAATCGGCGCCAGCCAGCAGATCACGGAGATCGTTACTCTCGTCGCTCTTGCCCTTGCAACGTGACAGACTGATATAGATCCCCATGGAAACACCCTGCATTCATATCTGCTCCCTCGACGCCACGAACAGCCTCTGTATCGGTTGCGGACGCACGCTGGACGAGATCGGCGGCTGGGCGACCTATAGCGACGAAAAGCGCCGCATGATCATGCAGGCGCTTCCCGAAAGACTGGCAAAAACAGGCAAGGACACCTCCAGGGAGACGCACACCGTATGAACAGGCTGACTTTCGTTCTCCTCTTGCTGGCCGTGGGTCTCGGCCTGCTTCTCGTCAATCACGACAGCGGCCGCACCTTCGGCATCGACAACGAGAAATTCGGGCAGATCGTCTATCTCCTGCCGATTGCGGGATTGCTATCCGTCGGCATTCTGGCGGGAAGCCGCGGCAGCTTCGCAAGCGTTGTCCGGCAACTCGCCATCTGGCTCGTGATTATCCTCGGCCTCGTATCCGTCTATCTCTATCGCTACGACCTGCAATCCTTCGCCGACCGGCTGCTGGGTGGCCTGATGCCCGGCCGTGCGGTGGTGGTGACGACCGCTGGCGGCGAACAGGAGATCATACTGCACAAATCGATGAGCGGCCATTTCGAGGCGAATGTCAGTATTGAAGGCAAAACGATCCACATGCTGGTCGATACCGGCGCGAGCTCCGTGGTGCTGGCCAATGCCGATGCCGCCGCCATCGGCATCGACACCACGAAACTGCGCTACACCGTGCCGGTGATGACCGCGAACGGCCGCACGGCCGCAGCGCCCGTCACCCTGTCCGAGATCGGCATCGGCCCGATCGCGCGGAGCAACATCCCCGCCCTCGTCGCGCAGGATGGCCAACTGGGCCAGAGCCTGCTCGGCATGAGCTTCCTGTCGACGCTTGGTTCGATGCAGATGCAGACCGATGAGTTGAGATTGCGAGACAGGTAAAACCTGCCGGGCAGACAGTTTCTGCTCGCGATTAAAAAATAACGTCTCGCTATCCGAATACGAAAACGCCCGGTGCAAACCGGGCGTTTTCGTATTCACGGCAAACCTATTTCCGGTCAGTTGCGCAGCCGGTAACCGGTCTTGAACATCCAGCCGACGACGCCGAGGCAGATTGCGAGGAACAGCGTGATCATCGCCAGGCTGATGACGGGATTGACGTCGGCGATCTCGTAGAAGCTCCAGCGGAAACCGCTGATGAGGTAGAGCACCGGGTTGAAATGACTGACCGTCTGCCAGAAGGGCGGCAGCATGTCGATGGAGTAGAAGCTGCCGCCAAGGAATGTCAGAGGCGGCACCACCAGCATCGGGATGAGGTTCAGCTGCTCGAAATTCGTGGCCCAGATGCCGATGATGAAGCCGAACAGGCTGAAGCTCACCGCCGTCAGCACAAAGAACAGGATCATCATGAACGGATGGGCGATGGTGATATCCACGAAGAAGGAGGCCGTTATCAGGATGATCGTGCCGATCATCAGCCCCTTGGTCGCCGCCGCCCCGACATAACCGGCAACAATTTCCGTCATCGCCACCGGAGCGGACAATATCTCGTAGACCGTGCCGGTGAATTTCGGAAAATAGATGCCGAAAGAGCCGTTGCTGATGCATTGCGTCAAAAGCGTCAGCATGATCAGGCCGGGCGTTATGAACGCGCCATAGGAAACCCCGCCAACCTCCTGAATCCTTGAACCGATCGCCGTTCCGAAAACGATGAAATATAGAGAGGTGGAAATGACGGGCGACACGACGCTCTGCAACAGGGTGCGGCGGGTGCGCGCCATTTCGAACAGGTAGATGGACTTGACGGCTTCGAAATTCATTTCTGGTCTCCTACCAGCGAGACGAAAATATCCTCAAGAGAGCTTTGACGTGTCGAAATATCCTTGAAATGGATGTTGGCACCGGAAAGCGCAGTCAGCAGATCGGCAATGCGCCCCTGCTCGCCGTTGTCCTCGATCTCGTAGGTGATGGTGTTGCGGTCATCCGAGAGCGAAAGACCGAAGGATGAGAGACTGTCCGGCAACGCCTCCACCGGCTGCGAAAGTTCAAGGAAAAGCTGCTTGCGGCCGAGCTTCTTCATCAGCGCGGTCTTTTCTTCCACCAGCAACAATTGGCCGCCATTGATGACACCCACCCTATCAGCGATCTCTTCCGCCTCCTCGATGTAATGCGTGGTCAAAATGATTGTGACGCCCTTGGAGCGCAGCTCGGAAACGACATTCCACATGTCGCGGCGCAAGGTAACATCCACACCCGCCGTCGGCTCGTCGAGGAAGAGGACCTTCGGTTCGTGCGCAAGCGCCTTGGCGATCAGCACGCGTCGCTTCATGCCGCCGGAAAGCTCCCGCAGCATATTGTCCTTCTTGTCCCAGAGCGACAGCGATTTCAGGACCCGCTCGATCAGTTCCGGGTTCTTCTTCTGCCCATGCAGACCGCGCGAGAAGCTGACCGTGTTCCACACGGTCTCGAACTGGTCTGTCGTCAGTTCCTGTGGAACAAGGCCGATCAGGGCACGCGTCTGGCGAAAATCCTTCACCACATCATATCCGCCAACGAGAACCGAGCCTTCACCCGGATTGACAAGCCCGCAGATGATCGAGATCAGCGTCGTCTTGCCGGCTCCGTTAGGCCCGAGAAGAGCAAGGATTTCCCCCTCTCTGATATCGAGGCTGACACCTTTGAGCGCCTGAAAGCCATTTGAGTAGGATTTGGTCAGATTCCGTATCGAAACAATGGCATTCATCGCGAATCTTTCGAAAAAACGAGTAAGATGCACGCCATATAGGCCGTACAACCCGCAATTGCCAGCCCAACGGCCTGAACACTGCATTCGGCGGGGAGGGAAAATCAGCTGTAGACGCTGTAGAAAAACTGGGCCGCGACGAAGACCAGAAACACCCCGAAGGCCCGCTCCAGCTGCTTCTTGCTGAGTGCATGGGCCAGCCGCGCGCCATAGGGCGCGACGACAAGCGTGATGGGGATCAGCAGCGCGACGGCGATCCAGTTGATGAAGCCGGTGGAAAAAGGCGGCAGACCTGCATCACCCCAGCCGGCCCAGATATAGCCGAGGAGACCCGGCAGCGAAATAAGCACTCCGACACCGGAGGATGTGGCAACCGCCTGATGGATGGTGCGTCCGTAAAGCGTCATGAAAGTATTGTTCATCACCCCACCGCCCACACCCATCAGGCCAGACAGAAGGCCGATGCCGGTGCCGACCAGAAAGCGGACCGGGTTTTTCGGCAGGTCTGAACCGAGATGCCAGCTCGCCCGGTTGAAGATCATCCGGAAGGCGAGCGCAAGCGCAATGAAAGCGAAGATCAGCCGCAGGGCGACGCTCGAGGCATGCGCAGCCACCACAGATGCGAGGATGGTGCCGAGCGGCACGGCGACGATCCAGCCCTTCAGGAGATCGATATCAACGGCACCTTTCTGGCGATGCGTCAGGAAGGAACGAATGGAGGTCGGCACGATGATGGCAAGCGAAGTGCCAAGCGACAGATGCATGCGCACCGCCTCCGGAACATCCAAAAGCCCGAACACATGGTAGAACACCGGCACCAGCACAGCACCGCCGCCAATGCCGAACAGCCCCGCCAGAAGTCCAGCGACCACGCCCGCGGCCGCAAGCGCCGAAGCAAAGATCAGTATCTCTGAAACAGGGGGCATGAAAGCAGGCTCCAGCGGGCCGTTGTCACAAACATGTGACGCTCATAGCGTATCAGAAAAGGGCGGCAAGCCATGTTGGCCGCAGGTCAGTACGGCGCGATGTTTTTTGCCGGATATCCGCACCGTATGGACCGTTTTATGGGATTTCTTCCCATTACATGCCCTTGCAAAGACGCCGATATCCCCCGATTTAGGCAGTCTTCTTCAACCGGCCTTAGGGCCGGTCTTTTTTTGGGCGGCTAGCACCAAACCCAACAGGCCCAAATTGTAATGTGGCCACATCCCCACTCCGTCATTCCGGGTAGCGCCGGGACGGACGGGAAGTTACGGGTCGATATGACGCACCACAACTAATGCCTCACGCCTATCGTCATGCACCACCGTGTCGTCTCGTCGCCCCCTAATCGCAATGCCTGTAACCGGACTTGCGGGTGCGCAGGTCGAAGTGGAAATGGTTCCAGTGGTTGGGATCGCTGCCCGGCCCGAGAACCGTGGAGAAATATTTGCAGCTATCGGACCTCACTGCCTTCAGCAGCGCCTTTTCCCGGAAGGCGAAGAAGTTCTTGCTGCGGACGTCGATCTCCTTGCCGTTGTTCAGCGTTATGGTGCCGATATCGATGGCGTTGCCGCGCGCATGTTCGGACCATGGATTGCTGGAGCGCGAATTCATCTTGCGGCAGGAATAACCGCCCATGGGCGTGATGCGCCCGACGCCTGAGAGGTAACGGAAGCGGGAGGACGGCACGAGTTCGAACTTTACCCATTTGGCGAAGGCAAGCGTGACCTGGCAATTGAGCTTCACTGCCGGGCGGATGGCAACGCCGCTGGCAAGCCCGCTGAGTTCGATCGGATAGTCGATACCGCAGGTCGGTCCATCTGCAATGCGCGCAACGTCGCGGAAGGCGACGCCGAGACGGCGCAGCTCGGAGCGACAGGCCACTTCCGAGGATGGCATGACGCCGGGCGGCATGGCCGAGCGGTTGCTTTGCAGTCCGTCGCGGGCCATCGGATCATTGGGCATCAGCATGGCGACCTCCTCCACCGGCTGGCGGCGGGAAGAAGACCCCGGCGGCGGTGGCGGTATCAACCGCGACTGACCCGCACTTTGTTGCCGGCGAGCCGGAGAAACGGCAACCGGATTGTCGGTGCCGATGCCGTCCACCACCGGCTGGGCGGAAGCGCCTTCGGCAATATCGGCATCCTGCTCTTCCGCAAGTCCGCGAACCGGCTCCACGCCCAGCATGAAATCCATGTTCACCCCGCCCTCGCCTTCGGCGATCTGATTTGCGGCGCTCTGCTGGTTGGGCATGGCTGGGGAGGCCATACTTTGGCCGTTCGCGGCCATCCGCGCCTGATGCTGGCCATCCAGCGTGGAATAGCCCTGGCCGCGCTGTGGCGATTGCAGCAGGGGATCCTGCGAGGCATAAGACTCCGGCATCGGCTGCGACACGGCTGCGGGATAATTGGTGGCCTGCCCGGTCCGCTCGGCCTGATAGACCGCACCCGGCGGCGCGCTGTAGCCTTGCTGCCGCGACGACCGGATGGCGCCGACACGTGTCGTGCCGTCAACCTCGGCCGGCGGCACAAGGCCCTCCGCCGAACACGACACCATGACCGTGGAAATCATCAACAACGTCACAAGACGACGCGGAAGGGAAACATACGCCATACGAGAACCTGTACCTTCAGCGGCCGCTACCCGCGGCAATACAGGTAAATTTTAAAGAAACGGGGTAAACGAATCCTTATTGGTTGGGAGAAATAACGAACCGGGCTGTTCCGTGAAGCGAGAAATGCGGAAGCCTCGAGCGAAATCATACCAAAGGTGTCAGCAAAGCTCCGCAAACCAACGCCTCTCACGATGCAGACACACCACGGGTCCGGCACGACGGAGGAGAGGTTGTCTCACTTCCTCGAAACAGAAAGGGCGCAGCCAAAGCCGCGCCCTGTAAACTATCTCAAGCGGATAAAAATCAAGCCGCCCGCGAAACCTCGCGCCCTGCCCCATGCCCGAGTTCGAAACGGGACAGCAGCGCGCGGAGCTGCCGGCTTTCTTCGGCCAGCGTCTGGCTGGCCGCCGTCGTCTCTTCCACCATGGCGGCGTTCTGCTGGGTCATCTGGTCCATGTGGTTGACGGAGGTGTTGATCTCCTGCAGGCCGGTGGCCTGTTCCCGTGCCGCCGTGGCGATGGAATTGACGTGGCCGTCGACCCGGTTGACCAGCGTCACGATCTCATCCAGCGCATCGCCCGTGGAGCGAACGAGTGCGACACCGCCGCCGACCTCTTCCGCGGAACGATTGATAAGGGTCTTGATCTCCTTGGCAGCATTGGCAGAGCGTTGCGCGAGTTCGCGAACCTCCTGCGCCACCACGGCAAAACCGCGTCCCGCTTCGCCTGCCCTTGCGGCCTCGACACCGGCATTCAGCGCCAGAAGGTTGGTCTGGAACGCGATTTCGTCGATGACGGAAATGATTTGCCCGATGCGCCGCGAAGATTCCTCAATACGGCCCATAGCATCGACGGCATTGCGCACGATCTCGCCCGAGCGGCCTGCACTCGTTTTTGTATCCTGCACCATTTGCCGGGCCTCGTTCGCCCGTTCGGAAGCGGTGCGCACCGTCGCGGTGATTTCGTCAAGAGCCGCCGCCGTCTCCTCCAGCGCCGCTGCCTGCTGCTCTGTCCGGCGCGAAAGATTGCCGGTCGCACCGCTGATGTCAGATGCGCTATCGTTGACGACATGGCCGGTTCTGGCGATCGCCTCGATCGCCCCATGCAGCGCGCCGACGGCGCGGTTGAAATCCATGCGCAGCTTTTCATATTCGCCGCCGATATCGGCAAGCTCGACGGTCAGATCGCCATTGGCGAGTGCTTCCAGCGAACTGCCGAGCTCGTTCATGGCATGAGCCTGACGCTCGGATGCGGAGCGCAACGCCATCTCGTTGCCATGCCGCGCCTCCTCCAGCGCCCGCTGCTGCCCCGCCTCGCGGGCCTGCAAGGCGCTGCGCTCGTTGACGCTGTCACGCAGCACCAGCAACGTCTTTGCAATGGCGCCGATTTCGTTGCGACGGTCGGCGAATTCAATTTCAGCCTCGCCGTCACCATCAGCGATCCGCTTCATACTCTGCCGGATGCGATCGATAGGCCGTGTCACGCTGCGCACGACGGCTGCAGCCACGCCGATCACCAGAAGGCCGGACAGAACACACACTGCAATGTTGAAATAGGCGTTGCTCCAGAAAACCGCCTCAAGATCGTCGACATAAACGCCAGTGCCGACAATCCATCCCCAGGGCGCGAAACCGGCGACATGGGAAAATTTCTCGACTGGGTCCGGCGCGCCGGGCTTGGGCCAATAATAATCGACAAAGCCCTGGCCGCCCGCCTTCACCGTATTGACGAATTCGACGAACAGCGCCTTGCCGTTCGGATCCTTGTTGGCAGTGAGATCGCTGCCGTTCATCTCGGGCTTGATCGGATGCATCACCATCTTGGGATGCATGTCGTTGATCCAAAAATAGCCGCTGCCGTTGCCATAGCGCATCGCCGCAATCGTGGTCTTGGCTTGTTGCTGCGCAGCCTCACGCGTCAGGGTGCCACCCTGCTCCAGCCGGTAATATTGCTCAAGAATGGCGACAGCCGTTTCGTTCATGGATGCGAGTCCCGCTTTACGCTCGCGTTCCATCTCATGAAAAGTCTCGAACAGGCTGAATGTAAGTGCCGCAGTCAATATTGCCAGAAACAATGCAACGAGCGCATAAAGGCGCATAGATATCGTGACGTTTTTCATATTCCCCCCAACGCCGCTGACGGCACTTCGACCGGCGTACGTTAGAGTTAAAAAATTTATTATAACTGAATACGCTTATTATACGTTAGTATTATTCCAGACCTCCTCCTCCCAACCCGCCAATACTCTCCACGGCCCTTCAAAGCCGGCGCAGCGACCCGAAATTCTACACGGTGCTGCCGTTTTAAAGAGCTCGTTAACCCTGACGTCCTATCCTCTTTTGCCAAAATACAGGTACAGGGAGACGCGCAATGTCACGGCCGAATTTCCGCTTTACACACTATGACCTGAAGGAATTGCGGGCTGGGACGACCATTGAGGTGTCCCTTTCGGCCGTCAACAATGTACGGCTGATGACAGGCGCAAATTTCCAGCGTTTCACAGAATTGCTCGATTTCAAATATCTCGGCGGCGTCGCGAAAAAATCGCCGATCCGCATCAGCATTCCCGAGACCTTGCACTGGCATCTGGTGATCGATGCCGAAGGGCATAGCGGTCTGGCGGAATCCTCGGTCAAGATGCTGCCTGCGCCGTCGCAGGTCATGCAACACCGGAAGGCATCCTGATTTCCCTTTGGAAACAGTTGGATGGCGCGGTTTTACGACTCACTTTGGCAAGCGCCTGATTCTTTTTGTGAAGAAAGCTTTTTAACGCGAACCGCGCTCGCGGCGCAGCTTCGCCCACCAGTCGAGACGCTTGCGGATGTCCCGCTCGAAACCCCTGTCGGGCGGATCGTAAAACGTCTTGCGCCCCATTTTTTCCGGAAAATAGTCCTGTCCCGAAAAGGCATCCGGCTCGTCATGGTCGTAACGGTAACCGTCACCATAACCCTCGCCCTTCATCAGCTTTGTCGGCGCGTTCAGAATATGTTTTGGCGGCACCAGCGAGCCGTTTTCCTTGGCCGCCCGCATCGCCGATTTGAAGGCTGTATAAACGGCATTCGATTTCGGCGCGGTGGCGAGATAGACGCAGGCCTGCGCCAGCGCCAGTTCGCCTTCCGGTGAACCCAGATAATCATAGGCGTCCTTGGCGGCATTGCAGACGGCAAGCGCCTGCGGATCGGCAAGGCCGATATCCTCCACCGCCATGCGCACCAGCCGCCTCCCGATAAAGAGCGGGTCTTCGCCGGCATCGAACATGCGGCAGAGATAATAAAGCGCCGCATCCGGGTCCGAACCGCGCACCGATTTATGCAGCGCGGAAATCAGATTGTAGTGGCCGTCCTGTCCCTTGTCGTAAACCGGCGCGCGCCGCTGCACGATGCGCGTCAGCCCTTCGGTATCGAAAGTCTCGTCCTTGCGCGCCGCACGCCAGACCTCTTCGGCAAGCGTCAGCACGGCGCGGCCATCGCCATCGGCCATCCGGATCAGGCTGACACGCGCCTCCTCGGTCAGCGGCAGAGGCTTGCCCTCCGCCTCTTCGGCGCGCTTCAAAAGCTCGCCCAGGCTCTCTTCGTCATGCGAACCGAACGTGAGGACACGCGCCCGCGACAAAAGAGCGGCATTCAGTTCAAAGGACGGGTTTTCGGTGGTTGCACCCACAAGAATGATGGTGCCGTCTTCCATGACCGGCAGGAAGCTGTCCTGCTGGGCACGGTTGAAACGATGGATCTCATCAACAAAAAGCAGCGTCTGCCGGCCGTTCATCCGGCGTGTGCGTGCTGCCTCGAAGACCTTCTTGAGATCGGCAACACCGGAAAAGATCGCCGAAATCTGTTCGAAAGCCAGCCCGGCCTCGCCCGAAAGCAAACGCGCGACCGTCGTCTTGCCGGTGCCGGGCGGTCCCCAGAAGATCATCGATCCGAGTGAGCCGCTATCGATCATACGGCGCAGCACGCCCTCTTCACCCGTCAGATGCGGCTGCCCGGTCACCTCCGCCAGCGTCTTCGGACGCAGGCGGTCGGCAAGAGGCCGCCGGTTGGCGACCTCGACAGGCACCTGTGGAGCAAAGAGGTCATCGCTCATCGCAGGAACTGCCGGATACGTTGACCGTCACGCAGGATTTCCACCCGCCAGAAGCCGGGATTGTCGTCCAGCGCCTTTTCGACCGCAGCCGTGGAGCCGATATCCGAGCCATTCAGCGATAGGATGACGTCCTTCGGCTGGAAACCGACCCGATAGGCCGGCGAACCGCGCTTCACATCGGTGACGACGACGCCGGTCACCTGCGAAGGCATGCGCAGTTCATCCGCAAGCTTCGGCGAGAGATTGGCGACAGTCGCGCCCGCCAGGGGATTGCGTCCCTCCAGCAGCCGTTCGTCACGCGGCGCGGTTTCCGGCGCCGTGTCGAGCGCAATGGTCACCTTCTTCTCTTTGCCCTTCTCCACCAGCGTCAATTCGGCGGACTTGCCGATGCCAGCCGTCGTGAGGCGATAACCGAGTGCATCGGGATGCTCCACCTCCAAACCGTTGACCGCCGTTACGACCTGCCCCGGCTCGATGCCAGCTTTCTCCGCCGGGCCGCCCTTGACGACGCTGACAACGAGCGCACCGCGCGCGCGGTGCAGGCCAAGCGCCTCGGCGACATCGGAGGTGACAGGATCGAAGGTCGCGCCGATATAGGGCCGCTGGAAGTTCGCGTCGCCACGCTCGGCGGCGGCAACGAAAACGCGGACCAGATTGGCGGGAATGGCAAAACCGATGCCGTTCGACCCGCCGCCCTTGGAGAAGATGGCAGTATTGATGCCGATCAACTCACCCGCCATGTTCATCAGCGCGCCGCCGGAATTGCCGGGGTTGATGGAGGCGTCGGTCTGGATGAAGAAGCCGAAATCGCCCTGCGTCACCTGGTTGCGCGCCAGCCCCGAGACGATGCCGCTTGTTACCGTCTGGCCGACACCGAAGGGGTTGCCGATGGCAAGCACGAGATCGCCGACTTCAATGGCATCCGAATTGCCAAGCGAAAGCACCGGAAACTGTTCCTTCGCGTCGATCTGCAGAATGGCAAGATCGACCCGGTCGTCCTTCAGCAGCACCTTGGAGGAGAATTCACGCCCATCCGCCAGAGCCACCTTGATGTCGTCGGCGCCATCGATGACGTGATTGTTGGTCACCACGAGGCCGCCGGCCGTCACGATCACACCCGATCCGAGCGAGGACTGTTTCTCCGTGCGGTTCGGCATCTGCTGGCCGAAGAACTGTTCGAAGAACGGGTCGCCGGCGAAGGGCGACGAGCGCCGCTGCACGATGCGTTCGGCATAGACATTCACCACAGCGCCCGCGGTACGCTTGACCAGCGGCGCGAAGGAAAGCTGCATTTCCGTGTGGCTTGCGGGCACGGTCTTGTTGTCCTGCGCCTGCGCTCCGACCGGAACGAGAAGCAGCGCCGCAAGAAAGCCGGTGGACAGATACTTCAGCACGCTCTGCATGTGATTCCTCATCCTCATCAGTATGATGGAGTTATAACGTGAAAGCCTATAAAGCAAAGCGCGGCAAGATGATGGCCGATCTTTTTCATGCGATGACCGGCTTGTGCGGGTGGAACCAACAGCACCCCATTTCGGTTTCACCCACACGAGCCTGTCCTCAAAATGAGACGACCCATGCACATGAAACAGACAATCCTTGCCTCCGGCATCCTCCTCGCCTGCGCTTCACTGGGTTCGCCCGCCAACGCCGCCAGCTTCGATTGCACGAAGCCGGATCTGGCTGCGGATGAAAAGGCGATCTGCGACAACCGCGCCCTCAACGATCAGGACGTGAAGATGGTCACCACCTTCGACATCCTGACACAACTGATGGCGATGGGCGCACGCGACACCTTGCGCGAAGAACAGAGCCAATGGTTGAAAAAACGCCAGGAATGCAATGCGGATGTCGCCTGCATTACAAGTGCCTATGAGGAGCGCATGAAGCGGCTCGGGGAAGCTTTCCAGAGCATAAACAGACCGCTCTGATTTTCACGCAACGCGAATGATATTCTCCATCAACCCATGCAATTGGTCGCGATAACCGGTTCTCGCCGAAGGCGCATCCTCACGGGACGTCATAACCACCGAAAGCCGTTTGGTGGGGACGATATAGAGCATCTGCCCGCCGTAGC
Organism: Agrobacterium sp. A3-95; assembly: GCF_053521785.1. Classification (NCBI taxonomy): domain Bacteria; kingdom Pseudomonadati; phylum Pseudomonadota; class Alphaproteobacteria; order Hyphomicrobiales; family Rhizobiaceae; genus Agrobacterium; species Agrobacterium sp. A3-95. The sequence continues at coordinate 42,843 of NZ_JBNWDR010000004.1, read as the reverse complement.
CCCAGGCATAATAAACCGTCTCTCCCGCCATCTCCTTGATGAACCAGCAATAGCCGTAACCGTCGCCGTTGAAGACGGAATTGGTGCGTTGTTGCCAGGATTGATCGATCCAGCTCTGCGAAATCAAACGCTCGCCGCCTGGCGTTACCCCGCCCAGCCGGTAAAGCTCGCCGAAAGCCAGCAGCGACCGCGCCGTCATCGCCATCTGGTTGCCGCCGAGATAGATGCCCTGCGGGTCGCGCTCCCAGCCGCCGATTGAGAAGCCCTCCAGCGGCCGGAACCAGTCGCGCGCCAGCGACAGCGTCGAACGGCCGGATGCCTTGGTCAAAATCGCCGAAAGCAGATGCGTGGAACCGGTGGAGTAAAGCATGCCACCGCCCGGCTCTCCGGCAAAACCCGACCCCAGCGCCATTCGCACCCAGTTGCGGCTGGCGACCCAGCGGCCGTAGTTCGGGCCGGACATTCTTTCCAGACCGGACTGCATGGAAAGCAGGTTGCCGATGGTTACCCTTTCCAGACGCGCATCGGGGTTCGGCGGAAAATCGCTGCGCAGGATCGTGGCAATCGGCTGATCCGCCCCTGCCAATATCTTGCGGTCGATCGCCATGCCGACCAGCGCGGAAATGACCGATTTCGAGGCCGACTTGATGTTGGTGGAACCCATAAGGCTGGCGCCGTGATAGGCACGGCTGGCCACCTCCTCGCCGTCAATACTGACGATGACGGCTTTCAGGCTCGAAAGCCCATCCGCCTCGTTGAGCAATGGACTGAAGCGGGCGCCGTTGCCGGGTGTTTGCCCGTGGGCAAGGCGGGCGAAAGGCAGGGATGCGATAAGGCCGAGTGCGGTTCGTCTTTTCATGATGCTGAAGTTAGGCATCGCGGCGCGTTGGAAAAGGGCAAGTGACGGAACATCACTCCAATGTGACTGCTGGCATGGAGGGTGGACGGCCGGATGGTTTAGAATTTGCGGTGCAGAAACAGCGTGTTGCGCGAGCTTGGAGAATCAAGCTCTGAGGCAATTGAATCTGTTTCTTAACGACGCGCGTAATCTGGGTCAGAACAAGAAAAAGCCGCTCAGAAGAGCGGCTCAGGCTGCCTGCAATGTAGGACCCTGCCCGCCAGATTACTCCGGCAAAATCCGAACAGCACCCTTGTCGGCACTGGACGCAAAAGCCGCATAGGCCTTCAGCGCTGTCGTGACGTTGCGCTTGCGGAACTCCGCAGGCTTCCAGCCGAGCTGATCCTGCTCGGCGCGGCGGGCTGCCAGTTCCGCATCCGTAACTTTGAGGTTGATCGTGCGGTTGGGAATATCGATCTCGATCAAGTCGCCCTGACGCACGAGGCCGATAGCGCCGCCCTGCGCCGCTTCCGGCGAGGCATGGCCGATGGACAGGCCGGATGTGCCGCCCGAAAAACGTCCGTCGGTGATCAGCGCGCAGGCTTTGCCGAGGCCCTTGGACTTGAGGTAGCTGGTCGGATAGAGCATTTCCTGCATTCCGGGGCCGCCCTTCGGTCCTTCGTAACGAATGACGACGACATCACCTGCCTTGACCTCGTTGGAAAGAATACCCTTCACCGCCGCGTCTTGGCTTTCGTAAACAACCGCCGGACCGCTGAATTTCAGGATGGATTCGTCGACACCCGCCGTCTTCACGATGCAGCCATCAAGAGCGATGTTGCCATAAAGCACGGCCAGACCGCCATCCTTGGAGAAAGGCTTTTCAACCGAGCGGATAACGCCGTTTTCACCGTCCGTATCCAGATCGTCCCAGCGCGACGACTGGCTGAAGGCCACCTGCGTCGGCACGCCGCCGGGGGCAGCCTTGAAGAACTGCCGCACGGTTTCGCTGTTGGTGCGGGTGATGTCCCAACGGTCGATGGCGTCGCCCAACGTCGCCTCGTGCACCGTGTAGGTATCGCGATTGAGGAGACCGCCACGATCCAGCTCACCGAGAATGCGCATGATGCCGCCAGCGCGGTGAACGTCCTCCATGTGCACGTCCTGCTTGGCAGGCGCGACCTTGGAAAGGCAGGGAACCTTGCGGGAAAGACGGTCGATGTCTTCCATGCCGAAATCGACACCGCCCTCATGCGCTGCCGCCAGAATATGCAGCACCGTGTTGGTGGAACCGCCCATGGCGATATCCAGCGACATGGCGTTTTCAAACGCAGCCTTGTTGGCAATGGTGCGCGGCAGAACGGTCTCGTCGTCCTGCTCGTAATAACGGCGCGCCAGATCGACGATCAGGTGACCGGCCTCGACGAACAGGCGTTTGCGGTCCGAATGGGTGGCAAGCGTCGAGCCATTGCCGGGCAATGACAGGCCGAGCGCCTCGGTCAGACAGTTCATGGAATTGGCAGTGAACATGCCGGAACAGGAACCGCAGGTCGGGCAAGCGGAACGCTCGATGATCTTGACGTCCTCATCGGAAATCTTGTCATCGGCAGCTGCGACCATGGCGTCAACCAGATCGAGTGCGACCGTCTTGCCATGCAGAACGACCTTGCCCGCTTCCATCGGACCACCGGAAACGAATACGGCGGGAATGTTGAGGCGCATCGCCGCATTCAGCATGCCGGGGGTGATCTTGTCGCAGTTGGAGATGCAAACCATCGCGTCGGCGCAATGGGCATTGACCATGTATTCGACCGAGTCAGCGATGATTTCGCGCGACGGCAGCGAATAAAGCATGCCGTCATGTCCCATGGCGATGCCGTCATCGACAGCGATGGTGTTGAATTCCTTGGCAACGCCACCGGCCGCTTCGATTTCACGCGCAACGAGCTGGCCGAGATCCTTCAGATGCACATGGCCCGGCACAAACTGCGTGAAGGAATTGACCACCGCGATGATGGGCTTGCCGAAATCGCTGTCCTTCATGCCGGTGGCGCGCCATAGGCCGCGCGCGCCCGCCATGTTGCGGCCGTGGGTTGTCGTTCTGGAGCGATAGACTGGCATGGTATTTTCCTCGATCTCTTGGGCAGAAGAGCGCATTACCGCACCGCGGTCAAAATGCCCTCGCCCTATTTTGCGGTTTTTCTAGCGCAAACCGTAAGCCCTGTCACTGTCACCTTCGGGCAAAACAGTACGGTTCGGTACGGTACGCCCGGTTTGAATGTTGCAATTCGCGCGGCCTGTCATCACAAATGCGCGATTTTTGCCGCCCGGCCGCTGTTTTTGCGCAGAGTGCTGAAACATATCTGTGCAGCGGCCGTATAGCCTATCATAATCGATTTATCGCCGATGCACCCGGCTTTTGTGGAGGTTGAAATGCCCGCCTATCGTCCGCCCCTCATCCCGGCACGAGAAATCACGCCGAAGAATATCTACCTCTCGAGACGCGGCTTCCTGGGCACCGCGGCGGGGCTTGCGGCAATCGGGCTTTCCGGCCGCGAGGCTGTCGCCACTCCGCTTGCTGCCAAAGCAGGCGCCTACAAGCTGGATGAGAAGCTCACCCCGCTCGATGCCGTCACCAGCTACAATAATTTCTATGAGTTCGGAGTGGGCAAATCCGACCCGAAGGAAAATTCCGGCAAGTTCAAGCCCACCCCCTGGACGGTAAAAGTGGATGGCCTTGTCTCCAAACCGCAGGAATTCGGCATCGAAGAGCTGATGAAATATCAGCTAGAGGAGCGCACCTATCGCATGCGCTGCGTCGAGGGCTGGTCGATGGTCATTCCGTGGATCGGTTTCCCTCTCGCCGCACTTCTCGACAAGGTGGAGCCACTCGGCAGCGCGAAATACGTGTCCTTCGAAACCGTGGTGCGGCCGGAGGAAATGCCGGGCCAGAGCGGCCTGTTCCAGCCTCTGTCCTGGCCCTATGTCGAGGGTCTGCGCCTAGATGAGGCCCGCCATCCTCTGACCATTCTTGCCGTCGGACTATACGGCGAAACCCTGCCGAACCAGAATGGCGCGCCCATTCGCCTCGTCGTTCCCTGGAAATACGGCTTCAAGGGCATCAAATCCATCGTCCGTATTTCGCTTGTCGAGAAACAGCCGGAAACGACGTGGAAAAACTCCAACGCCCGCGAATACGGTTTCTATTCCAACGTCAATCCGCATGTGGACCATCCGCGCTGGAGCCAGGCGACGGAACAGCGAATCGGCGAAGGCGGCTTTTTCGGCACCCAGAACCGCCCTACCCTGATGTTCAACGGCTATGACGAGGTGGCAAGCCTCTATACCGGCCTCGATCTAAAGGCGAATTACTGATCATGGCCCTCGCCTTTTCGCTTCCCTCACTGCCGAAGCGTTACCAGCCGGCAGCCATCTGGTCGCTTTATGTCATCGGCCTCTGTCCCGGCCTCTGGTATTTTTACCTCGCCGCAACCGGCGGCCTCGGCTTCAACCCAGTCAAGGATTTCGAGCACCTGCTCGGCATCTGGGCCCTGCGCTTTCTGTGCCTAGGCCTGCTGGTGACGCCGCTGCGCGATCTCTTCAACATAAACCTCATCGCCTATCGCCGGGCGTTGGGACTGATCGCCTTCTATTACGTGCTGGCACATTTCAGCGTCTATCTGGTTCTGGACCGCGGCCTGGTCTTCAGCTCCATCGCCGCTGATATTCTCAAGCGGCCCTATATCATGTTCGGCATGGCGGGGCTCGTCATGCTGCTGCCGCTCGCGCTCACCTCCAACCGCTGGTCGATCCGCAAGCTCGGCAGCCGCTGGAACACGCTGCACAAGCTCGTCTATCTCGTTCTCATCGTCGGCGTACTGCATTTCGTGTTGGCGCGAAAATCGATCACGCTCGAGCCGGTGTTTTATATCAGTACGATGGTGGTGTTGCTCGGGTATCGGCTGGTGCGGCCCTCGATCATGGCGGCGAAGAGGGCAAGGCGCGCAAGCCCCGTCCGGACGTAAAGGACGCCACCGCGATCCCGCCGACATAACAGACGATATTCCACACCGAGAAAACGCGGCCGAGCAGCAAAGCTCCGGCCGCCGTTGCGCGAAACGCGTCCAGCGCCGGGAAATGAACGAGCCGAATCAATTCCACGACGACGACGGCGATGACGGCGATGTGAACCTCGTAACCGTACCAGCGGGACGGAAGGATGGCCGCCAGCAGCAGATAGACCATCGCCCCCCAGAGCACGGATCCGCCATATTTTACCGCCACGAACGGCAATCCCACCTCGTAGCCGAACGCCCGCAAGCAAAGACCGCCAATGATCACAATCATGGCCGCCGCCAAAAGCCGGATGCGGGCAAAATAAGGCGGGGAAAGGCGTGACGGACCCATGCGAGTTCCTTCCGGTTTTCGTATGAAAATTTAACGGATACAAATCGAGGCGCGAACATGAGCACAGCAACAGGCCCAGCCGCAACCCGCCTCTCGGTTTTGGACAATCTTCTGTGCGATACCTATCCTTGGGGCGAACTCAAGGGCATCAGGCGCTTTGTCATCGAATTTCTCTATTTCGGCATCAAGGAAGCCCGTGCCTGCCTGTTTGCGGGATTGTTCTTCATTTCCATCTTCGTGGTGCCGCATGGTGGGGTATTTGGCATTCCGCGTTATGACGTGCTGCTGATCGTCGCGCTCGGCATCCAGTTCTTCATGATCTGGAGCAGGCTGGAAACGCTTGACGAGGCCAAGGCCATCCTGCTGTTCCATATCGTCGGCTTCGCGCTTGAGGTGTTCAAGACGTCAAGCGCTATCCAGTCCTGGTCCTACCCCGACTTCGCCTATAGCAAGGTCCTCGGCGTGCCGCTCTTTTCCGGCTTCATGTACGCCGCCGTCGGCAGCTACATCATCCAGGCGTGGCGCCTGCTGGATGTGCGCATTCGCAATTATCCCACCTATTGGATGGCAACGCTGATCGGCATCGCCATCTACGCCAACTTCTTCACCCACCACTTTATCGGTGACTACCGCTGGTACATCGCCGCCTGCGCCATCGGCCTCTATTCCCGCGCAACGGTGGTCTACCGTCCCTATGATCGGGATCGAAAGATGCCGCTGCTTCTCTCCTTCGTCCTGATAGGGTTTTTCGTCTGGCTGGCGGAAAACATCTCCACATTCTTCGGTATCTGGAAATATCCCGATCAGATCGGCGCCTGGTCCGTGGTGCATATCGGCAAGTGGAGTTCGTGGTCGCTGCTGGTCATCATGACGTTTATGATTGTCGCGCAACTCAAGCACATCAAGGCCCGCATCCACGTTCCAGAGTGAAGCGAGCGCTTTCCAAGCATCGTTAAAAAATACGATTGCAGGACATCGAGCCGATAGAGAGCAATAACTTGTAAATCCTGCCAAAAAATCTACCGGGCGATATACAAGACAAGCGAAAATACCGAAGTTGGCGTATTTATCGTTCACGACGCCAGCCGCCCTAATGGCTTCTATGTTGATACAGCTTACCATCGGAACGCCGATATTGTGAAAAAGACCATTACACCCGCGCCCGTATTCCTGAAATTTACAGGCTATATGATCCAAGACTTCGAAATGTTCGAAAGCTTGGATGGCGTCTTACTTTTAGGTTTGTATCACTTAACCAAAAAGGAGCGAAACGAGCTCAATACATTCCTTGCATCCCTGTTGCGCTCTGATGTTTCAGATAGCTTGATTGGAGATCTTTGGAACACATCCAATGCTGAATTTGGTGCCGAAGGTAAGGGAACTAGATGGCTTCTCAATCGGACAGTCGAGTTGATCGAAGGTGACGACGGCACTGACGGTTACTATCTGCGTCGTTCATGACTATTCTTTTGGAAAATAAAAAAGCCGGGTGATTTCTCACCCGGCTTTTTAATTCACGACGCCTGAACGGCGTCAGACCTTACGCAGCTTCGGCAGCATCAGCTTCCGCAGCAACGCGAGCCTTGTCGGCTGCGCCCTTGGCGTCAACGTCACGCTCGACGAATTCAACAACGGCCAGAGCCGCGTTGTCGCCCTGGCGGAAGCCAGCCTTCATGATGCGCAGGTAGCCGCCGTTGCGGGTTGCGTAACGCGAAGCGATTGCGTCGAACAGCTTGCGAACAGCGTCCTGATCCTTGATCTGCGAGATCGCCTGACGACGAGCGTGCAGGTCGCCGCGCTTGCCAAGCGTCACGAGACGCTCGACGATCGGACGGATTTCCTTCGCCTTAGGAAGGGTGGTGACGATCTGCTCATGGGTGATGAGCGAAGCAGCCATGTTGGCAAACATTGCCTTGCGGTGGCTGGCGGTTCTATTGAGCTTGCGGCCTGAATTACCGTGGCGCATTGCTATTCTCCTTCTACGCAGATGCCTTCTCTAAGGCCTGCCGTTTCCTGGCACATGCAGATGACTTATCTGCTGTTTGACGGGGAAAGGCAGTCTTTAAGGTCTGCCTTCTTGTTTGTTAGTATTGGTCTTCGTAACGCTTGGCGAGATCTTCGATGTTCTCAGGCGGCCATGCCGGTACTTCCATACCGAGGTGCAGACCCATGGAAGCGAGAACTTCCTTGATTTCGTTCAGCGACTTGCGACCAAAGTTCGGCGTGCGAAGCATTTCGGCTTCGGTCTTCTGGATCAGGTCGCCGATATAGACGATGTTGTCGTTCTTCAGGCAGTTTGCCGAACGAACGGACAGTTCCAGCTCGTCGACCTTCTTGAGAAGCGCCGGGTTGAACGCGAGTTCGGTAACCGATTCTTCTTCTGCTTCCTTCTGCGGCTCGTCGAAGTTGACGAAGACGCCGAGCTGGTCCTGAAGAATGCGAGCGGCGAAGGCAACGGCGTCTTCGCCGGAAACCGAACCGTTGGTCTCGATCGTCATGATCAGCTTGTCATAGTCGAGAACCTGACCTTCACGGGTGTTTTCCACCTTGTAGGACACTTTCTTGACCGGAGAATACAGGCTGTCCACCGGAATGAGGCCAATCGGGGCATCTTCCGCGCGGTTGCGCTCAGCCGGTACGTAACCCTTGCCGTTGTTGACGGTGAATTCCATGCGGATTTCAGCGCCTTCGTCCAGCGTGCAGATCACGTGGTCGGGGTTCAGGATCTCGATGTCGCCAACCGTCTGGATGTCACCAGCGGTTACCGAACCCGGACCCTGCTTGCGCACGACCATGCGCTTGGAATCGTCACCATCCATCTTGATGGCGATTTCCTTGATGTTGAGCACGATATCCGTCACATCTTCCCGAACGCCGGGGATGGAGGAGAATTCGTGCAGGACACCGTCGATCTGCACGGCCGTAACAGCGGCACCACGCAGAGAAGACAACAGAACGCGACGCAGCGCGTTGCCGAGGGTAAGACCGAAACCACGCTCCAGCGGCTCGGCAACGAGCGTTGCCTTGGTGCGGCTGGACGAGGTGAACTCGACCTTGTTCGGCTTGATAAGTTCCTGCCAGTTCTTCTGAATCATCTTTAAACCTTCCGTTCGCCGCCACCATCCAATCGTGACGGACCGAGCATGAAAACACTGAGAGGAACCTAATTCCGCGGTTCATCAGTGGGTTCTTGAGCGCAAGTCCGTCGATCGAAATCGACGCGCACACGCCAGATACACGAAAATTCCGCCAGACCGAAGGAAAGGCGGAATTTCCGAACCACGGTCGCGTCAGACGCGGCGCTTCTTGCGCGGACGGCAACCGTTGTGCGGGATCGGCGTCACGTCGCGAATGGAAGTGATCATGAAACCGGCAGCCTGCAGAGCGCGAAGTGCCGATTCACGGCCGGAACCCGGACCGCAAACTTCAACTTCAAGCGACTTCATGCCGTGTTCCTGAGCCTTCTTCGCGCAATCTTCAGCAGCGATCTGGGCAGCAAACGGGGTCGACTTGCGCGAACCCTTGAAGCCCTTGGCACCAGCAGACGACCAGGCAATAGCATTGCCCTGTGCGTCGGTGATGGTGATCATCGTGTTGTTGAAGGTCGAGTTGACATGCGCGACGCCCGACGTGATATTTTTACGTTCGCGACGGCGAACGCGTGCGGCTTCCTTGGCCATTTTATACCTTTCATTGATCTCTTCACCGCCGTAACACCAGCGGCTACACCGGCGATCGACCCGTTTCCGAGCTTCACGCCAAACTCAGAAAGGCTGGCGCAGACCGCACCAGCCTCTCCTTTCCGGAGAACCGGAAAATTACTTCTTCTTACCAGCGATAGCCTTCGCCGGACCCTTACGGGTGCGGGCGTTGGTGTGCGTGCGCTGACCGCGGACCGGAAGGCCACGACGGTGACGCAGGCCGCGGTAGCAGCCGAGGTCCATCAGACGCTTGATGTTCATCGAGGTCTCGCGACGAAGATCGCCTTCGACCTGATAGTCGCGGTCGATGGCTTCGCGGATCTGAAGAACTTCAGCATCCGTAAGCTGATGAACGCGCTTGTCAGCCGGAAGACCGACCTTGTCCATGATTTCCTGCGCGAATTTCGGACCAATCCCGTGAATATACGTCAGCGCAATAACAACGCGCTTTGCAGTCGGGATGTTGACGCCAGCGATACGTGCCACGTCTTTTCTCCTTGGTTCCAGTTGCCATCCGGCAAGTGGTGATTCCATTCGAGCGGCCGACACGACCGCCAGTTCAAAATTGATGTCCGTGACAAGTCAAAACGACCGAACCCGGATTTCCCTCCCTTAAGGGAAATCCGCGCCAGTCGCTTGGGATGTCGCGAGTTGGCGCGGTGTTTAACGGAATCAGCGCTAAAAAGCAACCGGCTCCGCCAAGATTCTTTTGCGATCCAAAGGATACGCCGTATCAGGAGCACAGGATTTGCCGGGAAAACCGCCTGCGGTTTTCACCATCCCGCTCCAACCATCAGGCCGAGGCCTTTTCCAGAACCCGTTCGATGGCCGCGGTGACGGCATCGACATCAGCCATGCCATCCAGTGTCACAAGTTCACCCTGCTCGCTGTAATATTGCGACAGCGGCGCAGTCTTCTCGCGATACTCCGTCAACCGCTTGCGGAAGGCTTCCGGATTGTCGTCGGAACGAACCGTGCCACCCGCAGCAATGGTCTCTGCAACGCGATTTTCGATTCGGCGAATCAGCGCCTCCTCGTCCACCTTCAGTTCTATGACGGCATCGAGGGCAACGTTCTTCTTGTGCATGTTCTCGGCAAGCGCCTTGGCCTGCGGAACGGTGCGCGGATAGCCATCGAGAATGAAACCCTTGGCACAGTCCGGAGCTTCGATGCGTTCGGAAACGATCTGATTGACGATATCGTCGGAAACCAGCCCGCCGGCGTCCATGACGGCCTTGGCGCGCTTGCCTATTTCCGTGCCCGCGCTAACCGCAGCGCGAAGCATGTCACCGGTGGAAAGCTGCGGGATCCCGTACTTGTCAGTCAGGCGTTTGGCCTGGGTTCCCTTGCCCGCACCCGGCGGACCTAAAAATATCAGTCTCATCGTCCCCTCTTTCCTCCACGCAACTTCGACTTCTTGATCAGTCCTTCATACTGCTGCGCGATCAGGTGTCCCTGAATTTGCGCAACCGTGTCCAGAGTTACACTGACAACGATCAAAAGCGAAGTACCACCAAGGGCTAATGGAATGCCCGTACGTGCGATAAGTGTCTCAGGAAGGATACACACGAAGACAAGATAAACAGCGCCGACAACCGTGATACGGGTCAGAACGTAATCTATGTACTCCGCGGTGCGCTCGCCCGGACGAATGCCCGGAATAAAGCCGCCATGCTTCTTGAGGTTATCGGCCGTGTCCTTCGGATTGAAGACGATAGCCGTGTAGAAAAATGCAAAGAACGCGATGAGCAGGCCGTAGAGCGCCATGAACAGCGGCTGTCCATGCTGCAGCGACGCGATGATCGAAGTTGCCCAGCCCGGCAGGTTGGTGTTTCCGGCAAAACCGGCAGCCGTCGCAGGCAGAAGCAGCAGCGAGGATGCGAAGATCGCGGGAATAACGCCAGCCGTGTTGAGCTTCAGCGGCAGATGAGAGGTATCGCCCTGGAACATCCGGTTGCCGACCTGGCGTTTCGGATATTGTATCAGCAAACGGCGCTGGGCGCGCTCCACGAAAACAATCAGCGCGATGACGCCGATTGCCACGATAACGACCATGAGGATGAGCGTCGTCGACAGCGCACCGGTGCGGCCGAGTTCCAGCGTGCCGGCAAGCGCCTTGGGCAGACCTGCGGCAATACCGGCAAAGATGATGAGCGAAATACCGTTGCCGATGCCGCGCGAGGTAATCTGTTCGCCAAGCCACATCAGGAACATCGTGCCGCCGAGCAGCGTGATGACGGTGGAAATACGGAAGAACAGGCCAGGATCGACCACGAGGCCGTTGCCGCTCTCAAGGCCGACAGCGATGCCGTAGGCCTGCAGGGTGCCAAGCAGTACCGTGCCGTAGCGCGTGTACTGGTTGATAATCTTGCGTCCGGCTTCGCCTTCCTTCTTCAACGCCTCGAGCGAAGGCACGACCGAGGTCATGAGCTGCACGATGATCGAAGCGGAGATGTAAGGCATGATGCCGAGGGCGAAGATCGCCATACGCTCGACTGCGCCACCCGCAAACATGTTGAAAAGACCGAGAATACCGTTGGCCTGGCCACGGAAGGCCTGCGCATAGGCTTCTGGGTTCAGACCCGGAAGCGGAATGTGGGTACCAAGACGGTAGACGAGAAGTGCGGCAAGAGTAAACCAGAGACGCTTTTTCAGATCCTCCGCCTTAGCGAAGGTCGAAAAATTCAGGTTCGAAGCCAGTTGTTCCGCTGCTGAAGCCATAAATTTCTCCGAATGACCCTTGCCGGCCAGCGAAACCGGCCAATGCGGAAAGGTCTAAAAATACCGGTTCAAAAACGGGCTTCGGACGAACACGGCGTTGCGCCGCCATCATGCCTCACCCTGTTTTTTTATGTCCTATCCCCTCCCTCAAGGAAGTTCAAGAACTGTGAGGCTCTCCCTGCGGCACTTTATGCCGCATGTGGCGCGCATAACAGCTGCACCGCGAAGAGTTTGCCATGATGCCACAATAAATCGATTTAAATCGAGAGCACCATAAGCCAGGGAGCGCAAACGCCCGGAGCGACTATGCCCCGGGCGTCTGAAGTCTATATATTACTCGGAAGCTTCAGCTGCAACTGCGAGAAGCTTGATAGAGCTGCCAGCCTTCTCAATCTTTTCGAGTGCAGGCTTGGAAGCGCCGGCAACTTCAAAAGCAACCTTGCTCGTCAGTTCGCCGTCAGCGAGAATGCGAACGCCGTCCTTGGTGCGACGGATAACGCCAGCAGCCTTGAGAGCAGCAGCATCGATCGTTGCGGAAGCGTCGAGCTTCTTGGCGTCGATGGCGGTCTGAATGCGGCCGAGCGATACAACAGCAAATTCGGAAGCGAAAATGTTGTTGAAACCGCGCTTCGGAAGACGACGGTAGATTGGCATCTGACCGCCTTCAAAACCGTTGATGGCGACGCCCGAACGAGCCTTCTGACCCTTCACACCGCGACCACCGGTCTTGCCCTTGCCGGAACCGATACCGCGACCTACGCGGATACGGTCCTTGGTGGAGCCTTCGTTGTCTCTAATTTCATTGAGTTTCATGATAGGTTACTCCGTCTCACTTCTCGTCAACGACGCGAACGAGATGCTGGACCGCACGGATCATGCCGCGAACCGCAGGAGTATCTTCCAGGGTGCGCTGACGGTGCATCTTGTTGAGACCCAGACCGACCAGCGTCTGACGCTGGATTGCCGGGCGGCGGATAGGGCTGCCGATCTGTTCGACCGTAACAGTCTTTTTGGCTTCAGTAGTCTTCTTGGCCATGATCCAGCTCCTTATTCTTCAGAAGCGTTGCCGGAAGCGGCACGACGAGACTGAAGGGTCGCATACTTGAGACCACGCTGTGCAGCGATGTCCTTAGGATGAACCTGATGCTTCAGAGCGTCGAACGTTGCGCGAACCATGTTGTACGGGTTCGAAGAACCGGTCGACTTGGCAACAACGTCATGAACGCCCAGCGTTTCGAAAACAGCGCGCATCGGACCACCGGCGATGATACCGGTACCGGCCTTGGCCGAACGCAGCAGAACCTTGCCTGCGCCGTGACGGCCATTGACGTCGTGATGCAGCGTGCGGCCATCGCGCAGCGGAACGAAGATCAGATCGCGCTTTGCGCTCTCGGTTGCCTTACGGATGGCTTCCGGAACTTCGCGAGCCTTGCCGTGACCGAAGCCAACGCGGCCCTTCTGGTCGCCGACGACGACGAGAGCGGCGAAGCCAAAGCGACGGCCACCCTTAACAACCTTTGCAACGCGGTTGATCGCGACCAGCTTGTCGACGAATTCGCTATCGCGTTCTTCACGGTTCTGGCGGTCGTCGCGAGAACCTCTTTTTTCCTGTGCCATTGTCCTTGTCCTTTTTCTTTTACGGGTGGAACGGCAAACGAAAAGACCACCGGCCTCGATGAAGAGACCCGCATGGTCCGGTGAAATTCCGCCCGGATCGTTGTCAGGGCGGAAACTGCAGCGCCGCGTGTCGAAACCGACACGCAAAGGACGCTGCAGGATCTTGAGTGGTGCGTGACCCTTTCTCTCGATTGCGAACAATCGAAAGGGTCAAGCACTCAGAAGTTCAGACCGCCTTCGCGGGCAGCTTCTGCCACAGCCTTGATACGGCCGTGATAGATGAATGCGCCACGGTCGAATACGACATCCTTGACGCCAGCCTTGACGCCACGCTCTGCAACCAGCTTGCCTACGACAGCTGCTGCTGCAACGTCGGCGCCGGTCTTGAGCGAGCCGCGCAGATCGGCTTCGAGCGTGGAGGCAGACGCAAGCGTCTTGCCAGCAACGTCATCGATGATCTGAGCGTAGATGTTCTTCGACGAGCGATGAACCGACAGGCGCGGGCGGCCATTGGCAACCGCCTTGATCTGGCGGCGCACACGGCTCGCGCGACGTGCAAGTGCTTCTTTCCTGCTAGCCATTTCGCGTGATCCTTACTTCTTCTTGCCTTCTTTGCGGACGATACGCTCTTCAGCGTACTTCACGCCCTTGCCCTTGTAGGGCTCGGGACCACGGTATTCGCGGATTTCCGCGGCAACCTGGCCAACCTGCTGCTTGTTGATACCGGAAACGATGATTTCCGTCGGCTTCGGAACGGCAATGGTGATGCCGACCGGAGGCTCGTAAACAACATCATGGCTGAAACCGAGAGCCAGCTGCAGGTTCTTGCCCTGCAGGGCGGCACGGTAACCGACGCCGTTGATTTCGAGCTTGCGTTCGTAGCCGTCCTTAACACCCTTGAAGATGTTCTCGATCATCGTGCGGGACATGCCCCACTTCGAACGAGCTTCCTTGGTGTTGTTGGCCGGCGTTACGGAAACGCCATTATCTTCGAGTTTCAGCTGGATGTCGTCATTAGCGACGAAAAACAGTTCACCCTTCGGGCCCTTAGCAGTGACCTTCTGGCCGTCGACATTGGCCGTAACACCTGCTGGAACCTGAACGGGCTTTTTACCGATACGAGACATTGTTCAATCCTGTCTGTTCGTTATGGAGATCCGTGCTCGGGTCTTAGAAGACCGAGCAAAGAACCTCGCCACCAACGTTCTGTTCGCGAGCTTGGTGATCGGCCATCACGCCCTTCGGGGTCGAAAGGATAGTGATGCCGAGGCCGTTCGCGACCTGCGGAATGGACTTAACCGAGACATAAACTCGGCGGCCCGGCTTGGAAACGCGGCCGATCTCACGGATCACGGACGCGCCTTCGTAGTACTTCAGTTCGATCGTGAATTCGGCCTTGCCGTTTTCGAAATCGACCTTGGAATAACCGCGAATGTAGCCTTCAGCCTGCAGCACGTCGAGAACGCGTGCGCGGAGGCTGGAAGCAGGCGTGCTTACCGAAGACTTACGGCGAGCAGCACCATTGCGGATGCGGGTGAGCATATCACCCAAAGGATCAGTCATGGTCATGTGCCCGTCTCCTTACCAGCTCGACTTGACAATGCCCGGCACCTTGCCGGAATTGCCCAGCTCACGAAGCGCGATACGCGACATCTTGAGTTTGCGATAGAACGCGCGCGGACGGCCCGTTACTTCGCAGCGGTTGCGGATACGCGTCTTCGAGCCGTCACGCGGCAGCGAAGCGAGCTTCAGAGTGGCCTTGAACCGGTCTTCGATCGGAAGGGACTGGTTCATCACGATCGCCTTCAGTGCAGCCCGCTTGGTGGCCTGCTGGGCGACCGACTTGCGGCGGCGCTTGTTCTTTTCAACTGCGCTTGTTTTCGCCATATCGGAGTTCCTTTTCTACGCTCGTCGTTACGGTTAGTGACGGAACGGGAAGTTGAACTCTGTAAGCAGAGCCCGTGCTTCGTCGTCCGACGTCGCCGTCGTGCAAACGATGATGTCCATGCCCCACATCTGATCAACCTTATCGTAGTTGATCTCAGGGAACACAATGTGTTCCTTGATGCCCATGGCGAAGTTGCCACGGCCGTCAAAGCTCTTCGGGTTCAGACCCCGGAAGTCGCGAACGCGCGGCAGCGCGATGTTGACCAGGCGATCAAGGAATTCATACATGCGGGCGCCACGAAGGGTAACCTTCGCACCGATCGGCATGCCTTCGCGAACCTTGAAACCAGCGATCGAGTTGCGAGCGCGGGTAACTACCGGCTTCTGGCCCGCAATCGCAGCCAGGTCACCGGCAGCAATGCTTGGCTTCTTGGAGTCGGCAGTTGCCTCGCCAACACCCATGTTGATCACGATCTTTTCAAGCTTCGGGATCATCATCACGTTGGCGTAGGAGAACTTCTCCTGCATGGCGCCACGGATACGGGAAACGTACTCCGTCTTGAGACGCGGCTCGTACTTATCAGCCATCGATCACTTCTCCCGAACGCTTGGCCACGCGGACCTTCTTGCCGTCTACAACAGTAAAGCCAACGCGTGTCGGCTTGCCATCCTTATCGACGATGGCAATGTTGGAGATGTGCAAGGACGCTTCCTTGTTGATGATGCCAGCTTCCTGAGCCTGGGTCTGGCGCTGGTGACGCTTCACCATGTTAACGCCACGCACAACGGCCCGATCTTCCTTCGGCAAAACCTGGATTACTTCGCCGGTACGGCCCTTGTCCTTACCGGTCAATACGACAACGTTGTCGCCTTTACGAATTTTCTGCATCGCATACGCTCCTTACAGTACTTCCGGAGCCAGCGAGATGATCTTCATGTGGTTCTTGGCGCGAAGTTCGCGCGGAACCGGTCCGAAGATACGGGTGCCGATGGGCTCTTTCTTGTTGTCGATAAGAACGGCTGCGTTGTTATCGAAACGGATGACGCTGCCGTCAGCGCGACGGATGTCCTTGGCGGTGCGAACGACAACCGCCTTCATCACATCGCCCTTCTTGACGCGGCCGCGCGGAATAGCTTCCTTGATGGAAACGACAATAATGTCGCCAACAGAAGCATATTTGCGCTTCGAGCCGCCCAGCACCTTGATGCACATGACACGACGTGCGCCGGAATTATCCGCCACGTCGAGGTTTGTTTGCATCTGAATCATGTCAGGTCGCCTTCTTGTTGTTACCAGAACGGTTGGGCAAACTCTCCCGAGTGAGCCCCCTGCCCCAGCTTATGAATGTCTCTTTTTTTGCGCGGAAATGTCGTGACAGGGTGGTTTCCCGAAGGACCTTCCGTGCGCATCAAAGCAAAAGACGCTCGATTCACGAGCGTCCTTGCGGTGCTTCATACAGTATTTCGCGCCAAGTACAAGAGACCTGGCGCGATTCTGATGAAATTAAGCCTGGGCGGAAACGACCGTCCAGCGCTTGTCCTTGGAGATCGGTGCGCATTCCTCGATGGAAACGACATCGCCGACCTTATACTGATTGTTTTCGTCGTGTGCCTTGTACTTCTTCGAACGGCGAACGGTCTTCTGGAGCAGCGGGTGAGCGAATCGGCGCTCAACCCGGACTACAACAGTCTTCTCGTTCTTGTCGGACACTACGACGCCCTGCAGAATGCGTTTCGGCATATTATTTTTCCTTAGGCCTTGGCTTCTGCCGCCTTCTGGCGGGCAATGGTTTTAACGCGGGCGATGTCCTTGCGGACTTCGTTGATGCGCGAGGACTTCTCCAGCTGGCCAGTCGCCTTCTGGAAGCGCAGGTTGAACTGCTCCTTCTTCAGATCGGCGAGCTTGTCCTTGAGCTGGTCGGCGCTGAGGCCGCGAACTTCATCGGCTTTCATGTGCCTTGCTCCTTACTCTGCGATGCGCTGTACGAAGCGCGTCTTGACCGAGAGCTTGGCAGCGCCGAGACGAAGCGCCTCGCGGGCGATCTCCTCGGACACACCGTCGATCTCGAACATCATACGACCGGGCTTGACCTTGCATGCCCAGTATTCGACCGAACCCTTGCCCTTACCCATACGAACTTCGGTCGGCTTTGCCGTTACCGGAACGTCTGGGAATACGCGGATCCACACACGACCTGCGCGCTTCATGTAACGCGTGATCGCGCGGCGGGCCGCTTCGATCTCGCGTGCGTTCACGCGGTTCGGTTCCTGCGACTTCAAGCCGAATTCACCGAATGCCAGGTCAAAGCCGCCCTTGGCGACGCCCTTGATGCGTCCCTTGAACTGCTTGCGGTACTTAGTACGCTTTGGCTGCAACATTTTCTTACTTCTCCGAGCTTATCTTTCGCCAGCGTCAATCAAGCGTTTTCGCGACGACGATCGGGACGATCGCCACGCTCACGGCTTGCAGGGCCCTGAGCATCGCCTTCGAGACCACGACGCTCAGAAGCCATCGGATCGTGCTCAAGGATTTCGCCCTTGAAGATCCAGACCTTGATGCCGCAGATGCCGAACGCGGTTTCCGCTTCAGCTGTGCCGTAGTCGATGTCCGCACGCAGCGTGTGCAGCGGAACGCGTCCTTCGCGGTACCATTCGGTACGAGCGATTTCGGCGCCACCGAGACGGCCACCGCAGGTGATCTTGATGCCTTCGGCGCCAAGACGCATTGCGGACTGAACCGAACGCTTCATCGCACGGCGGAAAGCCACGCGGCGCTCGAGCTGCTGGGCGATCGACTGGGCGACGAGAGTCGCGTCGATTTCCGGCTTGCGCACTTCAACGATGTTGAGGTGCGTTTCGGAGTTGGTCATCTCGGAAAGCTTCTTGCGAAGCTTCTCGATGTCCGCGCCCTTCTTGCCGATGATGAGACCCGGACGAGCCGAATGGATCGTAACGCGGCACTTCTTGTGCGGACGCTCGATGACCACCTTGGCGATACCGGCCTGCTTGAGTTCCTTGATCAGGTAAGCCCGGATCTTCAGGTCTTCATGCAGCAGCTTGCCGTATTCAGCGGTGTCAGCGTACCAGCGGCTATCCCAGGTACGGTTGATGCCGAGGCGGAAGCCGATCGGATTGATTTTCTGACCCATTATGCGGCCTCCCCTTTTTCCTCAACTTCACGAACAACGATCGTGAGGTGAGAGAACGGCTTTTCAATGCGGGATGCACGACCACGGCCACGAGCGTGGAAACGCTTCATGGTGATGGACTTGCCAACATAGGCCTCGGCGACGACGAGAGCGTCGACGTCGAGGTCATGGTTGTTTTCCGCATTGGCAATCGCAGATTCGAGCGTCTTCTTGACGGTCCCTGCGATGCGCTTGCGGGAGAATTCGAGCTCGGCGAGAGCGCGATCAACCTTCTTGCCACGGATAAGAGCGGCAACCAGGTTCAGTTTCTGGGGGCTGACGCGGAGCGTACGGGCAATGGCCTGAGCCTCATTGTCCTTCAGCCGGCGTTCGGTCTTAGCCTTCGCCATGATTACTTCCTCTTTGCCTTCTTGTCCGCGCCGTGACCGTAATAGGTACGGGTCGGAGAGAATTCACCGAACTTGTGTCCGACCATGTCTTCATTGACAGAGACGGGCACATGCTTGCTGCCGTTGTAGACGCCAAACGTCAATCCGACGAACTGCGGCAGGATCGTGGAGCGACGGCTCCAGATCTTGATTACTTCATTGCGTCCGCTTTCGCGCACCTTCTCAGCCTTAGTGAGAAGATAGCCGTCAACAAACGGACCTTTCCAAACTGAACGAGCCACTTGAGACTTCTCCTCTTACTTCTTGCGCTGATGGCGCGAACGCATGATGAACTTGTCGGTCGACTTGTTCGAACGGGTGCGCTTGCCCTTCGTGGGTTTACCCCACGGAGTAACCGGGTGACGACCACCCGACGTGCGACCTTCACCACCACCGTGCGGGTGGTCGACCGGGTTCATGACGACGCCGCGAACGTGCGGACGCTTGCCACGCCAACGCGAACGACCGGCCTTGCCGTCGTTAGTGTTGCCGTGATCGGAGTTCGAAACTGCGCCGATCGATGCGAGGCAGGAGCCGTGCACCAGACGCTGTTCGCCCGAGTTGAGACGCAGGATAGCCATACCGGCATCGCGGCCGACGAGCTGGACGTACGTACCGGCGGAGCGGGCAATCTGACCGCCTTTACCTGGCTTCATCTCGACGTTGTGGATGATCGAACCGACCGGAATGTACTGAAGCGGCATGGTGTTGCCGGGCTTCACGTCCACTGCCTTGTCGGAGGCGATCACCTTGTCACCGGCAGCGAGACGCTGTGGCGCGAGAATGTAAGCCTGTTCGCCGTCGGTATACGTAACCAGCGCGATGAACGCGGTGCGGTTGGGGTCGTATTCCAAACGTTCAACGGTGCCTTCAACGTCAAACTTGCGACGCTTGAAGTCCACCAGACGGTAGGTCCGCTTGTGACCACCACCCTGGAACCGGACGGTGATCCGGCCCTGGTTGTTGCGGCCACCCTTGGAGCTGAGGCCCTGGGTGAGAGCCTTTACCGGCTTGCCCTTGTAGAGCGAAGCGCGGTCCACGATAACCAGCTGACGCTGGCTTGGCGTGGTCGGATTGAAACTTTTCAATGCCATATTCTTGTTCCCTTTTGGGTCTTTGCCCGCTTGGGCCTAACCTTTAGAGTCCGGTGGACACGTCGATGGATTGACCTTCGGCGAGCGTAACGACGGCTTTCTTGACGTCTTTCAGCTTACCGGCGAACCCACGGAAACGACGGGTCTTACCCTTGCGGATAAGCGTGTTCACAGCCGTGACTTTGACGCCGAAGAGAGCTTCCACGGCAGCCTTGATTTCAGGCTTGGAAGCGCTTTTGGCGACGTTGAATACGACCTGGTTCTGTTCGGATACCAGCGTCGACTTTTCCGTGATCGAAGGAGATACGATCACATCGTAGTGGCGAAGATCCGTCATTTGAACCGCTCCTCCAGAGCCTCTACAGCAGCCTTGGAAAGCACGAGCTTACCACGACGCAGGATGTCGTAAACATTGATGCCCTGAACCGGCAGAACGTCCACATTCGGGATGTTCTGAGCTGCGAGCTTGAAGTTGCCATCAAGTTCTGCGCCACCGATAACGAGAGCGTTGGTCAGGCCAAGCGAAGCGAAGCTGCCCAGCAGAGCCTTGGTCTTTGCTTCGGACGCGACGAGCTGATCGACGATGATCAGATCTTCAGCCTTCAGCTTTGCAGACAGGGCGTGACGCAGAGCAAGCGCGCGAACCTTCTTGGGAAGGTCGTGTGCGTGGCTGCGAACGACCGGGCCGTGGGCCTTGCCGCCGCCGCGGAACTGCGGTGCGCGAGCCGAATGGTGACGAGCGCGGCCCGTACCCTTCTGCTTGTACATCTTCGCACCAGTACGGGAAACTTCCGCACGGGTCTTGGTCTTGTGCGTTCCCTGCTGCTTCTTTGCAAGCTGCCAGCGAACCATACGGGCCAGGATATCCTGACGGGGATCGAGGCCGAAAATCTCGTCCGACAGAGAAACCTTGCCGGCGTCTTTTCCCTCGAGGGTCTTGACGTTCAATTCCATGATAAGGCTCCCTTACTTCGCGGCCGACTTGACGGCGTCGCGGACGATGATCCAGGCGCCCTTGGAACCGGGAACTGCACCCTTAACGAGGATCAGGCCACGGTCTTCATCGGTCGAAACGACTTCGAGGTTCTGGGTCGTAACGCGCGTCTGGCCCATATGACCAGCCATGCGCTTGCCCTTCCACACGCGGCCCGGATCCTGGTTGTTACCAGTCGAACCGTGCGCACGGTGCGATACGGAGTTACCGTGCGAAGCGCGACCACCACCGAAGTTGTGACGCTTCATAGCACCGGCAAAACCCTTACCGATCGTGGTTCCCGTTACGTCGACCAGCTGGCCGGCCTGAAAATGAGTTGCGGTCAGTGTTGCACCGATATCGATCAGGTTCTCGGGGGAAACCCGGAACTCGACGAGCTTTGCTTTCGGTTCGACATTGGCAGCGGCAAAATGACCGCGAAGCGCCTTCGTCGTGTTTTTGACCTTGGACTGGCCGGCACCGAGCTGAACTGCGGTGTAGCCATTCTTGTCTTCCGTGCGCTGGGAAACGACTTGTACGTTATCCATCCGCAATACTGTTACTGGAATATGTTCACCAGCGTCGTTGTAGACGCGGGTCATACCCACTTTCTGTGCAATCACACCTGAACGCATTGGTTCATCCTCTTGCGAGCCTTGAAGGGAAAACCCTTTTTGGCCTTTGTTAAGGAGTGCCCTTCGACATCTCACGATGTTTCCGGTCTCCGGATTGGAAGCCGTTGGATTTCTCCACGTACCTTCCTTGTTATATGGCCCTCACTTGGATGAGGTCAGGCCAGTCTTAGAGCTTGATTTCCACGTCAACGCCGGCAGCCAGGTCAAGCTTCATCAGAGCATCGACGGTCTGCGGGGTGGGGTCAACGATATCGAGAAGACGCTTGTGCGTCCGCATTTCGAACTGTTCACGGCTCTTCTTATCAACGTGAGGAGACCGGTTGACGGTAAACTTTTCGATGCGGGTTGGGAGCGGAACCGGGCCGCGAACGCTGGCGCCGGTGCGCTTTGCGGTCGACACGATTTCACGGGTAGAGGCATCGAGGATCCGGTGATCGAACGCCTTGAGGCGGATACGGATATTCTGGCCGTTCATTCGTCTTGTCCTTGTTCTTTGTTATTCGTTTCCGCACGCGGAAACACATGAACTTCTATTGATCGTGGCGCCGCAGATTTTCAAAAATCGAGAGGGATGCGCGTCGCACCCCAATCATTTCAGTAGTCTGTATTGCTAAAACACCGCGCTCCGCAATTGCTTGCGAATCCAGCGGGTGAGTGTGAATGCGCGTTTACGCGCTTTCACCGAATTTTTCAAGCACTAAAAATGCAACGCCGCCAGGCTTTTTTACTAAAAGCCCGGCGGCGGTGTGGGTAACACCGCCGCCGGTCTGAATTTCAACGTCGTGAAATTACTCGACGATAGAAGCGACGATGCCGGCGCCGACGGTACGGCCGCCTTCGCGGATAGCGAAGCGCAGCTTTTCTTCCATCGCGATCGGAACGATAAGCTCGACTTCAACAGTCACGTTGTCGCCAGGCATAACCATTTCCGTGCCTTCTGGAAGCGAAACGATACCGGTAACGTCAGTCGTACGGAAGTAGAACTGCGGACGGTAGTTCGTGAAGAACGGCGTATGACGGCCGCCTTCTTCCTTCGTCAGGATGTAGGCTTCTGCCATGAACTTCTTGTGCGGCTTGACCGAACCCGGCTTGCACAGGATCTGACCACGCTCAACGCCGTCACGGGTAACGCCGCGAACCAGAGCACCGATGTTATCGCCAGCCTGGCCCTGGTCGAGCAGCTTGCGGAACATTTCAACGCCGGTAACCGTCGTCTTCGACGTCGGACGAATGCCGACGATTTCGACTTCTTCACCAACCTTGACGATACCGCGCTCAACGCGACCCGTCACAACCGTACCACGGCCAGAGATCGAGAACACGTCTTCGATCGGCATCAGGAACGGCTGGTCGATCGGACGCTCAGGCGTCGGGATGTAGGCGTCAACAGCAGCCATCAGCTCGCGGATTGCGTCTTCACCGATCTTCTTGTCGGAATCTTCAAGAGCAGCAAGTGCCGAACCCTTGACGATCGGGATATCGTCGCCCGGGAAGTCGTAGGACGACAGAAGTTCGCGAACTTCCAGTTCGACGAGCTCGAGAAGCTCGGCGTCGTCAACCTGGTCGACCTTGTTGAGGAACACGACGATCGCCGGAACGCCAACCTGGCGAGCAAGCAGGATGTGCTCGCGCGTCTGCGGCATCGGGCCGTCAGCTGCAGAGCAAACCAGGATCGCGCCGTCCATCTGGGCAGCACCGGTGATCATGTTCTTCACGTAGTCGGCGTGGCCGGGGCAGTCGACGTGTGCGTAGTGACGGTTCGGCGTTTCGTATTCGACGTGCGCCGTCGAGATCGTGATGCCGCGAGCCTTTTCTTCAGGAGCAGCGTCGATCTGGTCGTACGCCTTGAACTCGCCGAAATACTTCGTGATCGCAGCAGTCAACGACGTCTTGCCGTGGTCGACGTGACCGATCGTGCCAATGTTGACGTGCGGCTTATTGCGCTCAAACTTGCTCTTTGCCATTAGTGGCTCTCCATTCTTGTCCCTTGAGGGGAATAATCTTCAAATCTCTGATGGGGCGTACCCCGATCACTTCTGACCGGAGTACTTTGCCTGGATTTCCTGCGCCACGTTCGACGGAACCGGCGAATAGTGATCGAACGTCATCGAGTACTGCGCGCGGCCCTGCGACATGGAGCGCAGGTTGTCGACGTACTTGAACATGTTCGCGAGCGGAACGTGTGCGCTGATCACGATGGTGATGCCACGCGATTCCTGACCCTGGATCTGACCGCGACGCGAGTTCAAATCGCCGATCACGTCACCGACGTAATCTTCAGGGGTAACGACTTCGACCTTCATCATCGGCTCGAGAAGCTGTGCACCAGCCTTCTTTGCTGCTTCACGGAAGCAGGCACGCGATGCGATTTCGAACGCCAGAACCGAGGAGTCGACATCGTGGTATGCGCCGTCGATCAGGGTCGCCTTGACGCCCAGCATCGGGAAGCCAGCGAGCGGACCGGAAGACAGAACGCTTTCGATACCCTTCTGAACGCCCGGGATGTATTCCTTCGGAACAGCACCGCCGACGATCTTGGATTCGAACTTGAATTCTTCGCCTTCAGGGTTCGGTTCGAAGATGATCTTCACGCGAGCAAACTGACCGGTACCACCGGACTGCTTCTTGTGCGTGTAGTCTTCTTCGTGCTGACGCGTGATGGTTTCGCGGTAGGCAACCTGCGGAGCACCGACGGTTGCTTCAACCTTGAACTCGCGACGCATACGGTCAACGAGGATGTCGAGGTGAAGTTCGCCCATGCCTGCGATGATCGTCTGACCGGATTCTTCATCCGTCTTGACGCGGAACGAAGGATCTTCAGCAGCCAGGCGGTTGAGCGCGAGGCCCATCTTTTCCTGGTCGCCCTTGGTCTTCGGCTCGATGGCGATCTGGATGACCGGCTCGGGGAATTCCATGCGCTCGAGGATAACCGGCTTCAGCGGATCGCAGAGCGTATCGCCAGTGGTGGTTTCCTTGAGGCCAGCCAGAGCAACGATGTCGCCGGCAAAGGCTTCTTCGATGTCTTCACGGCTGTTGGAATGCATCTGCAGCATACGGCCGACGCGCTCGCGCTTGTCCTTGACCGTGTTGATGACCGACGTGCCCTTTTCGAGCTTGCCGGAGTAGATGCGGGCGAAGGTCAGCGAACCGACGAAGGGGTCGTTCATGATCTTGAACGCGAGCATGGAAAGCGGCTCGCTGTCATCGGCATGACGCTCGATTTCGGCTTCGGTCTTGAAGTCGATGCCCTTGATCGCGGGAATGTCCAGCGGCGAAGGCAGGTAGTCGACGACGGCGTCGAGAAGCGGCTGAACGCCCTTGTTCTTGAACGCGGTACCGCAGAACATCGGGTGGAACTTCACGTCGATGGTGCCGCGGCGAACGAGCGAACGGATCTTCTCGTTGTCGGGCATGATGCCGTTCAGGTAGTCTTCCATCGCTTCTTCGTCGATCTCGACAACGGTCTCGATCAGCTTTTCGCGATATTCTTCAGCCTTGGCCTTCATGTCTTCAGGAATTTCGACGACGTCCCACTGAGCGCCGAGCGATTCGTCGCGCCAGATGAGTGCGTTCATCTCGATCAGGTCGATAACGCCCTTGAACTCGGTCTCAGCGCCGATCGGCAGCTGCATGACAACGGCGGTAGCGCCGAGACGGGTCTTGATCATTTCTACCGAGCGGTAGAAGTCAGCACCGGTCTTGTCCATCTTGTTGCAGAAGATCATACGCGGAACGTTGTACTTCTCAGCCTGACGCCAGACGGTTTCCGTCTGCGGCTCTACACCGGCGTTGGCGTCGAGAAGAGCGATGGCACCGTCGAGAACGCGCAGCGAACGCTCGACTTCAATGGTGAAGTCAACGTGGCCGGGGGTGTCGATGATGTTGAAACGGCGCATCTTGCCGTCGCGACCCTTCCAGAAGGTCGTGGTCGCAGCGGACGTGATGGTGATACCACGTTCCTGCTCCTGTTCCATCCAGTCCATCGTGGCAGCGCCATCATGAACTTCGCCGATCTTGTGCGACTTACCGGTGTAATAAAGAATACGCTCGGTGGTCGTCGTCTTACCGGCGTCGATATGCGCCATGATACCGAAATTGCGGTAGTCTTCGATTTTATATTCGCGAGCCATAATGGACTGCCTTTCGATATGCGACCGTTTAAGATTACCAGCGGTAATGCGAGAATGCGCGGTTTGCGTCGGCCATCTTGTGCGTGTCTTCACGCTTCTTGACGGCGGAACCGCGGTTGTTCGCAGCGTCCATGAGTTCGCCGGAGAGGCGATCGACCATGGTCGTTTCGTTACGCTTGCGAGCAGCAGTGATCAGCCAGCGGATGGCGAGAGCCTGACGGCGCTCCGGACGAACGTCGACCGGGACCTGATACGTAGCACCGCCAACGCGACGCGAACGCACTTCAACGTGCGGAGCAACGTTGTCGAGGGCGGAGTGGAACACGCCGAGCGGCTCCTGCTTCGTCTTGCCCTGAACGACGTCGAACGCGCCGTAAACGATGCTTTCCGCGACGGACTTCTTGCCGTGAAGCATGATGGCATTCATGAACTTGGTGACGACCAGATCGCCGAACTTCGGGTCCGGGTTGATCTCACGCTTTTCTGCACTATGGCGACGGGACATATTCTTTGTCTCTCAATGTTATTGACGCTAAACCACGCGGAGAACCTCGCGCAGCGCCTGATTGTTGTTGCCGAAAATTACTTCGGACGCTTCGCACCGTACTTCGAACGGCGCTGCTTGCGGTTCTTGACGCCCTGGGTATCGAGAACACCGCGGATGATGTGGTAACGCACACCCGGCAAGTCCTTTACGCGGCCGCCGCGGATCATGACCACGGAGTGTTCCTGAAGGTTGTGACCTTCGCCGGGAATGTAGCCGATGACTTCGAAGCCGTTGGTGAGGCGGATCTTGGCAACCTTACGCAGAGCCGAGTTCGGCTTCTTCGGGGTCGTCGTGTAAACGCGGGTGCAAACACCACGCTTCTGCGGGTTTTCCTGAAGTGCAGGAACCTTGTTGCGCTTTACCTGTGCCTGGCGGGGCTTACGGATCAGCTGGTTTACGGTAGGCATATAACCATCCCTTGCAAAAACTACTTTAGCCACCCTCACGGGTGGCGGCTATGCCGTTTCCGGCGACGAAGCACGCATATATCCTCATGCGCAAAACGTGGCCCGATCCGTTTTCACGGATGGACCACCAAGAGCAGAGGACGCCGGATGAGGCGTCTTGCGTGCAACATTCGTGTCTTCTACGTGCAATGAAGCTTCATTTGAGATGATGTCCGGGAAAAACGTTTCCGAACGGCCAGCACAGATAGAGGCTCCGATGGCGGGCGTACTACTGTTTTAGCCAGCTTTCGTCAAGGGCGAATCCGCATTTTGCGCTGGCACCCGAGGCCACAAAGCCTGCGCACAGGCCCTTTGCCCTCTCCTTCTAACATAAGTCACAGCCGGCAACAGCGATTTTGACCTCCGGCCTTTGGCTTTTCACAAAATCCGTCTATTGATTCCCTCAAGCGGGCCGGAGCTGGCACCGCCGCGCGCAAGACCGATTCCGTCCGGCCCGCATACTCCACAACGACATATCAAGGAACCGCGTCATGACCAACCTCCCCGACAACGACAACGGACGCGACGAGCCGATGGTCTTCATCGTCATCGGCAAGGCTTACGAACACGACAATTCCGAAGGCATCGACATCCACGTCATTCTGCGGGCGCCGGACGACGACACCGCCGTACGCGAAACGCTGAACGCGCTTTCGGAGGAAGGTTTCATCGAAGCCGACCTCGACCAGATCGGCATGCTGACTGAAGTTCCGGACGAAGAGCCGCACGCTTCCGCCTATCAGGGCGCCCTGGAGGGCGAAGTCGCCATCATCCGTTTCGCCTGAGGGACCGCCCTCACCGCGACAAATGCGCCGCCACCGATAAAACGGCACCCGCCCACACCAGGGCGGCTGCCTTCCAGGACTTGATGCCAAGGCCGAAATCTTGCGTGCCAGCCACCTTTTGCTGAGAAATACCTTGTTAATTTTCAATATATTAAGTCACTGATGGATTATATACTTTAAATATAATAGTATTATTTGTATTTCCGTTGAAATATACGAAGATCTAAGATTAAAGTGATCCCGACGCATGATTTTGGTGGCGGGTTGGATAATATATCTTCGGCAGACATTATAGATGACATTTACGAGGCAGCACTTTTTCCCGATCGCTGGGCGAACGTGATAGCCGCAATCGGCCAACGGCTCGATTTCTGGGGCGGCGCGCTCACCTGGGGCAAAGGCGAGGATGAAGCATGGCTCTATCCGCCCAATTTCCAGGAGCTCATGCAAGCCTTCATGAAGGGCGGCTGGAACCACCGCAACGATCGCCTCACACGCGCTGTCCGCGAGGGCCAATTTTCCTTCGTGCATGATTTCGATATCTTTACCCCTGACGAATGGGCGGGGCTACCAATCGTGCGCGATTTCCTGATGCCGCGTGGACTGGGATATGGGGTGGCAACGCAGGTTGCGCCGCCGGATCATCCCGAAATGACTCTCCTGTTCGAACGCAAGCTCGACAGAGGAGTCATTGGTCCGGAAACCATGGCGGCGCTTGGCCGGCTGAGGCCGCATATCGCCCGCAGCCTCACCCTCGCAACAGGTCTGCAACGCCAAAAAGCAGATGCCATCACGCTCGGCCTCAACTCCATCGGTGCGCCGGCGGCGGTGCTCCAGGCAAGCGGACGCGTTCTTTCCACAAACAACCTGTTCGAGGCGACCAAAAAGTGTATTTCCACCCGCGCCCGCGACAGGATCTTGATCTTGGACGAGAGAATAAACCGGCTGCTCTACAAGGCGCTAGCCGGCGGCAGTGTCAGTTCCCTACCCCTGCCGACAAGCGAAGACAGGGTGTGCATCCTTCACGTCATACCGCTGCGCAAGGACGCGCTGGATTTATCCCCTAACGGCAGCGCCATCGTGCTGATATCGCAACCATCGGACACCGTTGCCGACGTCACGCCGCTTCTGAAGGGGTTATACGATCTCACCAAAGGCGAGGCCCGTGTCGCGCTGGAAATCCTGAAGGGCCTTTCACTTCCCTCCGTGGCAAAGCAACTTCAAATCTCGCACGAAACGGTTCGCAGCAACGCCAAGTCTATATATGCAAAGACCGGCAGTACGGGCCAGACCGATCTCGTTCGCCGGCTTTCCGTTTTGACGCGCTACACCATCGGTGAGCAGGAAAGACCCCGAGACGGGACTGGCCATATGAAGGACCAGATCTGACCTTCTAACCCGACCAAAACAAAAAACGCCCGGATTACTCCGGGCGTTTTTTTACTGAACTTTGGCGGGGCTTCGTAAAGCCCCTGCCCTGGACCTGACCTTATTCGGCCGGAGCCGGATCCGTCATGTCCTGCAGCATCTGTGTTGCAGAGCCTGCACCCGTACCCTTGCGGCGTTCCTCGAGAATGAGGTCGTCGCGCGAGGTGGCGATGCGGCGGATCTGCGTCATGGTGCCGCCGGTACCGGCCGGGATGAGGCGGCCGACGATGACGTTTTCCTTGAGGCCCTGCAGCGTATCCGTCTTGCCGGCGATCGCAGCTTCCGTGAGAACCTTGGTGGTTTCCTGGAACGATGCGGCCGAGATGAAGGACGGCGTCTGCAGCGATGCCTTGGTGATACCGAGAAGAACCGGATCGCCATAGGCGGGCTTCTTGCCTTCTTCGATCAGGCGGTCGTTGTTGTCGTCAAGCTCGATACGATCGACATTGTCGCCAACGATGTAGTGGCTGTCGCCCGCATCGGTGATCTCGACCTTCTGCAGCATCTGGCGAACGATCACCTCGATGTGCTTGTCGTTGATCACAACGCCCTGCAGTCGGTAGACTTCCTGGATTTCGTTCACGAGGTAGGAAGCCAAAGCCTCTACGCCCTTGATTGCCAGAATGTCGTGCGGTGCCGGATTGCCGTCGAGAATGTATTCGCCCTTCTCGATGTAGTCGCCTTCCTGAAGATGGAAGGGCTTGCCCTTCGGGATCAGGTATTCGACCGGCTCGACGCCGTCTTCAGCAGGCTCGATCATCACGCGACGCTTGTTCTTGTAGTCGCGACCGAGGCGGATCGTACCATCGATCTCAGCGATGACAGCATGATCCTTCGGACGACGTGCTTCGAACAGTTCGGCAACGCGCGGCAGACCACCGGTGATGTCCTTGGTCTTGGCGCTTTCCAGCGGCGAACGTGCAAGCACGTCACCCTGGAAGACCTTCGAACCAGGCTCAACCGACAGGATCGCGTCCACGGAGAGGTGGAAGCGGGCTTCGCCACCGCGGCTAAGCTTTGCGACAGCGCCGGAAGCATCCTTGATGATGATCGCGGGCTTGAGGTCCGAACCGCGCGGCGTCGAACGCCAGTCAATGACCTGACGCTTGGTGATGCCGGTGGATTCGTCGGTGGCTTCCAGAACGGAAAGACCGTCGACGAGGTCCTCGAAGTGAACGGTACCTTCCACTTCCGTCATCATCGGACGGGTGTAGGGGTCCCACTCTGCAAGACGCTGGCCGCGTTTTACCTTGTCGCCGTCATCAACGAAGATCTTCGAACCATAAGCGACACGCTGCGAGGAACGTTCCACGCCGCGCTCATCGAGAATGGTGACCGACATGTTACGGCCCATTGCGATGAGAACGCCATCGGAGTTCCGCAGGATGTTGCGGTTCTTGATCTGGATCGTGCCTTCATACGAAGCTTCCAGGAACGACTGGTCGACCACGTTTGCCGTACCGCCAAGGTGGAAGGTACGCATGGTGAGCTGCGTGCCCGGTTCACCGATCGACTGTGCGGCGATGACGCCAACGGCTTCGCCCATGTTGACCGGAGTACCGCGAGCAAGGTCACGACCGTAGCAGACGCCGCAAACGCCGACCTGCACTTCGCAGGTCAGTGCCGAGCGGATACGGACGGACTGGATGCCAGCCTTCTCGATGATCGCAACGTCGGCTTCGTCGATCAACGTTCTGGCCTTGACGATGTTTTCGCCAGTTACCGGATTGTCGATGTCATCAAGAGCCGTACGGCCGAGGATACGTGCGCCGAGCGAGGCAACGACCTGACCGGCATCAACGATGGCGGTCATGGTGAGGCCCTTGTCGGTGCCGCAATCCACGGAGTTCACGATGCAATCCTGTGCCACGTCGACGAGACGGCGGGTAAGGTAACCCGAGTTCGCCGTCTTCAAGGCGGTGTCTGCAAGACCCTTACGGGCACCGTGGGTCGAGTTGAAGTACTCGTTAACGGTCAGGCCTTCCTTGAAGTTCGAGATGATCGGCGTCTCGATGATTTCACCCGAGGGCTTGGCCATCAGGCCGCGCATGCCGCCCAGCTGACGCATCTGGTTCGGTGAACCGCGGGCGCCCGAATGGCTCATCATGTAGATGGAGTTCATCGGCTTCTGGCGGCCCGTTTCCGGGTCGAATTCCACAGCCTTGATGCGCGCCATCATTTCTTCGGCGACCTTTTCGGTTGCCTTACCCCAGGCGTCGACAACCTTGTTGTACTTTTCGCCCTGAGTGATGAGACCGTCGTTATACTGCTGTTCGTATTCCTTCACCAAGGCTTCGGTGTCACCGACGATCTTAACCTTGCTGTCCGGAATGACCATGTCGTCCTTGCCGAACGAAATACCGGCGCGGCAAGCGTGAGCAAAGCCGAGCTGCATGATCCGGTCGCAGAAGATGACCGTGTCTTTCTGGCCGCAATGACGGTAGACCGTGTCGATCATCTTGGAGATGTTCTTCTTGGTCATTTCCTGGTTGCAGACGTCGAACGGCACGTTGACGTTCTTCGGCAGAAGTTCGCCAATCAGCATACGGCCAGGCGTCGTTTCATGGATCTTGGAAACCGGCTTGCCATCAGCATCCACGGTCTTGAAGCGACCACGGATCTTGGCATGCAGTGTCACGACCTTGTTTTCAAGCGCGTGATGCAATTCGCCGATGTCCGAGAAGGCCATGCCTTCGCCGGGCTCGTTCTGGTTCATGATCGACAGGTAATACAGGCCGAGAACCATGTCCTGCGAAGGAACGATGATCGGATGGCCGTTTGCCGGATGCAGGATGTTGTTGGTCGACATCATCAGCACGCGGGCTTCAAGCTGGGCTTCAAGCGACAGCGGCACGTGAACGGCCATCTGGTCGCCGTCGAAGTCGGCGTTGAAAGCCGTGCAGACGAGCGGATGCAGCTGAATGGCCTTGCCTTCAACCAGCATGGGTTCGAAGGCCTGGATACCCAGACGGTGCAGCGTCGGTGCGCGGTTCAGAAGGACCGGATGCTCGCGGATGACCTCGTCGAGGATATCCCAAACTTCAGGCTTTTCCTTTTCAACCAGCTTCTTGGCCTGCTTGACGGTCGAGGAGTAACCCTTGGCGTCGAGGCGGGCATAGATGAACGGCTTGAACAGCTCGAGCGCCATCTTCTTCGGCAGGCCGCACTGGTGCAGCTTCAGCTCCGGACCGGTCACGATGACCGAACGGCCTGAATAGTCGACGCGCTTGCCGAGAAGGTTCTGGCGGAAGCGGCCCTGCTTGCCCTTGAGCATGTCGGAAAGCGACTTCAACGGACGCTTGTTCGCACCCGTGATGACGCGACCGCGACGGCCGTTATCGAACAGCGCATCGACGGATTCCTGCAACATGCGCTTTTCGTTGCGGATGATGATACCAGGCGCGCGAAGCTCGATCAGGCGCTTCAGACGGTTGTTACGGTTGATGACGCGGCGATAGAGATCGTTGAGGTCGGACGTCGCGAAACGGCCACCATCCAGCGGAACCAGCGGACGAAGGTCCGGCGGAATAACCGGAACGACCTTCATGATCATCCACTCAGGACGATTGCCGGATTCCATGAAGTTCTCAACGATCTTGAGACGCTTCATGAACTTCTTCTGCTTGAGATCCGAGGTGGTCTCGGCAAGCTCGGCCCGCAGGTCGCCAGCGATCTTTTCGAGGTTCATCGAAGCCAGCATTTCGTAGATGGCTTCAGCGCCGATCATGGCGGTGAACTGGTCTTCGCCAAACTCGTCAACGGCGATCATGTACTCTTCCTCGGACAGAAGCTGGTTCTGCTTCATCGAGGTGAGGCCGGGTTCGGTGACGATGTAGTTCTCGAAATAGAGAACGCGTTCGACATCCTTCAGCGTCATGTCGAGCAAGGTCGAGATACGCGAGGGAAGCGACTTCAGGAACCAGATATGGGCAACGGGCGCTGCGAGCTCGATATGGCCCATGCGCTCACGGCGAACGCGCGACAGCGTAACTTCAACGCCGCACTTTTCGCAGATGATGCCCTTGTACTTCATGCGCTTGTACTTGCCGCACAGGCATTCGTAGTCCTTGATAGGTCCGAAAATGCGCGCGCAGAAGAGACCATCGCGTTCCGGCTTGAACGTACGATAGTTGATGGTTTCCGGCTTCTTGATCTCGCCGTAGGACCACGACAGGATTTTTTCCGGCGAAGCGATCGAAATCCGGATGGAATCGAAATGCTGCGCAGGCACCTGAGGATTGAAAAGATTCATGACCTCTTGGTTCATGCCTTGTCTCCTTGAGAGGCTAGCTGCTGCCCCTGTTTGCATCTGGACCGGCTTCTTCCCGGGTCACCGTCCAGAGCTTTAAATACGGATTAACCGCACAATGCGGCGAAAGTGTCCCGCGGCAACCATTGGTCGCCGGGGAACCGGCAGGCGCCAACACGGCGCCCGCCTCTCTCATCTTTATTCCGCTGCGTCGGGCAGCTGATCCTCGGGCTGGGTCTCGACCTTCGAGTTCTCCAGTTCGACCGAAAGACCGAGCGACCGCATTTCCTTGACGAGAACGTTGAAGCTCTCGGGGATACCGGCCTCGAAGGTATCGTCGCCACGGACGATCGCCTCGTAGACCTTGGTGCGGCCCGCCACGTCGTCCGACTTGACGGTGAGCATTTCCTGCAGCGTGTAAGCCGCACCGTATGCTTCCAGAGCCCAGACTTCCATTTCCCCGAAGCGCTGTCCGCCGAACTGCGCCTTGCCGCCCAGCGGCTGCTGGGTAACGAGCGAGTAAGGACCGATCGAGCGAGCGTGGATCTTGTCGTCAACAAGGTGGTTCAGCTTGATCATGTACATGTAGCCGACGGTGACCTTGCGGTCGAAAGGCTCGCCGGTACGACCGTCATAAAGAACGGACTGACCGGATTCATGCAGACCTGCCTTCTTCAGCATCGCGGCAACGTCGGGTTCATGCGCACCGTCGAAGACCGGGGTCGCGATGGAAACACCGCGCTTGGCTTCTTCGGCAAGCTTGACCAGCGACTCGTCGTCGAAGCGCTTTACCTCGTCATGCGATTCACTCGCATAGATTTCGGTAAGCTCCGTGCGAAGCTCGCTGATGTCCATCGTCTTGCGATACTCTTCGAGCATCTCGCCGATCTTCTTGCCCATACCGGCGCATGCCCATGCGAGGTGGGTTTCGAGGATCTGGCCGACGTTCATGCGCGAAGGCACGCCGAGCGGGTTCAAGCAGATGTCGACATGCGTGCCGTCTTCGAGGAACGGCATGTCCTCGACAGGAACGATACGCGAGACGACGCCCTTGTTACCGTGACGGCCGGCCATCTTGTCGCCCGGCTGGATCTTGCGCTTCACAGCGACGAAGACCTTGACCATCTTCATGACGCCAGGAGGCATTTCATCGCCGCGCTGGACCTTCTCGACCTTGTCCATGAAGCGCTGTTCAAGGCGCGACTTGGATTCGTCGTACTGGCCGCGAAGTGCTTCCAGTTCGGACTGGGCCTTCTCGTCTTCGACTGCAAACATCCACCACTGCGAGCGGGGATATTCGGAGACGACGGCGTTGGAAAGCTCGACGCCCTTCTTGAAGCCCTTCGGACCGGCGATGGAAACGTGACCACGCAGCATGTCGATCAGGCGGCCGTAGACGTTACGGTCGAGAATTGCCTGTTCGTCGTCGCGGTCCTTTGCCAGACGTTCGATCTCTTCGCGCTCGATTGCCATCGCGCGCTCATCCTTCTCCACACCGTGACGGTTGAAGACGCGGACTTCCACAACGGTACCAAACGTGCCCGGAGGCATGCGCATGGAGGTGTCGCGAACGTCGGAAGCCTTTTCACCGAAGATGGCGCGCAGAAGCTTTTCTTCCGGCGTCATCGGGCTTTCGCCCTTCGGCGTGATCTTGCCGACGAGGATATCGCCCGGCTGAACTTCCGCACCGATGTAAACGATACCGGCTTCGTCGAGGTTCTTCAGCGCTTCTTCCGAAACGTTCGGAATGTCACGCGTGATTTCTTCCGGACCAAGCTTCGTGTCACGCGCCATCACTTCGAATTCTTCGATGTGGATGGAGGTGAACACGTCGTCGGAAACGATACGTTCCGACATCAGGATCGAGTCTTCGTAGTTGTAGCCGTTCCAGGGCATGAACGCGACGAGCGCGTTACGGCCGAGCGCCAGATCGCCGAGGTCGGTCGACGGACCATCAGCGATGATGTCACCCTTGGAGATGATGTCACCGACAGCGACCAGCGGACGCTGGTTGACGCAGGTGTTCTGGTTCGAACGCTGGAACTTCTGCAGACGGTAGATATCGACGCCCGACTTGCCGGCATCGAGTTCTTCCGTAGCGCGGATAACGATACGGGTCGCATCCACCTGGTCGACGACACCGCCGCGGCGAGCCGCGATGGCAGCGCCGGAGTCACGGGCGACGATCGGTTCCATGCCTGTGCCGACGAACGGCGCTTCCGCCCGCAGAAGCGGAACGGCCTGACGCTGCATGTTCGAGCCCATGAGAGCGCGGTTGGCGTCGTCGTTTTCCAGGAACGGAATGAGAGCCGCTGCGACCGAAACGAGCTGCTTCGGCGAAACGTCCATCAGGTTAATGTTGTCGCGCGGTGCGAGCATAACTTCGCCCGAGTGACGGCAAACAACGAACTCTTCAGTGAAGGCGCCTTCGCCATCGAGCTCGGCATTGGCCTGTGCGACGTAGTACTTGGCCTCTTCCATGGCGGAGAGGTAGATAACGTCGGTCGTCACCTTGCCGTCGATGATCTTGCGGTACGGGCTTTCGATGAAGCCGTACTTGTTGACGCGGGCAAAGGTGGCAAGCGAGTTGATCAGACCGATGTTCGGGCCTTCCGGCGTTTCGATCGGGCAAATACGGCCGTAGTGGGTCGGATGAACGTCGCGGACTTCGAAGCCGGCGCGCTCACGGGTCAGACCACCCGGTCCAAGAGCCGAAAGACGGCGCTTGTGGGTGATTTCCGAAAGCGGGTTCACCTGGTCCATGAACTGCGAAAGCTGCGAGGAACCGAAGAATTCGCGAACGGCGGCAGCTGCCGGCTTCGCATTGATCAGGTCCTGCGGCATCACGGTGTCGATTTCGATCGAGGACATACGTTCCTTGATCGCACGTTCCATGCGCAGAAGGCCGAGGCGGTACTGGTTTTCCATCAGCTCGCCGACCGAACGCACACGGCGATTGCCGAGGTTGTCGATGTCGTCGATTTCGCCCTTGCCGTCGCGCAGTTCGACCAGCATCTTGACGACAGCGAGGATGTCTTCCTTGCGCAGCGTGCGCACGGTGTCTTCCGCGTCGAGGTCGAGACGCATGTTCATCTTCACGCGGCCAACAGCCGAGAGATCATAACGTTCTGCATCGAAGAACAGCGAGTTGAACATCGCTTCTGCCGAATCCATGGTCGGCGGCTCACCCGGACGCATGACGCGGTAGATATCGAACAGCGCTTCCTGGCGGTTCTGGTTCTTGTCCGCATGCAGCGTGTTGCGGATATAGGCGCCAACATTGACGTGGTCGATGTTGAGGACCGGAATCTCGTCAAAGCCGGACTGAAGAATGAGGCCAAGCGTCTTTTCGTCGATTTCGTCGCCGGCTTCGAGATAGATCTCACCCGTCGAGTAGTTGACGATGTCTTCGGCAAGGAAGTTGCCGTAGAGGTCTTCGTCAGTCGCCTTAAGTGCCTTCAGGCCCTTGTCGACGAGCTGGCGGATAAGACGCGGAGTGAGCTTCTTGCCACCTTCGACAACGACTTCGCCGGTGTCGGCGTCGATCATGTCGGTGATGACCTTGGCATTCTTCAGCGTTTCAGGCTGGAACGGAATGCGCCAGCCATCGCCGGAGCGCTCGTAGGAAGCCTTGCTGTAGAAGGTCGACAGGATTTCTTCACCATCCATGCCAAGCGCCATCAGGAGCGAGGTCACGGGCAGCTTGCGGCGACGGTCGATACGCGCATAGACGATGTCCTTGGCGTCGAACTCGATGTCGAGCCAGGAACCGCGATATGGGATGACGCGGGCAGCGAACAAAAGCTTGCCGGAAGAATGGCTCTTGCCCTTGTCGTGGTCGAAGAATACGCCCGGCGAACGGTGCATCTGCGAAACGATGACGCGCTCTGTACCGTTGACGATGAACGTGCCGTTATTGGTCATGAGCGGCATGTCGCCCATGTATACGGACTGTTCCTTGATGTCCTTGATGGACTTCGCGCCTGTATCCTCGTCGATATCGAACACGATGAGGCGCAGCGTCACTTTCAGCGGCGCTGCATAGGTCAGATCGCGCTGACGGCATTCCTCGACGTCAAACTTCGGCGCTTCGAATTCGTAAGACACGAATTCGAGCATGGATGCGCCGGAAAAATCGGTGATCGGGAATACGGATTTGAATACGGCATTCAATCCCTCGTCGGGACGGCCACCCTTGGGCTCGTCAACCATGAGAAACTGGTCATACGAAGCCTTCTGAACCTCGATGAGGTTCGGCATTTCCGCTACTTCTGGAATTTTGCCGAAAAACTTGCGTACGCGCCTGCGACCGTTAAACGAAAGGGTCTGAGCCATCGTCGCTCCTTTAAAATTGCATCCGGGCCTGCAACGGACGGGAACCGATGGCCAGTCGATCCCGTCAAGCAATGGGTGTCATCAATCTCGTTCCACATCCCGGATCGATCAGGCCGGATTGCCTAGATGAGCCGGTTCGGAACCATTCTCTTGAAGAACCCATTACCCAAAAGCCATTTTCACGCGGCTTTTGGGTAATAAGTTTTAAAACGATGACGACGGAAAGGGGCATGAAGCCCCTTCCCGCCAGCAATCGCAAGATTACTTAACGTCGACCTTGGCGCCAGCGTCTTCAAGCTTCTTCTTGAGGTCAGCAGCTTCAGCCTTGGAAACAGCTTCCTTGACAGCCTTCGGAGCGCCTTCAACGAGGTCCTTAGCTTCCTTCAGGCCGAGACCCGTGATAGCGCGGACTTCCTTGATGACGTTGATCTTGTTGGCGCCAGCGTCAACCAGGATCACGTCGAATTCGGTCTTTTCTTCTTCAACGACAGCAGCAGCGCCAGCACCGCCAGCAGCAGCAACAGCTACCGGAGCAGCGGCGGAAACGCCCCACTTTTCTTCGAGAAGCTTCGACAGTTCTGCAGCTTCCAGAACGGTCAGGGTGGAGAGGTCTTCAACGATCTTTGCGAGATCAGCCATTTTGATAGTTCCTTTTGTTCAGTTCGAACCAGTTTGAATAATTACAGCGAAAAACCGCCTTAAGCGGCTTCGTCCTTCTTGGCGTAAGCCGAGAACACCCGTGCAAGCTGGCTTGCAGGTGCTGCGACAACCGTGGCGACGCGAGTTGCCGGGGCGTTGAGTAGGCCCAGCAGCTTTGCGCGCAGCTCGTCCAGCGAAGGCAGGGTCGCAAGCGACTTGACTGCTTCGGCGTTGAGCGTGGTTGCGCCCATGGAACCGCCGAGAACAACGACTTTATCGTTGGTCTTTGCGAAATCCATGACGACTTTCGGAGCAATCATAGGGTCGACGCTGTATGCAATCAGCGTCTGGCCCTTGAAGAGATCTGTCATCCCTTCCGACTCCGTGCCCTGAAGAGCGATCTTGGCCAGGCGGTTCTTCGCGACCTTGACGGTGCCTCCGGCAGCGCGCATTTTCGAACGGAAGTCGTTCATTTGCGCAACGGTGACACCAGCATAGTGGGCCACGACAACCGAACCGGAAGCCTTGAAGACTTCGTTCAGCTCCGTGACGAATTCGCGTTTTTCCGCTCTTTCCACTGTCTGTCTCCAGTAGACGGGGCCACATAAGTGTGAACCCGTCGGGTTTGCCTTTGCCCCAAGGGACCTTTTTACAAAGATCCCGAGCGACGCTCGAGGATCCTGTCCCCCGCTCTGTCGCCGCAAACGGCTTCAGGCACAGGCACACCAGGTTCGAACCGGACAGTCAGGCATCTGCGATGCCTCAAATCCAGCCTCACCCGTCTCATGCAGGTTGAATGATTAAGGCCAAACCCCGAAGGACATGGCCACCCGCAATCTCGGACAGGAGTTCCGGGTTTCCCCGGAAATCTCCGGCTCCCTGAGAGCCGGAAATTCTTCTAATCACGCTCCCCGACAGGGAAGCACGAGAATTGATTAAGCCGTAACCGACGAAGGTTCGATCTTGACGCCCGGACCCATGGTCGAGGAGATGGCAACGCGCTTGACGTAGTTGCCCTTGGCACCCGTCGGCTTTGCCTTGATGACCGCATCGGCGAAAGCCTTGATGTTTTCTTCAAGAGCCTTGGCGTCGAACGAAGCCTTGCCAATACCAGCGTGTACGATACCGGCCTTTTCGACGCGGAACTCAACAGCACCGCCCTTGGACGCCTTGACGGCGCCGGCAACATCCATCGTCACCGTACCGACCTTCGGGTTCGGCATCATGCCACGCGGGCCGAGTACCTTGCCGAGACGGCCGACGAGCGGCATCATGTCCGGGGTCGCGATGCAACGATCGAAGTCGATCTTGCCGCCCTGAACGATTTCAACCAGCTCTTCTGCGCCAACAACGTCAGCACCAGCAGCCGTGGCTTCATCAGCCTTGGCGCCACGTGCAAAAACGGCGACGCGAACGTCACGGCCCGTGCCGTTCGGCAGGTTGACAACGCCGCGAACCATCTGGTCCGCATGGCGCGGGTCAACGCCGAGGTTCATCGAAACTTCAACGGTTTCGTCGAACTTGGCGACTGCACGTTCCTTGACCATCGAAATGGCGTCGGTGAGAACGTAGAGCTTGTTAGGATCCACACCTTCGCGGATCTTCTGAATACGCTTTGCTACCTTGGCCATGATCAACCTACTACTTCCAGGCCCATGGCGCGGGCAGAGCCCTCAACCATTGCCATTGCGCCTTCGATATCGGCAGCATTCAGATCCTTCATCTTGGCTTCAGCGATCGTCTTGACCTGAGCCTTGGTGATGGAGCCAACCTTGGCGCCCTTACCAGGCGTCTTGGAGCCGGAGGTGATCTTCGCTTCCTTCTTCAGCCAATAGGTCATCGGCGGCTGCTTCATGACGAAGGTGAAGGACTTGTCCTGGTAATAGGTGATGACGACCGGAATCGGCATACCCTTTTCCATTTCCTGCGTGGCGGCATTGAACGCCTTGCAGAATTCCATGATGTTGATGCCGCGCTGACCAAGTGCAGGACCGATCGGCGGGGACGGATTGGCCGACCCTGCCTTCACCTGCAGCTTGAGCTGGCCCATAACTTTCTTAGCCATATCTCTCTGCCTTTCAATTCAAACCGGTTTCCCGGCTTCTCTCTAGCCGGATCGCTCCGGCGGCTGCGGTTGCGTGGTGCGGCGCCCTGCCCCGGCTATGGGAGCCCGTTTGCCTTCCACGCGATTGGGGTTTCACCCCTCCAGTCAGACCTTCTCGACCTGACTGTATTCCAGCTCGACCGGCGTAGCGCGGCCGAAAATCGAAACTTCCACCTTCAGGCGCGAACGCTCTTCGTCGACATCCTGAACAACGCCGTTGAACGACGCGAACGGACCATCGGAAACGCGAACCTGCTCGCCGACCTCGAACGAAACCGAAGACTTCGGACGCTCGACACCTTCCTGAACCTGACCGAGGATACGATCGGCTTCATAATCCGGAATCGGAACAGGCTTATTGTCCGAACCGAGGAAACCGGTCACCTTCGGCGTGTTCTTGATGAGATGATAGGCCTCATCCGTCAGGTTGGCGCGCACAAGCACGTAACCTGGAAAGAACTTGCGCTCGCTGTCGACCTTGCGGCCACGACGCACCTCGACAACCTTTTCGGTCGGAACGAGGATTTTCTCGAAAAGATGATCAAGACCCTTCTGACGAGCCTTCTCTTCGATCGACTCAGCGACCTTCTTTTCGAAATTCGAATATGCGTGAACGATATACCAGCGCGCTGCCATTTTTATTCTCCGTTCAATCCGTTACCGGCCGACGTTCAGCACGAGGCTAAGCACCCAGCCGATGAGCTGGTCAGCAGCAAAAAAGAACAGAGCCGCAAAAATGACCATCACAAGCACCATAGCCGTCGAAATCATGGTCTCGCGGCGCGACGGCCAAGTGATTTTTGACGCTTCGGCGCGAACCTGCTGCAGAAACGTAAACGGATTGATTTTGGATGCCATTGACTGCCCACGCAATTACGGCGCGTAAAGCCGAACTAATCAGCCCCACGCACCGCGTGTCTGTTTTGACCTTACATAAACACCGATTCCAGTTTTAACAAGAGGAAATCGACATTCGGCGAAATTCGCCGGAAAACCGGCACCCATCTGCCATGCAGCGAAGACCGCGCTTGCGGATGGAAAGTGGCAGGGGCAGTAAGGCTCGAACTTACGACCTGCGGTTTTGGAGACCGCCGCTCTACCAACTGAGCTATACCCCTTTAACACCTTAGCCGACCACGAAAATCACTTGGCCACTTCGGTATGCGTTCCCTTTAAGGCGCACGGAAAAGAATGGCAAGCGCTTTTTATTCGCTTTCGGAAGAAACTGTTGACGCCCTCCCCGCCACGTTTTTTCCTCGGCCGCTTAACCGGTTACCCCCCAAGCCCGTCACCTCAACGAACCCCTTTGCGGCATCCGAATGCGCTGGTTTGATACTTTCGCAACCGACCTTTAATCTTTTACGGCTCAAGCGCACTGCGATCGGACCTGATCAACTGACGCTCCCGATACTTGCGCTTGAAGTGTGCGACGTTGCGCGTCACCGAACGCCGCCATTTACGGACTGTCGCCAGCGAAAAGAATCTGTCGAGCTCTTGCGCCACACCGCGCCAACCACGGCGTTTCTTAAGACCATAATTGCTGCGGCCAAATCCCGAATGGCTGACGCCGGTTTCGGCCAACCACGCCATGATCGCGCCCTGATCCTTATAAAAGATACTAATTTCCGCCTCTGTCCGGAAACCGGCATAACCTTGCGGTAGTTTTTTATAGCAGGACAACCGCTTGACGGTCGGATTGAAGGTGAAGCTATGCCAGACACGATGCGCGGTCGGCGGTATTCGCCAATACCCTAAATCTTCAACTGCCTGCGCCTTACGCCGAATGTCACGGGGCATGTCGTCATCGGTTCTGAGTTGAACGAGCGCCACCTGCGGGTCCCGCTTCAGTATTTCGATGCCCCTGCCCACAACCTTAGAAACAGGAAATGCCCAGTCGTCTTCGAGATGCAGGATGTAAGGGGTTTGCACTTCCGAATATGCCCGGTCGATAGAGCGGTGCTGCCCAATGTTGACGCCGTTCAAAATGATGCGGATCGGTTGCTCTGGATACCGCGCCGGAATCGCCCACACCGATTCGTCGTCAGAGTCCTCGATAATGATAAATTCCCGTAGCGGGTAATCATTAGTAGAGAAGAAGCTATCGAGAGTTCCGATGAGAAGATCAGGACGGCGGCAGCTGGTGAGCACAACAGTTAAATCGGACATGAAGTCGTCTCGGAAGAAAACTGGCCGATGAAACAAGCCAGCCAAGCGCTAATTAATATAGTTTCATCTACGTCAAACGAGTTACAGGCGAATTACGTCGCTAAATACAAAGAGGATTACATAATAATAAATAATAAATAATACATTTCATTTATCTTAAATATGGCGCATAATATAAGCGTAAAAGAAGTAAAATATCAGAATCTATCTTCACATTAGAAAAGTATACAAATCTTTCAACTATATAAATTTACAAAAATCGATTTTTACATAAAAAAACGGCGGTGCCGAAGACACCGCCGTTTTAGAACTAGATTTTTAAATCCGGCGAAACCGCCGCCTGTCGAAAATTACTCGACGATAGAAGCGACGATGCCGGCGCCGACGGTACGGCCGCCTTCGCGGATAGCGAAGCGCAGCTTTTCTTCCATCGCGATCGGAACGATCAGCTCGACTTCAACAGTGACGTTGTCGCCAGGCATAACCATTTCCGTGCCTTCTGGAAGCGAAACGATACCGGTAACGTCAGTCGTACGGAAGTAGAACTGCGGACGGTAGTTCGTG